>JAAEMP010000379.1 GCA_024225445.1 Hyphomicrobiales bacterium | reverse complement strand
TCGTGGGTGACAAGAATTATCGAACAACGGCGTTCTTCCACAGCCTGCCTTAGCATGGGCAGCATCACTTCTCTTGATTCTTCATCCAGGCCGTTAAAGGGTTCATCAAGCAGGATCAGCTTTGTCCGGCGAAGCAATTCACGCGCCAGCGCCGTTCGCTGCATCTGGCCTCCCGAAAGTATGCTTGCATTATGATTTTCAAAATTTACCAGTCCTACACGGGCAATCATTTGTATCGCGCGTTGTGTTTGCCTGAAATCAGGAGTTTTATCCGGACTGAGAGCGAGGCAGACATTTTGAAGAACACTCAAATGCTCAAACAAATTGTTTTTCTGGAAAAGTACCGAAATTTCACGCTCGCTTGGTGGCAGGCCGGTAATATCACGATCATCCAGAGTGATTTTCCCCACTGTCGGATTCAAAAAACCGGCAATAATATCCAGCAATGTCGATTTACCTGAACCTGAGCGTCCATGAACTGCAAGAATGTTCCCGGCTTCAAGTTGCAGATCAAATTGATAAGTGTTGCCAGTGCCCGCGTCATGACCTTTCTCACCGGTTGGGACATGGGAAAATTGAACGTTTTCGAGACTGAGCCAGGTCAACCGGATTTCTCCTGTTTGGAGGTTTGCTGGGCAAGCCAGAAGATCATGATAACCAATAACAGCAATGTCAGCGCGATTGCTCCGGCTTCCTGGGTACGATAAGAACCAAACTTTTGATAAAGCAGCCAGGGTAAAGTTCTGAATTCATCACTGCCAAATAATGCAATTACGCCAAGATCACCCAATGAGAAGCAGAATGCCAGTGCTGCTGCATAGGTGATATCGCTTTTCAGTGCGGGCCAATCAACCATATTCCAGCGCAGCCATTTGCCCAGGCCCAGGGAAGCAGATAACCGATCATGTTTTTTGGCGGTTGCAATTATTGCCGGGCGCAATATGGAGACAGCAAATGGAATAGAAATTAGTGAATTGGCAATTGTCACAACAAACGCTGCCCAAATTACCGGATTTCCTCCAAGGCGTTGAAACAGGAGGAAGAACCCAAGCCCCATAACCAATGCCGGAAAAACAAGATATACCATAGCTGAGATTGACAGTAATGAAGCCAAAATACGCGAAACCAGTGAGCCTGAAAAAAACGAGGAATTTCTACTTAGTTGGGTAAGACGCACAGGCAATGACAGAGTTGCAGTAGCGCTGGCAATGGCAAGCGAAAATGTAAGCGCCACGACGGTAGAAGCGGCGGCAATCAAAATGCTGTTGACAAGAGCCCGGAGAAATATTGGTTCAACAAAGATGCGGACAAATTGTGGCCCTGCTCCATCTACTGCAACTGCCGCTAACGGGGACACAAAGAATATCGCAAACACCAAAATTACAGTATATTGAAAAAGTATTTCACCCGATGAATAGAGGTGCTGATATCTCGATAATCTTTTTACAGATGCAGGTGGTGACAGGGTATCGGGGTGTGAATTGGCCAGGAAAACCAGAATGAAACAAATGGTGATTTGTGTCATCGCAAGTTGAAAAGCCCTGGGCAGATCAAAATCGAACCTGATCGCCTCGTAAATGGCAACTTCCAGAGTGTTATAGGCGGGCGAACCACCAAGTGTCAGCACGATTGCAAAAGATGTGAAGCAAAGAAGAAATATGGTAATTGCCAAACCTGGCAGGGCACTGACTACTACAGGCAGTTCTACAATTTTCAACCTTCGCCAAAATCCTATACCCAGCGCAAAACACAATTTGTGCCTTTCATCGGGAATGGTTTCAAAGCGGTGCAAAAATATCCGGGCCGCAAAAGAAGCGTTAAAGAATGTGTGAGCCAGCAAAATACCGGTCAGACCATATATCGAAAACGGCAATTTCTCAGAAAATATAGTGTTAGTGATATCTGCCAACCAACCATTGCGGCCATAGACCGTTACAATTCCCAGCACCACCACCAGAGTAGGCAGAACCAGCGCTGATGAGATCAGTGCGATTAGTGCATTGCGAAACGGAAAATCCTGTCTGTTTGCCAACGACCATGCAAGCACTGCACCGACAATGATTGAGAAAATCGTTGACAGGCCAGCCTGGTAGATTGTGAACAGTATTGTCTCGATGATTCTCTTGTCAAAAAAACCAATTGCAAACCGGTTGACGTCACCAAGGGGAAATATCAATAATTGAACAAGAATTATCGCGGCCAGTATGATCAGGAAAATACCGGCCAGAATTCCAGCCAGCAACATTGCTCGATAGGGTTTGACTGATCCGGCAGAGTTCATTGTTTGCCTCCAGGAGTCTGTTCAAGAATTACTGACGGTTCCGCTTTTTAGCCATCGGCGTTTTCATAAACCTACTTTTTGATTGCCAGCAACCAGTCTTCAATCCACTGCTTCCTGTTCGCCTCGACCTCTTTGCCTTTCATCAAAAGGCTCTTGGTGGGAACTGACAGTGAATTGAAACCTTCAGGCAATCCCTGTTTGGTTTTAACCACCGGATAGGTCCAGTTGGTGGTGGGTATGATATCCTGAAACCTGTCTGAAAGCATGAACTTCATGAAATCGCGAGCCAATTTCCGGTTCTTGCTGGATTTCAGAATTCCGGCAACCTCGATTTGCATGTAATGTCCATTGGCAAAATCAGCGGAAGCAAATTTTGCGTCGTTTTCAGCAATCAAATGATAGGCCGGAGACGTTGTGTAGGATAAAACCATATCTGCTTCACCTTTTAGAAACAGTCCGTAGGCGTCAGACCAGCCTTTGGTAACTGTCAATATTTTCGGTGAAATAGATTTCCAGATTTTTGCGGCATCCTTGCCATAAATGGATTTGATCCACAACAGCAGGCCAAGTCCTGGTGTGCTGGAGCGAGGATCTTGTATGATAATTTTGAAATCATCCGGCTTCGCTGCCAGTTCTTCAAAGGTCGATGGCGGGTTGGCTGTTTTTTCCTTGTTGTAAACGAATGCGAAATAACTGTAATCGAACGGCAGGAATATTTTGTCTGTCCAGCCTGAGATATAAGTATCGCCAGATAATTGAGAATTTCGAATTGATGGAATTGCGAGATTTTGCGGGCTGATGTTATGTTCACCAAACAATCCGGTTAAACGGGCAGCTTCGGCAATGTTGGTGTCCAGTCCCAAAACAATATCAGCTTTGGTATTGGCACCTTCCAGTTGAATTTTTCTCAATGCACCAATTGATGAATCAGCTGCAACGAAGTGCAAACTGCATTCGCAGTTTTCTTCAAATGCCTGCTTCACTTTTGGAGCCGGACCCCAATCTGCCGCAAACGCATCATAGGTATAAATGGTCAGTGTTGGTTTATCCTGAGCCAATGTACCGGTCAAAGTGGTAAAACCAAACAGAAGTGCGCCTGCTGTAGCTGAGAATATTTTCGTCGTGAAATCAGTGGTCATGGTAGTAATGTCCTTGGTCCGTGCCTCTTGTTGGCATTAAATGTGACAAAGGAGAAAAACCGACGCCCGAAAACTGGCACCTGCACCTCTTGCTTCCTCCGCCAGCATTATCTGGTTCAGGTTCTATGGGTTTTTCTCAGCGCTGATGCGCACCCCAGAGAGATAGATTGAGTATATATACAAGATTTTGTATGACGCAAGGCAACAGTTTGTAATTATGGATCTGCAAAGAACGCCCTGACTGGTTTGGTTTGATCCATCCGACTTGTTTAAAAGGTATGTTCAAGATGAGCGATAAATCGGAAATTCTTCAATTTGAACAGCCGATCCTGCTGGTTGGGCCAGCTGACATGAATTTTGAATTGTTTGAAGAATTGATGCACCAAGGTTATGCGGTGATAGCTGCCGATGGTGGTGCCAACAGGTTGCAGAAAATAAACGTCATGCCGCAGGCAATTATCGGCGATCTTGATTCACTGGAAGGCAGGGCGTATCTGGAAACGCAAACGAAAGTTGTCCACATAGAAGAACAGGACAGTACCGATTTTGAAAAGTGTCTCTGTCATATCGATGCTCCGCTGTTTATGGCGTTTGGTTTTACCGGCAAGCGGTTTGATCATTCGTTGGCAACTTTGCACTCCATGACCAAATTGGAAAGCATCAAAAATATTCTGTTGGTTGGTGTAGAAGATATCAGTTTTGTTCACAGTGGGGATTTCACTTTGTCCACACTGCCCGAAAAAAAGGTTTCCATATTCCCACTGCAGCCAATTTGCTTTTCACATTCCAAGGGATTGGCTTTTCCTCTCGAGAGCCTGGAATTTGAACTGGGCAAACTTGTCGGAACTTCAAATTGTACCAACGATTCCGAATTCTCTATTTTTCCTTCAAAAAAACACCATGACACACCTTATCTGATAACTCTTTCAATAGAGTGCCTGGAAATGATTATCAGTAAATTATCTGAAAACCCATAGAGGTCTTTAGATTTTGGCATCAATGAATTCTCCACTGAATGATGACTTGAGTTAAAACTTAATTCGATAATTTATGAATCTATTAACTGTAACCCGCGATACTAACCGAGATAATTTAATTCCGGGCCAGTGAATTACCATCTTTACCCAGAGCCTGAACGGAAAGTCTGAGCAGGTATCAGATGAAGAGATTGCAAATATTTTCAGTAGCACTTTCGATCAGTTGCGGTGTTGGCGTGTTGATAGCAATAATTTTGACAAGTAACCAAAATACGTTACCGCGAACGGCAGTTGTTATTCCTACTCAAAATCCGGTTATTACCGGGCAAAAATCCCTTACACAGATATTGAAATCAATACCTAAACAGCCTCTGGCACAAGAACTGCCGGTTAAGATTGATCCGATTGTTACATCGTCGGTGCCAGGAAACACCAAAAATCGGCGTAAACTTGATATCAATAATATCATTGCTGACAACAAAGATATGCAAAATCCTTATCGGGGTGAACACACGGTAACGGTAAAGACTGGTGATACCTTGTTTGCAATATCGCGACGAACAGGAATAGACGTTTACCAGTTGGCAAAACTTAATTCCATAAATGCGCCGTTTATTATCCGTCCGGGTCAAATATTACGGCTCGATGCTGTTCAATGAAAATAACCAAAGCTATGACCGAGATATCTGTTTGATTGATCGCAACCATAATATCCAAATTGACTACCGAGAACGGCTGAATTCATCAATTAGCATTTGTGCGGCGCTGTCGGCCCCATTCAAATCAAACCTGGCAATTCTTCGCTCCAAAAAAGCGGCCTTGTCAATTGCAGCAGCCAATGAGCGCGGATCAAGATCCTGGTCCAAAAGCAATGCCGCCAATTTTTGCTTTTCCATCATTTGAGCGCGGCGAAGCTGCTCTGTCTCCAGCCCACCGGCAAATGGCACCAGTACTGCCGGGCATTGAGCTCGCAATATGTCACCAATCGTATTATAACCGGCTCTTGAAACTGAAACTTTAGCATTAGCCATAACATTGGCCAGATCTGTTACAAAGCGGGTAATCCGCATGCCTGGTGGTGCGTGGGCGCATACCAGTTCGAATTCTTTCTGAGGCAGATCAGGCCCCGTGGTAAGGCACCAGTTTGTGGGAAACGTCTTACAGTAGTGCATCGCGTCAACTGCAGCGTGCATTAATGCCTTGCCGACAGCACCACCACCAGCAGATACGATCACATCCGGCAAAATGGATGGTGCCACCGATCGGTCAATGGCATCAGGGGTCACCAGTCCTGTATAGCGCACTTTATCGATTATCTCTTCTGAATGTTCCAGCGTCGCTTCAATCGGAATGAGCGCCGGGTCTCCATGGACCATAACAATATCATACCAGTTGTGAATGGCATCCAGCGACTCACGGACTCTTTTTGGTGCGCGGTTTTCCTGCAGGATATCACGGATCGAACTGACAATCAGCGGTTTTGGATGTGTGTTACATGCTGCCTCGATAAATGGAATGAGTTCAAACCGCATTTGTCTTCGACCGAACGGATAGGCTTCAGTGATAACAATATCAGGCTTTATTTCCGCAAAGAGTCTCAACAGGTGAGCCCCGCGCGACTTGATACCGGCCTCATCTATTTTGGTTCCGTCATCCAGCAGCAAAGCTTTGAAATCCTCGTCACTGACATGCACCGCTTGCAAAAAATGCATATTAATCCCGTTGGTGTCCATCTCGGCAATCCTGGATCCCCCCCAGACAATATGCGTTTCACAACCTGCCCTGGCCAAACCCTTTGCGACACGCATCGCCCGAAATACATGGCCAATACCAAGCAAGTGCTGGACATAGAACATAATTGTGGGTTTCTGGATCATATATTTACACCGCCTGCTGGTTCGTATCATGAGAGTTTGTGAAGGGTAAATCACCAAGCAAATCGGCCAGATCCCCAATGGTCGACAAATGATCAAATTCGCTACGCACCTTCAATTCCCCTGCCCGACCCATTTCGTTTCGCAGTTCGGGATCAGCAGCCAATTTGACAATCGCGGAAGCCAGTAATTCCGGATCATCGGGTTCGACCAAAAGGCCGTTTTCGCCATGAACAATCAATTCTGGAACCCCTGAAATTGGCGTTGAAATGACCGCCAGGGCCTGGCTTTGGGCTTCAATAATTACATTGGGCAGACCATCACGATCACCATCCTCGCCGATACGACATGGAAGGACAAACAAATCACTTTGGATATAGGCAGCAATGACGTCAGCCTGTTCCACTGCGCCACAAAACCGGCATTGCTTCAGTATATCCAGTCTTTTTGCCTGCTTAACCAACTGCTCATGAAGTTCGCCTCCACCGATATGGGTCCAGTGCCAGTGTAACTCAGGCGGCAGCAAGGCCAGCGCATTGACAAGATTATCCAGTCCTTTTTTAGCAACCGCCCGTCCAACGGTAATAATTCTGAATACCTCATCGGCGTTTTCGCCTTTGCGTATTGACCGATTATCAGGTGGCGGGGGAAACCGGGCAAGATCAAGGCCATGATAAACCAAATGAATCTTCTCCGGTTTGTCACACAAACTCTGCAGATGATCGCGAGCACCGGCAGTACAGGTAGTCAGCCATTTGCAATCGCGAAGTTTTTCGGAAATTTCCCAGTCCGGTGACGTCCAGATATCTTTTGCATGTGCCGAAATCGCAAACGGCTTTGATATTATCGTTGCGGCATAACGGGTGGCAGAAGTTGGCGTATGCAGAAAATGAGCGTAAAGCGCCGAAACGCTGTCGCCAAATTCCGCTGCAATTACCAATCCCTGGGCAAATCTGCGGATTCTGTTTCTGGTGATATCCCGGGCCAGATCACTGCGGAAATTTTGCCAGGCTTTTTTATAACCGGGAAATCTGCGAACACGCCACCAGGATTTAAGCACTCTTATCAGATCATAATGTATATACTCTGGCAGATAGGTTACAGGAGCGGTAATTTCCCTGTTCACTGAATGGATTGTCCTATCAGTTGGATGGCGCAATGAAATTATATGGAATTTGAAATCCCGATTCTGCAACGCAAGAATTTCCTGCGAAATAAAAGTCTCTGAGAGACGCGGATAGCCTTTCAGCACTATGCCGATTTGTATTGTGTTGCCCAAAAGCCTGAACTTTCCAGTATTCTAAATAACTGTAGATTCCACAAAGTGGGTTTCCAATCTGGGACGCGGATGCGGTGCCTTTGCGTTGATCAGGTTTTCAATATCTATACAAATATTACCCAGGCCATCAAGATAGGTTTGCTCCAGAGCAATTGACGGCGGTTTGATACCCGGCAAACCATTTAGCATCTCAGCCAATACCTTAGGAATTGATGCTTCTTCAGGTGTCAACATTTCACACAAGCCCAGTTCGCGCGCCCGGGAAGCTCGAATATATTGTTCCTTACGCGGCTTGGTTCGCGGTACAAACAAGGCTTTCTTGTCAAAGGATAAAACCTCGCAAAAGGTATTGTATCCACACATACCCACTACCGCGGTGGCTTTATTCAAAAGCAATTCCATCCTCGCCTCAAAATCCACAACGGTAATATTTGGCAAAGCGGATGCGCGCAGACGAATACGCTCACGGTTCTCCGTTTTCATGAATGGT
Source organism: Hyphomicrobiales bacterium (assembly GCA_024225445.1). Taxonomy (GTDB): domain Bacteria; phylum Pseudomonadota; class Alphaproteobacteria; order Rhizobiales; family Rhizobiaceae; genus JAAEMP01. Next base: position 7,415 of record JAAEMP010000379.1, on the reverse strand, counting down.
CCAAGTACCATCAATAACGGGAAATCATTGGAAATATCCAGCTCCCTTGCAGCCAGCACCTGCTCCATCAGTGGACTGCCATCTCCACCGCCACCGGTAGTAACCAGGATAAACTCTTCAGGAGAATGGTGCAGTTCCAAATGTGGCGTTGTTGTGGGCTCTCGAAGCAGAAACCCCGTATAAATCAATCGATCGAACAATTCTTCTTCAACATCCAGCCCGCCAAGCGGATTCCAGAAATTCTCCGGTCCATAAACCCATATCCGGTCATAATACCTATTGATTTTATTAAGGATGTCCCCTTTTTCCCATTCCTTTTGCAAAGCTGATGGCGAATCCATGACATCACGCAATCCAAGTATCACTTTAGTGTCACCGCCTGCCAACATCTGCAAGGTTGGTTCCAATTCCCCCCTCAGGCCTAACGGTTCTTTATCGGTGATAAAAATATCCGGCTTGAACACTTCTGCTGTGCGCTGGATAATTTGTTTGCGCATCATCAGAATCTCGTCAATGCTGATATGATCGGATATTGAATCATATTCACCATTATAAAGCTTGATAACCGAGGGAATTTTGACAAAATCCACGCGAGCACGAAAATCAAATGCCCCGGCAATCTGTGAACCTGAGATAATTACTACAGATACACCCTTAAATTGCTCAACAATGGCGTGAGCAATTACCCGGCACCGTCGAAAATGACCAAGCCCAAATGTATCATGGCTATACATCAGGATACGCACATCATCCAGGCGCTTCATATTGTAATATTCCTACAGCCTGTCAGATTGAGCCCGGCGTCAAATTGATAAATTCGAATAATCATACAATTTTGCATCGGCTTATTAAAACCAACCTGCAGGCAAAAACAAGGCGAATTTGGTTTTTTGTCGATGGCAGGATTTTTAAAGCGCTTGAACAGGCAAAGAGCCCACCCTGCTCACTATTACTGGTATATTTTTGCAGTTCTACCACCTTTTCGGCCCTGATTATGGATCCATGACCTAGGGTCAGGACCTATTAATAAACGCCATTGTGTTTGACAAGGAGGGTACGAATACTGATAAGAAAGCGCAAGAGCAGGCTGATTGCCTTTTCGAGCATTTGTTACCAGGAGGCGTGCCCTCCTTGTCAAACTCTGCGGGCGGCACTGACTTTGCCTCTGGATACGTTGTAACCCCTTGAAAGTCAGGCGACTTCCTGCGGGTTTACGCCTTTCCTTAAAACAAAGTCAGTGCCGCAGAATGGCGTTTATTAATGAGTCCTGACCCTAGGATTGACTATGTAATCCGGCTAGAAATCATAACATGAATACTCAATTACAGAACATTGTTTGATGGAAAAACCGTCGATTGCGTTTTATGCGCCGTTAAAACCTCCTGACCACCCTATTCCTTCCGGTGACCGGCGTATGGCCGGCAATTTATACGCTGCACTGGAAAAGGCCGGCTATAACGTTTTTCTGGCGAGTCGATATATTTGTTATTCAAAACGCTGGAGTGAAGAGTATTTCAATATTCGCAGGCAGGGTGCGATCGAGGAAGCTGAGAGACTGATAAAACTGTGGGGGCAGCAAAAAAGAAAACCGGATTTGTGGTTTAGTTTTCATAATTACTGCAAGGCCCCGGATTGGTTGGGAATGCATATCTGCAATCAACTGGATATCCCACTGGTTCTTGGAAAACCTTGTAAAACCGGCCAGGGTCCAAATGGCGAATGGGACAAATGGCGAGTTGAGGCGCAAAGATGTATCGCCATGGCCGAGGCAAATATCGTCATGACCTATAATGATAAAGAGTACCTTGAAAGTCTCGTGCCGAAAGACAAAATATTCTGGATTCCTCCATTTCTGGATATCAATCTGCTTACCAATGCCCAGGCGCTGGAAAGTGGCACGGATGCCGATAGCTTGTGGTCTGGCGGGCTAAAACTGTTTACCCCGGCAATGATGCGCCCGGGCGCCAAGATGGAAAGCTACAAGATACTCTCCCAGGCCCTGAAACTCCTGGACGACCGGCAATGGTCGCTGGTAATTGCGGGTAGTGGCCCAGGTTTTGACGAAGTCAAAGCAATGTTCGACTGGGACACGAAAAACCGGGTCAACTTGATTGGGGAAGTTAAACCGGAAGAAATTTTTCATCTGATTGACCATGCAGATCTGTTAACCTGGCCAGGATGGCGCGAAGCATACGGGATGGTTTATCTTGAGGCAGCCAGTCGCGGTTGTCCGGTTGCAGCTTTAAACAATACCGGTGTGCCGCTAGTTGTAGAACATGAACGAAGTGGATTATTGGCAACGCCACCCGATGTCAAATCTTATTCGCAAATCTTGTCACGGTTGCTGAATAACCGTCATTTAGTGGTTTCACTGGCGAAGGGTGCCCGCGATTTTTTTGACAACGAGCGCTCTGGCGGTCAAACAGCAGGGCAACTGAAACAGATTATTGATCCGGTGCTGGAGCGCCCTAAACCGAAGGTCGGGTGATTGATTTGGGCATTTGGGATGAAACAAAACACTCTGACAAGCTATTGAATGAATTGGCAATATGGTCAGCCAGCGGACATAGGGTGCCGGTATTTTTGCGAGATGACGATGCGGTTGAAATAACGCCAGAGTTAATGCGTTTGCAAAACCTTTGCGAGTTCCGCAATATCCCATTACTGTTGGCAATTATTCCAAAATTTGCCCGGCCTGAACTTGGTGATTTTATCAACAATCATGAATTGATTACACCCGCCATACACGGCTATTCGCATATCAATCATGCCGGTGAAAATGAAAAAAAAGCTGAACTGGGAAACCACAGGTCAGTTTATGAAGTACTGGGTGAACTGCAAACCGGGCAAGCTGCAATGGTTGACTTGTTTGGTGAACGGCTGTCAAAAATCCTGGTTCCACCCTGGAACAGAATTGATGCTCAAGTTGCCTCAGAAATCAAAAGTATCGGGTTTACCGGCATTTCCGGTTTTGGCTGGAAAATTCTGAACAAGAACGTTCGTTGGATAAACACCCATGTAGACATTATTGACTGGAAACAAAACAAGACTGCAAAGGCCCTTGATGATGTGCTGGATGATCTTGTTGCTAACCTGCAAACTGCTCGGCGGAATGCGTTTGCTCCAATTGGTATTTTGACACACCATTTAGTTCACGATGATTTATGCTGGAGCGTGCTTGAAAAACTCCTGGACCTGTTATCCAGCCAGCAAAATATCAAATGGGCCAAAGCTGATGATTTGATCGCCAACTCTTCGCACATGAGTCCAGTCGATTATCCATAAGGGTCAGCAGCATCACGTAAGCCATCACCGAAAAAATTGAAAGCCAGGATGATTAATATCACCGGAACCACCGGATACATCAGCCATGGATACAAAGCCACGACATTGATATTCTGGGCTTCATTGAGCAACACGCCCCACGATACGATCGGCGAGCGCAGACCCAAGCCCAGAAACGACAATGCTGTTTCACCAAGGATCATGGTAGGTATGGTGATAGTCGCTGAAGCAATAAGATGGCTCATAAATCCAGGCACCAGATGTCGTCCGATGACGCGGGAAGGTTTGGCTCCAAGCAAGCGTGCGGCCAGTACGTAGTCTTCTTCACGCAATGATAATAATTTGGAGCGAACAGCGCGGGCGAGACCTGTCCAGTCAATCAGTCCCAATATGATAGTGATGCCGAAATAGATCAGAATTGGACTCCATGTTACCGGCATTATGGCAGCCAAAGCCAGCCACAATGGTATCGATGGCAATGATTGGACAACCTCAATAACCCGTTGCACAACCAGATCAACCCAGCCACCGTAATAACCGGCCAAACCACCCAAAATGATGCCGAGCGTGAAGGAAATTGAAATCCCCACCAAGCCAATCGTCAGAGATATCCGTGCCCCATAAATAATACGTGAAAATACATCCCGGCCCAATCTGTCGGAGCCAAGATAGAAGAACTGTCCATTTTCGGGCGGGCAGATAAAATGGAAATCGCCTTCAATAAGTCCCCAATAATGATATTTGTCACCAGTGCAAAAAAACCGCAGTTTTTGCACCTGGTTGATATCGGGTGAATGAACCCGCTTCAGCGTTTTCATGTCCAATTTTGTTTTGAACCCATATACGAAAGGCCCAATGAACTCACCTTCATGCATCCAGTGCACAGATTGAGGTGGAGCATAGATGTATTTGGTGTTTCTGGTTTCAAGAGAATAAGGCGCGAGCATTTCGCTCATAAAGATCGAAAGATAACAAAGAAGCAGGAAAACTCCTGAAACAACCGCTATTTTGTGGCGTTTGAATTTCCACCACATTAACTTCTTTTGCGAGGCCAGAAATACTTTCTCCTGATCAGGAGTCAGTTTTTCGATTTCCTTTGCGTCGAAGGAATCTTTGTTGACGTAATGGACAATAGTATCACTCATCGACTCATCCCTCCCGAAAGCCTGATACGCGGATCAAGAACGGCCAACAATATGTCCGATATCAGCACTCCGATAACGGTCAAAAAAGCCAAAAGCATAAGGAACGAACCGGCCAGATACATATCCTGACTTTGCAGAGCGGCAATCAATAACGGACCAGTGGTCTGGAGCGACATAACGATCGCAACAATCTCCGCACCGGAAATAATCGATGGCAATATTCCACCAATATCGGCTATGAAAAAGTTCAATGACATGCGAAAAGGATATTTCATCAGCCCGCGAAACTCAGATAATCCTTTCGCTCTTGCGGTTGTCACATACGGGCGGCGTAACTCATCAAGCAGATTGGCCCTCACCCGCCTGATCATGCCAGCCGTTCCTGCCGTACCGATAACAATGACCGGAACCCAGATATGGGCCAACACGGACCTGAATTTTTCCCAGCTTAGTGGCTGGTCTACCAGTTCCGGGTCAACCAGTCCGCCAATAGATATTCCAAACCACTGATTTGCAAAATACATCAATAACAGGGCCAGCAGAAAGTTCGGAGTTGCCAAACCCAGTAACCCCAAAAAGGTTAAACCATAATCACCCCAGGAATACTGGTGTGTAGCCGAATAAATTCCAATTGGAAATGCTATCAACCAGGTAAAGATAACCGTAAAAAAAGTCAGTATCATTGTAAACAACAGACGGTCACCTATCACTTCGCGGACTGGCAATTCATATTCAAATGAATAGCCAAAATCACCAACGACCATTCCCGTAGCCCAGATAAAGTAGCGCTGCCATGTGGGCTGATCAAAGCCGTATTCCTGGCGTAAATATTCGATATTTTGCGGGTCAACTGTTTCGCCCGCAGCCAAAAGTTCGGCGACATAGGATTCCAGATAATCACCCGGTGGCAGTTCAATCAGCGCAAAGACCAATATACTGGTTAATACGAGTGTCGGGATCATGTAAAGCGTACGCTTAACGATATAACTGATCATCCGGCGACTCCCCCCAAGGCGGTACTTGTTCCATATGCCTGCTTGTCATTTATGAAGCAGTATTCCTGAACGGAATTACGAACTATTTTCATTGGAACCTCGAATGAACAATAGTCCCGGGCAATAAATTCATACTAAACTTTTTTATCTGCATATCGAATATTACTCATCCCTCAATTCCCACCCTGACACGACTATCCACAGTTTTGGTCGAGCCAGTTTTATAGATTTGCACAAAGCTAGAAAAATGCAAAGTCACTTATCGCTTTTCGTTACCGATTTATCGGTTTAGCTGGCTGATAAACTCCCACGCCCGGCACAATACTTCAAAGTGAGTGCTTGCAACACCATATAACTGTCAGCTAAAATGGCTGATTGTTGAGGCAATCATGTTCCAAAAAAATTTGATGACGACTGATTTCACCGAATTTTCAATTCAGTTAACGTGAATATCAAAGGTATATTATGAAAAACTGGTACCCGGAAACACTCAATGTGGGAAGCCAAGGAACTCCTCGAATATGTGAATTTCTTAAAACTGTGTATCAACCCGATCATTGTTTTCACTATGCTGAACTGGGCATATACCAGGTTGGGACACCCAAAAATATCTGCGCCGCTTTTCCCAATGCCGTATTACATTTATTTGATTATCAATCGGTCGTCGACAATGCGAAGAAAACACTGAATATTTATTCCAATGAAATTTTCTATTACGGCAATACAACCAAATATTTCGATTCCTATAATTGGGCCCTGAACAAATTAATCAACTCACAAAATGGCATGCCGCTTTTTGACTATTGCTTTTTGGATGGCGCCCACACTTTTGCAATCGACGCGTTGAGTTTTTTTCTATGTGACCGGTTATTGAAAATAGGTGGCTATATCGACTTTGATGACTACAATTGGCGACTTCGAGGGTCTTCACTGGATCCAGCCAAGACACCAATAACCGCAGATCAGTATACCGAAGAGCAGATTGATGCTTATCAGGTAAGGTTGATTGTTGATAATCTTGTGCGGCGGGATACAAGATACGAAGAAGTCATTGAAAACAAGTTGTTTAAGAAAATTTCCGAATAAAACCAGAAATTCTTCAGCAATGGTTGCACCTGCAATTACCCTGGTAAAGTCAGAGCAATTGACAGCACCAAACTTAATTGCGACCGCAAGATTCTCCTGAAACAGGGTGACCAGCTTGTCCTCACCCATACATTGACGTTGGCACTTCATTGAGGAGTAAACACAACAGTTCATGCAAGGAGAGTTCTTTACCCGTTGGGCGATGCCTGCATCGCTGATAGACGAGCGCCGCATCGTCATCCGTTTCTAATCCTGAAGTAAACATCCTGCCCCTGCGTCTCAAAATCGTGTTTCGCTCGCCAACCGCTAGCCCGGATTATTCACCAGAGTGCATAATATAGCTGACGGGCGTGGAACAAGCTGTTGAAATAGCGTATGATTTTGGTGTCTAGACAAGATCATCCACCACCAGCAGAAAGTCCGGCCCGCCATGAATAAAGATAACCTGTTTCTCCGCGGTCTGTCACCTGTTGAATCTCTGGATATTCATGCCCGCTTTGATGGAGGCTCACTTTCTTCTGACGGCGGTGTGCTGATACTGCGCGAGATTGAGAAGAGACTGAACTTTGCCGGGATGCTCGCTTCATGCTTGCGTGACGAGCGCGATGCGGCCCGTATCACCCACGATCACCCCGCCATGATCCGCGCGCGCATGTTTGCGATTTGCTGTGGACATGAAGACTGTGATGACCTTGATGAGCTGCGTCATGACCCGGCTTTGAAGATTGCCTTCGAGCGGTTGCCGGACAGCGTTCGTGCACTAGCCTCACAGCCAACGTTGTCGCGGCTGGAGAATCCGCCACCATGGCGACAGCCTGGCCGCATGGGGCCGGCCTTGCTCGATCTGTCCTGTTACGGCTTTAGCACCGTCCCCGGCCATGTTGTCCTGGCTATTGCTGACACC
>JAAEMP010000378.1 GCA_024225445.1 Hyphomicrobiales bacterium | reverse complement strand
GGGCGTAAGCCCGAATAGCCGTGAGCAAAAAAAGTGTTTCTGCTATAAGTGGCCATATAATTCAGTGTGAATTACCGTTGCTGTCAACGTGCTCCCACATTTTCCAGGTGAAACCGGATGCAGTTACCATGAGCGGCACCTCTTCCCTTCATTTACCCGCCACAGCATCAACCCCATGGCGCAGCGCACTGACAAAATCGGACCGGTCATAAATGTCGTTGTGACCGGCCCCTTCAATGACGATGTCGGCACGCAGATCACCCGCCGCCTGGCGAAATGGTGCCGAACGTGCCATGGGCACAACCGTGTCATTGGCGGCAGTGATGAGCGCTAACGGCACGTTCACGCCGCGCAGGGTGGCGGCCGCCTCCATATGATGGCGCAATAACAGGCGCACGGGCAGCCAGGGGTAATTGGATGCGGCCATTTCCTTTAGGGAATCAAACGGGGTGACCAGCACCAGCCCCTGTAACTTGCGCGCTGCTGCCAGATCAACAGCCACCGATGCGCCAAGGCTGAATCCGATGGCGATGATGCCCTTTGTACTATCGTTATCCACATTGTTCTTTGCGCCCAGGTGATCATAGACACGCCGGGCATCTGCAAACAGTGCTTTCGCAGACGGGCGTCCGGTGCTCGGGCCATAGCCGCGGTAGTGCTGGGCGATAATCTCATGCTCGGGAAATATCCGGTGCAGCAGGTTTGCCATCGCGTTGGCATTCCAGGCATTGCCGCCAAAACCAAGCAACACCGGGCGGGCCACGGCCGGTGGCTCAACCGGCGCAATGCGCACAACAACAATGCGCTCGCCATCGCCGGTTTCCAGTTCGAAATTCCGCGCATTGGCAGGAAGGTCGCCAACGCCTGCGGCAAGACCGGCAGGGAAGATCAGCCATGACTGCATGAAATAGGCGAGCCCGGCAACGGCTGCATATAATCCGATCGCTACAAGTGCCAGTTTAAATAACCACATCATGCCCAGTATCGCCGATAGCCAATCGCTTGACAATAGCCAACAATACCGGCGTTTGATAAGCGCATACCCCAACGTAATATTCACTACAGCCCCGGCAGATAAACCAGCCAAGGTTATAAATCACTGATGATGTGAAAAACCCGTTTACATCCGGCACTAATGCCATCATGCTGAAATTTTTCAAACCGACACAGCACAATCGTTAATCAGGAACAACGCCATGAAAGCAATCGAATCGATGATCAACTCGCAGGCACTGCATTGGCGCTGCATTGGCCCTGCGCGCGGGGGACGGGTGGTTGCCGTGGCTGGTGATTATCATCACCCGATGACCTTCTACTTTGGTGCCTGTGCAGGAGGAATCTGGAAAACCACCGATGGCGGCACCTATTGGGAATGTGTCTCGGACGGCTTTCTTGGCAGCGCAACAATCGGCGCACTGGCTGTCGCACCTTCCGACAGCAACGTCATCTACGCCGGTACCGGAGAAACCACCATCAGGATTGATGTATCCTTTGGTGACGGCATGTATAAATCAACCGATGCCGGGCGGACCTGGAAGCATATCGGGCTTAAAGATACCAAACAGATCGGTGAAATCCGCATTCATCCCGATAATCCCGACCATCTCTATGTCGCCGCCTTTGGCGATGCCTTTGGCCCGAGCAATGAGCGTGGCGTCTACCGCTCGCTGGACGGCGGTGACAACTGGGAAAGAATACTTTTTCAAAGCGATGAAGCCGGTGCCATTGATATCTCAATGGATCCCTCAAATCCGCGCATATTGTTTGCCGCCACCTGGCAGGCCCATCGCAAGTTCTGGCAATTGTCCTCCGGCGGGCCCGGCAGTGCGCTATTTAGTTCCATGGATGGCGGAGACAGCTGGCAGGAGGTATCTCAATGCCACGGTTTTGCCAGGGGAACACTGGGCAAGATAGGGGTAACGATATCGCCGGCCAGACAGGGTCTGGTATACGCGCTGGTCGAGGCCGATGAGGAAAACACCGGTCTTTACGTCTCGCAGGATTACGGCCAAAGCTGGAAACTGCGCTGCCCCAACCGCGATCTTATTCACCGTCCATGGTACTACACCCACATATTTGCCGATCCCGTGCACGCCGATACCGTCTATGTCACCAATTACCAGATGTGGAAAACCACCGATGGCGGGGTGAGTTTCCATGAAATCACCACACCCCATGGTGATAATCACGACCTGTGGGTTGATCCCGCCAATCCGCAGCGGATGATCGAGGGCAATGATGGCGGCGCCTGCGTCAGCTTTAACGGCGGCGACAGCTGGACATCAATCTACAACCAGAACACCGCCCAGTTTTACCGCATGGATATCGATAACCAATATCCCTACCGGGTCTATGCCACCCAGCAGGACAACACCTCGATCTCGGTGCCAAGTCAGGCGGAATGGGGGATGATCACCTATGCTGATTCCACATTGCCGGGAACCGGCGAAAGCGGTTTTATTGCCGTACATCCCCACGATGCCAACATTGTCTATATCGGAGCTGTCGGTTCCAGCCCCGGCGGCAATGGTGCCCTGCAGCGTTATGACCACCGCACCCGGCAGATGAAGCTGATCAATGTCTGGCCCGAGGAATCGACCGGCTTTGCACCGCGCGATCTGAAGTATCGCTTCGCCTGGACCTTTCCCATCCACTTTTCCCCCCATGACGCCAATATTATCTATGTTGGCGGCAACCATGTCTTTCGCACCAGTGATGAGGGCATGAGCTGGGACAAGATCTCTCCCGATCTCAGTCGCAACGACACCGAAAAACTGGATTTTTCCGGTGGACCGCTGACCAGCGACAGCGCCGGTGCGGAACAATACGCCACCTGTTCTTCGGTGGTTGAATCGATTCACCGCAAGGGTGAATTATGGGCGGCAACCGACGATGGTCTGGTGCATGTCAGCCGGGACGGTGGCGACAAATGGGACAATGTAACTCCGGCGGATATGCCCGAATGGGCCTATGTCGGAAATGTCGAAATATCAACCCATGATGCCGACACGGTTTATCTGTCAGCCACCCGGTTTAAACTGTCAGACTACAAACCCTATCTGTTCAAAAGCACTGACAGCGGTAACAGCTGGCAGCGCATCTCCGACAGCTTTCCGCAGGACGAAATAACCCGCGTCATCCGCGCTGACACAGAACGGGCCGGATTGTTGTTTGCCGGAACCGAAACCGGGATATTTGTTACTTCCAACGATGGTGACAGCTGGAAACGAATGGGGGGTAATCTTCCCGTATCACCGGTTTATGATCTGAAAATCAAGCAATCCGATCTGGTGGTGGCAACCCATGGCCGTTCATTCTGGATACTGGACGACATTACCCCACTGCGTGCGCCAGCCCAAAAAGGTGATGGTGCGCAGCTTTATCTGCCCCGCACAACGGTACGCCAGAATATTCACTGGAGTGCCGGACTGTTCAACGGGGACGGCAAGGATTACAGCCCCGCTTTTGGTGTTCCCGGCGCATCCTATATGGCCGATATGCCCGATGGCACAAAACAGCGAAAATATCTCGATACCGGGGAGAACCCGCCCGCCGGCGCAATCATATATTACTGGCTGGATGAAAAAACCGCCGGTTCGCCCGTTTCCATCTCCATCCAGGACGCAAAGGGTGTATTGATCGCCACCTGTGACGGTGGTCTGGAGAAAATGCCGGACAAGCGCAAACCCGGTACCAGAGCCGGTTTGAACCGGTTCGTCTGGGACCTGTCGGAGGATGCTCCTGTAAGGCTGGATAAAAGCCTGAAAAACCAGAAATACGAACCTTTGGCAAAGGGTGGGGATGGACCAAACGGGGTTACGGTCAAGCCTGGACAATATCAGGTGACCATGACCATCGGCAAAATTGCGCAAACCGCCGTTTTCGATGTGGTCAAAGACCCGCGCATCGCCACCTCGGATGATGATTTTGCTGTCCAGCATGATCTTGCCAGCGCTATCATCGACAAATTGTCGGAACTGAATATTGCGGTCAACCGTATCCGCTTGATGAAACAACAGCTTGAGAATATGCACAAGATCATGCCCGACCAAACCGAACTGGCCAGCGATCTGATTGACAAACTGGCTGATATTGAAGGCAAATTGGTCAACTCAAAAAGAGAAACACCAAGGGATGTGCTGAGGCATCCTGCCGGTTTTGATGATACGCTGGAAAACCTGCTGTGGATTGTCAATATTGCCGATACCAGACCCCCCGCACAGGCGCAGGAAGTGGCAGAAAACGTGTTTGCAAAAATCGACAGCCTGTTCAAACGTCTTGATCAGCTGGTTAACGGGGAAATTACCGAATTCAACGAAAAAATTGCCCACGCTGGCCCGCCTGCCGTCAGCGGCAACTCCATTACAGCTCCAAAAACCGGCTGGTGATTGATCATTGAACGGCAGGTAGCGGATCTTAACATGGCAGATACCAGGCGAAATCTTGCCCATATATTTGCCGCTGACCTGATTCTCAGATGGGTCTACCAGATGGCCAAAACCCCGCTGCTGCCACTATTTGCAGCAGTGTTGGGGGCATCAGAAATGATGACCGGCCTGATTGTTGCCGTGTCAACTTTTACCGGCATGATCCTCAAGCCCCTGTTTGGCATGCTGTCCGACCGCTGGGGCCGCCGCATCTGGCTGCTGGTGGCTCTTTGCCTGTTTACCACTGTGCCATTTCTCTACCAGCTTGTATCCACCCCGCAAGAGCTGTTCTGGTTACGCCTGGTGCATGGATTTGCAACCGCCATACTGGGCCCGGTCTCTCTCGCCTATGTGGCGAATCTGGGAGACCAGGATCGTGCCACACGGCTTGCTGTGTTTGGCATGGCACGAGCCATTGCCGGCCTGGGGGCACCTTTGTGTGCCGGATTGGCCCTGGTCTACCTTGACATTCAGAGCGTACTCACATTGACCGGTTTCTTGTCTCTGGTAGCGGCCATCCCCATTGTTTTGCTGGATGAAAAACCAGCCAACCGCCCTGCCGCCGGGTATTCCTTGTCCAGGCAGGCCCTGAGCGCCCTCATAAACAGTATCGGAACCGCGGCAATATGGCTTGCCGGATTTCTGGAATTGATCGCCAATCTGGTAACCTATGCGATCAGGGCCTTTTTGCCATTGTTCATTCTTTCACAGGAAAACGGCACCATTCTGCAAGCCGGACTGTTTTTCAGCCTGCAGGAAGCAGCGCACATCGTCCTGCGGCCGATTGGTGGACGGCTGGCTGATCGCTGGGGTTTTGGTTTGATTATCTGGAGCGGGCTGCTGATAATGGCAGCCGGGCTGGCGCTTTTACCGGTATTGCCAGGCTTTGCAGTTCTGGTGGCTGCCCTGCTGACAGGCGCGGCACAAGCGCTGATATTCCCGGCCAGTGTTGCTTTACTGGTCGAAGGTACAAAACCCCGGCACCGGGGCGCGGGAATGGGCTTTTACGGCGCGTTGCGCAATACAGGAAAAGTTGTCGGGCCGGTTCTGGCAGGTCTCCTGCTGACCCGGTTTGATTTTGCATCAGTATTTATCACCAGTTCGCTGATTATCGCGACCGCTGTCCTGATCGGTGGAGCAATCACAATGGCGAGAAGGCGATCCTGATCGGGTGGATCGTCAGGCAGCCTGCGAGAACCCTGACCGCGCAAGGCTGTGGTGAGGCAATGGGATAATGTTTAGTATTCTTTGGTAGGAAGAATGAGTTCAAATTCACCTTTTTGACCGACTCTTCCATTTCAGCAGGAAGCGCAAACGACTGTTCAGAGCCCTTTGTAAGCGTAGTTGCTCACGGAAATTTCTCCGAAATAGAAATGAATACCGCGCAAGAGCAGCCCGTGCCGGTCGAACGACAATCAAACTGAAGGACATTACGAATGCACTAATGCAGCCATTTGGATGTCGTCGTTTGCACGATATCTATTTCGCTATGTTGCTTCTGAGAATAGCCCAAAGAGGGCATGTGATCAGTATCGCAGTCCGCCAGCAATTAGCCAGAATTGTTTGCACCTTCGAGATTTGTAATCCCCATTGGGAAAGTAATGGGAGCGCGCCGCTGAGTACTTTGTTCGGGACAGCCAGGTACGCATCACGCGTCAAATTTAAATTAACCTGTCAGAGTTTGTGATGAAAAGTGCTTCTTGAACCGAGTTCGCGGAGGTTTTTGCCACACACGAGTTCAAGTAGGCTGCAATCGTGTGCTCGGAAAGCGAGAACTCCTTACCGATTTCTGAAACATTTTTTCCTCGTGCAAGAAACCCCAGACACTTAATTTCACGTGCGCTAAGGCCAAAACGATTTTCCAATTTCTTGTTAACCTGCTCTTGCCAAATCGCATCGAAACTTTCGATGGTGTCAAGCACCAGACTTGGGTAGCGATTATATGTCTCCTCGCGAGGCCCAAAGTACATGACAACGCTCCGCCGGGAGTCGGGAGCGCATACCGGAACGCAGTATCCTCCCATAATACCGAATGCTCTCAACAAAGCGTCCATTTGATTGTCGAGCAATGACGGATCGGGTACTTCATTTGTCCTGCAATCCAACCCGGTTGTAAAAGGGAATGGAACGTTAGTTTCACTGAGCATTAAGAAAACAGAGCAATTGGTCATATCTTCGATGGCTGCGAAGTGTTGTGCAAGCTCCTCAGCCAGACCATGAAAGCTTATCCATGGAAATACATATTCCTCCCGACGTTCGCTGATATCAAGGACTGCATACGAATTAAATCCGTGGGTTTTTGCCACATCCAAAAAGTCAGAGGATATTTGACGTTTGGTAATCGGAAACTTACCCGCTGACGTTCTGGGCCGTTTCGGTATTGGGCTAATCAGTCTTTCAGTGTCAACTGTTTGCAAAAATTGTACTACGTTGCTCATAACGCGTGCCCGCCTTTCAACTTGTATAAGAACACGAGGCGGAGCACAACTTCAATACATAGTTTCAAAAATGCACAAAAAAATATGGGTAACTGGAAAATTTTCGAATACGGACGTGACTATCCAAAAAAATTAAGCATAGTATTGCTTGTTAGTTAAATCCCATATTTTAAGTGATTACATGAATGAATGATACCAAACCAATCAATTTTCAATCTGTCCTGGATTCTTATAACCGACAGCTAGGAGCTCTGTCCAAGGCTATCAAAGACGACGCAGAAGAGACCGCTAATTCCATCGACAGACGGATTGTCAAACTGACCGAGATTGCCCGGACATATGATGCCGTCACTCCTGAGGAAAAGCTGCTTCAGATCGAATTCTTCCTGCAGAAATTATCAATAACCTTTAACATTCCGGATGACAGTGAAACATTCCGAACTGTGCGTCAGCTAATCGAAAAGCATGGAAGCGATTAATCAGAACAAACAAAGATTGGTACTGAATATCCGGGTCGGAGCAAAGCGTTCTTGCAATTCGACTCACGGGGAGCCGTAAAATGGCGCTTCACGGATGTACCTTTGTTGTCGAAAACTGAATGGATGAGTGGGTTGAATGGAGAAAGTGCAGTTCATTAGTTGCGAAGAAGATGGGACCGACCAAATCGTTTCTTTCGCACTTACCGACGACGAGATAGGCGTCAAAAGTCTTGTCTTGTTACGTACTCCAAAATACGAGCCGATGTTGGACGAAACACAGCGTGGCGTTTCAGTTTCACTGGAACACCAAACAGGCGATGACGATGAAGCTCTTGTGATTGTAAGAATAGGATCGAAACGTCTTACGATTGAGACCGAGGTGTCAAAATATCACCTCGATGTCAGCCGGGTTGATCCTGCGGAACTGTCGAAGATGAGAGCTCTCATCGAGCGCATGAACTTTGACTACAGATTCACAATTGGAGAGGCAGAAGACGCTACTATGTTCCAGGTCGCTTCAACAAACGATAGAAAAAGAACCGCCGTCGCCAGCTTAATGGCACAAAGTGACGAAGGCAGGCGTGTCGCTGGCTGCACAATAGATAAATTCAAAAACGGTGGTTTGTCCCGCATACCTGCCATTTGACTGGTAACAGAGTCAGGCAGATTTTGTCACATTCGCTCGTCAGGTAGATGACGCAAACGAGATAATTGATTTTGAGTTCTCACTGCACTGAGCCGAGGGTTGCAGTTATCATAAGTCTTGGAGATTTTGGATGGGAAGAATGAACTCAAATTCACCTTTTTGACCAACTCTTCCATTTCGGCGCAAGCGCAAGCGATCGCTTCGAGCCCTGAACAAACCATGGATTTTTGCGCTCGAACGGCAGTTATTGAGCATAGATGGGTACTGCTGGTATACTCACCAAGTTTGTGAAAGCTGCAGAATATATGCAGATATTAACCCACAGCTCCCAATAATAAATGGTTGGTCCCAGGTATGAGGTGACTTGGCCTCTGCAATTGTGGTGACTATCGGTATCAATATCAATGACCACAAAAATTGCTCGAAATTCGCATATGGAAATAGTTGACCGGCAATTACCACAGCAACCACTCCACTCAAGAATACGCAAATACTTCCTTCAATGCTGCGCGCATAAATTTTATCCGTCCAGATTGCTCTAACATTATATTTATTGCGCCCAAATTTGATCCCTACTGGTTCCGCCAGAGCGTCTCCGACTCCAGATATAAAAAGCGCTACAAAAATATATGGCCAGGAATTTGGTCCAATCGACAAATACCAAACGATGACGACACACCATGATGCGATAATGGACGTAGACAACCACGCAAGAGTTAATGGTTGGTCATTGGGTCGATCTATCGCAGCAAAAGCTGTTGCAAGGAATTTGTATCTTGAACGGAATGGATGACTCATTAGCAATATACAAACAAAAGTTGTCGCAGCTGTCATGACTACACTTACTCCATTCATCCTGTAGTAAGAGAAGTAATTGAGGACAAACGGGGTGAAATAAATGCCAAGTGCAAGAATTTTACGTGTATAACCAACAACCCAATTGTGTTTCTCAACGAGATATCCAAGACAATATGAAATCCCGAAAAACATAATTGTAGTTATGAGCATTTGCTGGAAAATATTTCCCGGCACGGAATGTCTGTAAGTCAGGCAACCTGTTCCACAACCTGGCCCAGCGAAAAGGGCATGTGCGTTGTCCGAAATAGACATTGCAAAAATTACAGCAACGAATCCTACAAAAAATTTGTAAAATGAAGGTATATACATCAGTGTAAGTTAGGAATGTGAATTGCAATTGCAATTGCAATTTCTAACTTCATTCATGCTGTTAAAATCAGAGCAATATATCTCAATATGAATATCAATTTTTGTCATGCAGCGGCCATTGGGTGGTTCATTAAATACGGTCACTTCATCCGCATACCTGCAATTTGACTGGTAACAAAGTCAGGCAGATTTTGGCACATTTCACTCGTCAGGTTAATGCCACAAACGAGTGCTTGGGCCCCGGTTTTCAGGTGTTCTGCACTGCAGCCAATGTTCACTTTGCGTCCAAATCACCACGCAAGAGCATGGGGCAATCAACTGTTTTCAAAGCGCTGTGGAGCAATCTGGCTGTTTGGATCAAATGCTTCTCCCGGTTTTTTTTGCCAACCAATTGAGCCCCAACTGGCAATCCATTCTCGTCCAGACCCAGCGGCAGTGTAACAACCGGGTGTCCAGTCAGTGAAATCGGCGTCACAAATGACGTCATGGCATCAAAGTAGTTTTCCGGTTGCCCATTAATATATAGTGGATTGGCGTAGTCACGCACGCCGTTACGATCGCTGGTTGGTGCCATGTGTTTGAATGCATTGGTCGCGGTGACCGGAAGCGCCCATACGCTATTATCCCCGAGAAAAGCATCAACTGCAGCAGACAGAACGCGCTTTTCGACGAGCGCAGCATCATATTGTTTTTGATTATGGCGATAGCCAAGCATTACGTTGGCAATAAACTCCGGCGACCGGCGCGCGCTTGCACGCCCAAAGAGGCGGGCAAGAAACCGGACGGGACCGGGCATAAGTTCACCGGTTTCAAAACCCATGATTTCGCCAAACGCACGACGAGCACGCCCGAAGTTGAAGTTGTCAGGTTGTCTTTGGGACACTTTATGTCCAGATTTCACCCAGGTTTTTTCTGCCTCGTTGAAACAGCGAATAATGCTTTCGCACACACCTGTCCCAGCGCCGTCAACACTCCAGTAAATCTCTGGCATTATGAACTTTTCTTCAGGCTCCCCAGACGCGTTGCTCATGTGCGTCCATGCCAGATCCAGGTCCTCAGCTGTTCTGGCAATCGGGCCCATACGGGCAAAATGATTGAGTGGCTTGGCCTCGTTCGCCATCATCCCCTCACTGGGCAGGGCATTCTCGGTTGGCAGCAAGCTGAACACACCGCAGAAGGACGCCGGAATACGCAAAGAGCCACTGAGGTCTGCGCCAACATCAAGAAAGCTCAACCCTGCTGCAACGGCTGCAGCACCGCCACCGCTGCTACCGCCGGTCGTATATTCCAAATTCCACGGATTGTTGGTGGTGCCAAACAACGGATTACTACATTGAAAGTCCATTGCAAGCGGCGGAAGGTTGGTTTTTCCAATGACATTTGCACCTGCATTTAGCAGTCTTTCAACCACGGGCGCCGTGTGGGCGGGGCGAAAGTCTTTGTGCTGCTCAGAGCCAAATGTACATGCCATCCCCGCATAGTGAACCTGATCCTTGAGCGTAATTGGCAAACCAGCCAAAGCACCTGCGATGTCACTGTCTGGCTTGTTTTCCATCGCCACAATTGCGTTGATCTCTGGATTAAGCCGTTGGATGCGATCCCGTAGGTTTTGTGACACCTGGCTTTGGCTCAGTCGACCTGATTTCAGCTCTGCTACAATTTGGGTTGCGGTGTTTTGATGAAGTGACATTTCGTGATCCTCGATGTTCAGATTTGACGTCGAAGTATCAGGCAAATGCAGACCTTGCTGTTCCGATCATGCTTTTTTGACAGGAATATAAATTTGGGTGAGCCGGGCCGATTCATCGGTTGCGTTCGAAGGACCCAGATAGGCTTCAAACGGGATGTCGTCACGCAGAGCATACTCTGTCTGAGGTAGCCAGTTGCGGTAAATCCGGTTCCATGTCTGATAGAGAAATTCGTAGTCCCCCCAATGCTCAAACACGGCCCATCTTCCAGCCTGAAACCTGTGCCAATCCGCGCTCCAGTCGTTTTCTGCTTGCGCAGAGAACGCACCCCCGAACCAGATCGGAACATCGTCATCATTCAGGTTTTGCGGCGTGTTCGGAAAACAACTCATCAAAAACAGGTCCGGAGGTATCGTTTCGCCCAAAAGCGTTGAAAACTGTTGGCCGATGTTCTGATCATTTTGCCGAAAAAACTGCCCGTCGTGGGTCCCGGACGACTGGCGAAACTGAAAATGAAATGGCCCCAGTTCGACAACACCAGCGGCCTCAATTGTCTTGCTTGGCGGTGCGCTAATAAGAAACCGTCGATCTTTTTCAACGCCTTTTCGTGCGCCATCCGGGTTGTCACGAAAAACGGCAGGGCTGACACCAAACTGCTTCCTGAAAGCCTTGGAAAACGCACTATGTGTTTGAAAACCACATTCCAGGGCAAGTTGCAGTAAATTGATCCTCGAGTGGTTTTGCAATTCCAGGGCGGCACCCTCCATTCGTCGCACGGCGATGTATTGCTTAATAGGTTCGCCCATGTAGGCGCAAAACAATCGCTGGAAGTGAAAGGGCGAAAGATGAGCGTATTTGGCGATGTCAGAAGCCCGCAATGACGTTGAAAGGTTGTCCTCTATATAGAGCGCCGCTTTTGCAATCTTTGCCCGGTTTCTGTCCTGAGTATTCATTCCAGTAGATTAGCAATCGCCCATGAGATTGTATATAGATAGCAGCCATTCACTGCGGTGCGGCCAAGGGCAGCTTCGTTGAAGTCTTCTGGATGCTGGAACCTTTGGTCCAGCGTCGAGAAACCTTCAAAAATCCAGATATTTACTGCAAATTACCGGGCGGGCGATCTCGACGCATTGAGGCAAGCATGGCCTGAAGCATGCGAATACCTGAGTCACGTACTTTCTCTGGCACCAGGCAAATCAATTCGGAGCTATTCACGTTGAAAGTGAGCCGTCCCTGTCATGTTTCTCGTGCCTGGTGAGAGCGGGGACGAATGTGCACACAACGCGCATGCGCTCGGTTATCGTGATGCGGTGTCGATCGTGGCTGTTCATGGCATAAACGGTTCCGGGACGAATATCGTGTAGCTTGCCGGTATCCAGTTCTTCCACAGTACCGCGACCTTCAAGACAATAGCAGGCTTCCAGGTGGTTCTTCTGCCAGAGTGTCATCTCGAACCCTGCTTCCAGAATGCTGTCGGTCAGGGCTACGCCCATGCCATCCTCTGCGTCGAGGAGACGCATGGAGTGCCATTTGTCGCCATGCGCCTCGCCCCTGGTACCAAGCACATCTTCAAGCGTTTTCACGATCATTGCGGGAGCCTTAGTGTCCAACCCGAAACTCTGAGCAGGGTTTGACACTTACACCTCAATTTCCTTGATCAGGGTGTCGAGGTAGTCGCGGGTTTCCTGATCCCAGTCGTCGGGGTTTTCCTCATGTGCGATCCGGGCGTGATGGCCCATCAGTTGCCAGACTTCGTCTTTTGTTTCAGCCGTCACGCTGGCCGGGCAGGCTTCCATTCCTTCGCAATCGCGGCAGGCATATGAATATGATTTGGTCATTGGGCTTTCTCCTTGGCTCACGATGGAAAACCGTCATAGTTACGCATATCTTCGTTGAACTTCACCCAGTGCAGGCGCTCGCTCAGGAACACGTTGGATTCAGGTGTAATCGCATTAGGATCGTCAAGCGAGGCGATGGTGATCGCCACATCATTCCAGCCCTCACCACGAAAGGTCAAAGGCGATCCACAATTGCCACAGAACCCCCGCCAGATGCCGGGTGAAGATTCATACTCTTTGATCTTGCCGTCAGTCACCGAAAAGGTTTTCGGGTCCGCACCGAACCAGGGCACAGAGGCCCCGCCGGTAGCCCGACGGCAATTATCGCAATGGCAAATGCCGGAATAGGTGTGTTTTCCGGCAACACGGTAGCGAACCGCTCCACATCTGCATCCGCCTTCGTGGGTTTTGGTTTCACCGGCCATCAAAGCTCTCCCTGTTATTAGTTTTCCTGTTGATCAACAGAGACAGTCCAGTCTCTCCAAGTAACCATATTGACTAAAATATTGAAAAATGCGAGTCAGGAATATTGATACACTATTAGAAAAACTAACATATGAACTGGCGTGACCTGCCCTCTCTCAATGCCCTCAAGGCTCTTGCCGTTTTGGCTGAGACCAGTTCATATTCGCGTGCGGGCGAGAAGCTGAACGTCACCCATGCTGCGGTCATGCAACAGGTAAAGGTGCTTGAGGAGCATTTCGGGCTGCAACTGGTCGCTCGATCGGGGCGCAAGATCACCCTCACAGAAGATGGTCGCATGCTGGCGCTTGAGCTGGAGGCTGGTTTTAACCAGATTCGCCACGGGGTCGATAAACTGGCCAGGGTTCAACAGAACCGCCCGGTGCAGGTGACGATGTCACCGGCTTTTGCGGTCAAGTGGCTGATGCCACGGCTGGCGGATTTCCAGACCCGCCACCCGGAAGTCACCCTGCTGTTGAATCCCAGCGGAAAAATCATGGATCTTGAGCCGGGCGGGATGGATGTAGCCATTCGCTATTGTCGCAGCGACACGCTGACTAAAGATGCCGACGTTCTGATTGTTCTGGACCTGTTGGTCGTCGGCACTCGCGAACTTGTCAGCGCTGCTAACATTTCCGCTCCTGCAGACCTGGTTCACTTGCCCTGGCTGCAGGAACTTGGAACCAGTGAGGTCCCCGATTGGTTAACCCGCCATGGAGTGCAACTGGACCGGCCACTGATGATCTCGCATATGCCCGGAAACCTGATCATGGACGCAGTGAAAAGAGGGGACGGGATCACTTACACTGCACGGCAATGGGTTGAAGAGGAAATCCGAACGGGTCAGCTGGTCGAACTGTTTCCCGAAGAACGTATTGGCGTTTTTTTCATCCACACCCTGCCGGGCGAAATGCGTCGATCGGTCAGGATGTTTGTCAATTGGTTAAAGCGGCAGGTACTTGTTGAACCCAGGCAATAGCCCTCACAATGCTGAAGCATTCAATTCCAATTGGTCGTTGCAGCAACGCCTCTGGTCACACTCTCAATGTTCATTTGCTGCATCTGGTCACCTGGAACCCAAATTACCATTCAGTGCTTTCACCAAATGCCAACAATAGACATAAATCGTTATGAAAGCCGGTGCGGTTTCCATGACCACGCGGCAATGCTATGATTGCCACCAATCTGGATGGCACTAGTGAGCAACGACAACAAACAACCTAACTCGTTTCGCAGGATAATCCGGCAAATCGCGCCGGGCCTAGAAGCCCTGTCGCGGTATGAGCGCCCATGGTTGCCACACGATCTGGGTGCCGGGCTATCTGTTGCCGCCATTGCACTCCCCATCGGCATTGCCTATGCCGAGCTTGCCGGGGTTCCGATTGTTGTTGGTATGTATTCGGCTATTTTTCCACTCCTTGCCTACGCATTGTTCGGGTCATCGCGGCAACTGATGGTCGGCCCGGACGCCGCAACCTGTATCATGGTGGCAGCCAGCCTCGGGCACCTGTCAAACGGCGACCCCGAGCGATATCTGGCGCTCATGGTGATTTTGACGTTGATGACGGGTGTTTTATACGTCATTGCCGGAATCGCACGGCTTGGCTTTATAGCAAACTTCCTTTCCCAGCCAATTCTTGTTGGCTTTCTCAACGGCATCGCCGCATTGATCATTGTCGGGCAACTTCACAAGCTGCTTGGATTTTCGAGCGAAGCCAGCGGATTCTTTCCCAAATTCATGGAAATTTTTAGCAAGGTCGACTTTATTCACGGACCGACACTGCGTCTTGGCTTTGCGCTATTTATACTTTTGCTACTTCTACGCTGGCTCGCACCCAAACTGCCTGCTGCCCTGATCGTTGTAATAGCCGGCATTGTCGCAGTCGTCTATTTCGGGCTCGAAGAACAAGGCGTTGCGGTTCTCGGCGAAGTACCAGCTGGACTTCCGGCGTTTCACTTCACGACATTTGATTTATCGACATATGCGGGCCTGCTTGGCGATGCGGCTGCCGTAATGATTATCAGCTTCACCAGCGGTGTGCTGACTGCCAAGAGTTTCGCCCGTCGAAACCGCTACGAAATTGATGCCAATCAGGAAATGATCGGCTTTGGTGTTGCAAATATTGTCACCGGACTGGCCCAGGGATTTCCCATTACCGGTGCGGATTCTCGTACCGCGGTCAACGATGCCACCGGCGGCAAGAGCCAGTTGGTCGGGATAATTGCAGCGGGTACCATGCTTTTGGTGCTGTTTTTCCTGACCAAACCGCTGGGCAATGTACCAAATGCAGGATTGGCCGTGGTGATCATGGTCTCGGCCTATGGTTTGTTCGATTTCACCGCCCTGCAAGACCTTCGTATCGTCAGCTGGCGAGAGCTTGTAGCTGCACAGATAACCACGCTTGGCATTTTGATCCTGGGTCCCTTGCCGGGCGTCATTCTGGCCATTTCTTTGACCTTCATGTGGCTCTTGTATATCGGGTCCCGGCCCAATGACGCAATTTTGGGTCGAACAACCGGCAGTGGCGTCAAGGGTTTTCACAGCATAGTGGACTATCCGGACGCAAAAACCTACAAAGGACTGATCATTTACCGGTTCGAAGCCGATCTTTTATTCTACAACATCGACTATTTCAAGCAACGTCTTCTCAAGGCCATAGACGAATCTCAAACACCCGTTGAATGGGTGGTAATCGATGCCAGCCCGATCAACATAATTGACATGACCGCCGTTCAGAAAATCGACGAGTTGCACGATGATCTTGAAAAGAGAGGCATCGTACTGGCGCGCGCGCGGGCCAGACAAAGCCGGGCAAGATTTCTATCCAGGAACTGGGCACAGCATCGAGCCAAGCGGCAAAGAGAAATTGATTTTCCTACCCTCAATGCGGCGCTGAGCGCTTTTCATAAACGCCCTAAACGGCCATCATAACCCGAATCCAGATTTCCACATATAACAGAATACCTTTATAATGATCGTGCAATCAGGAGCGAAAAGCGACCGGCGCCGGTGCGCCGCCCCCGCCGAGGCCGGGCGTAAGCCCGAGTAGCCGTGAGCGAGAAAAATTCGGAACTGAATCAAAATAAAGGTATTCTGCTATTGCTGACGACACCAGCGAACGAAAAATTTCTAGTTCGGGGATTTGATCGCAAAGATTTCTTGCGAACCCTTCACACCACGTAACGCATGCTCGCCCAGTGATATAAGTGCATCAGGTGCACCGCTGGCGAATGCCGATGACATCAATACTGGTTCATCCAGGATTTTGCAGAGGTCCTCGATCCGCGCGGCTTCATTGACAGCCGGCCCGATAACTGTGAAATCAAGACGTCGCTCGGTCCCGACATTGCCATATGTGATCGTGCCTCGATGAAGCGCAGTTCCAAAAGTTAGCAAAGGTTGGCCTTCCGCTCCCCGGCTTTCGTTGACCTCGCATATCTGTTGATCAGCGGCGCGTACCGCTAAAAGCGCTCTTGCACAAGCATCCGGATGAGGTTCAGATGGATTTTCAATAGGGAAGATAGCCAGGACAGCATCACCTATGAACTTCAGCACTTCGCCTTCATGATCAATGATCGCCCCAACGACGCAATCAAAATACAGATTAAGCGTAGCCAGATATTCTTCGCGCGGCATCGTATCTGCCATTTCAGTCGATTGCCGCAAATCAGAAAACCAGATAACGGCATGCAGTTCCTCCCCGTCACCGCGCTTGACCAGGCCGCCATTCACTCTTTCACCGGCATTACGACCAAGATAGGTTTTGAGCAGGGTCAACGAAGAGATGCGTTGTGCGTGGGCCTCAAGCAGACGACCCAGATTTGGCAGTATTTCATACAGATTGCCTAGCTGGTCGGTGGTAAATCCTCCCGGCGCATCGGAGATCAGCGTAAGAACGTTGATCTGTCCGTCTGAAAAACTCAACGGTACTGCTACATAATCCGTGGCTCCTTCCTTGATGAGATCCTCCAGAATTGGGAAGTCAAGGCGTGGATCAGGCCCTTCAAGTCGTCGGCGCACCCCACCCTCACCCTTGATGATCAACGCGAACGGGCTATTGAGATACTGCTCTGATCGAGCACCTGCGTGAGTTGCTTCGTTCTCCACCACTTCATCACCATCACGCCACCAGGAATAAAAACGGGCAAACAGTTGCGGATTTAAAGTTCGAACAAATAAACGCATGCTCCATAATGGAATACCCGCGCTCACTAATGCGCTAGCAAGCGCCTCAACCTGTTCGACCGTCGAATTGGCTTTCCAGGCATCTCGCACCAGCCAGTTAACCAGGGGATTGGTCTTTGCGACCTGATCAACAGCCGATTGCTCAATCACTTCCTTGCCGTCAACAAGCCAGCAATCCATCTCATTCCAGTAAAAAGCGATATAATCCTTGACGATAACCGCCTCATCATACACGTCCTCGTAGCTCCAGGCAGCGTTCTCAGCGGAATTATCACCAACCACAATGTTCCAATAGGATGCGTTTCCCTTGAACGGGCAATTGCTGTGCCGGTCGGTGCGTGAAAGAAAATCCATCCGCACATCTTCCCGTGGAAAATAAAATACCGGTGAAAGCCGCGTTTCCTGCATGATCATCGCACGGCTGCTGTCGACAATCGTTTCGCCATTGAACACGGCCTGAACCCGTTGGCCGGACGGCTCGACAACCATACGATAACCAACATGCCCGCTGGCAAGGTTGTTTCGGTCGCCAGGTGAATGTTCAGTACCAACAGTTTCCATAACCTATCTCGTTTAATGTTTTTCGGTGCCAATCGAACTACTGCCAAAAATCGTGTTCTGGTTTCTTTCACACGACAACATCGTTGTGGCAAGGTCGTTAAAAAAGAGATCGACGGGACAGCGATAATCTAAACCGGAAGTGCCCTAAGTTGCCACTCGCCTGGCACCCCTCTAATTTGCATAATATTCTTTTTGCCATGATTTGCGCCAAAAATCCACCAACCGGCATTCACCCGACACTGCTAAAAAATTCAGAAATCGCATCTTTGACCAGTTCGGGTTGTTCGATTGTTGAGGAATGTCCGGCCTGGGAAATAGTGACCAGACGCGAACCGGAAATGGCTGCATGCATCCTGTCAGATTTGTCCGGCGTTGTAGCAACATCCTCGTCCCCGATGAGGATCAGGGTTGGAAGCTTGATCCGGGTGATATCCTCGGCAACGCCTTTTCGTTCAATTACACCTTTTACGGCCCGCGTAATACCAGGCCGGTCACCACTGACGATCCTGTCGCGCCACATTTTGCGTTCGCTGGCCTTTGCCTTGTCATTCAGATAAGTCTGGCCAAACATTATCGGCATGACTTTAGCGGCAACAATGCGCAATCCAAACCAGCGCGCAACAAAATTGAGCAGGCGGTAGCGGCCATGGTTTTCTTCAGGCTCAGGGTCTGCCGACGTCTCTATCAAAACCAGCGATTTGAGCAGTTCGGGCCGTCTGAAAGCCAGGCACATGCCGACAAAACCGCCCATCGAAAGGCCAACAAAATGACAGGGTGCGCTCTCCAGTTTCTCAATAAGCTGCCCTGCATCCCCGGTCAAAGCGTCGATATCGTAACCGCTTTCTGTCACTTCACTTTGCCCCTGCCCGCGATGATCAAAGGTGATACACCTGTAACGGTCTTTCAATGCCGCAACCTGTGCTGCAAACATCTTGCCGCTGAACAACAGTCCGTGAGATAAGATGATTGTCTGGGGACCGTCACCCTCAACGTTGTAATGAAGCCTGGCCCGTTAATCGTCAGAAATGGCATTAGGTATTCTCTCCTATCAACCCGCCCGTTAACCCGGAAAAACAGTAACCCAACATGACAAAATTCCAAAACTTTTAAGTTTCTGCAAGGTAACAGCTCAAAACAAATGATCTTTGGAATTACTGGCCCAAACCGGGTAGCCACAGAGCAATCTCAGGCCAGATGATCAACAGGCCGACAAGAACAATCGCGCAGGCCATAAAAGGCAATGCGGACACATATATGTCTCGCATTGTTGTTCCGGGTGCCGAAACCCCTTTCATCACGAACAACAACAATCCAAAAGGTGGTGTTGTAAAACTGATTTCCAGGGCAAGCAGGATGATCACGGCAAACCAGATGAGATCGAATCCGAGCGTCTGGGCCAACGGAAAAAATATTGGAACCGTTAGCAGCATCATCGAGAGTTGATCCATGAACATTCCCAAAACCAGTAGTATCGCGAACATCACAAGCAACATTACAACCGGGTCGAGGTCAAATCCGGTGGCCCATCGAATTAAACCCGAGCTAGCCCCTGAAAATGCCAGTAATGCAGAAAATGTGGCAGAGCCAAAGATAATCAACAGCGCCATCGTCGTGACTTTCAGTGCGCCGGTTACTGAATTGACGAAATTATCCCAGGTCAGTTTCCGATATGTGACCGCCAGTAAAAGCACTCCAAGACAGCCAAACGCTGCCGATTCAGAAGGGGTGGCCCAACCATTGAGAATAAGTAGAATGACACCAATTACGATCGACATCATTGGCAACACGTCAAATATCAACAGGCGTATACGCTGGCCCCAATTTACCGTGTCGACGTCATAGGACGGCGCAGCCTGTGGATCAATCAGGCACATTGCCAGAATGAGGACCGCATAAAAACAGGCCAGCACAAGGCCCGGCACAACGCCGGCAATAAGCAAATTACCAACATCCAGATTGGCAAGAGTTGCCAGCAGCACTGCCAGGGCCGAGGGCGGGATCAGCATGGCAAGCCCACCTGTGCCAAGGATAGGTCCAATTGCCATATGTTTCTTGTAGCCGCGTTTTTGCATTTCGGGAACCATCAGTGAGCCCAGCAGCGCGGTGGAGCCCATCGATGAGCCGGACAACGTTGCAAAGGCTGTCCCACCGGCAACTGTGACGAACGACAAACGCGCCGGAATACGTCCCATCAGCCGGTCAATGGCAGAGAACATGCGATTGGCCAATCCGGTGTGGAAAAATATCTCTCCCATAAGCAGGAACATCGGTACCGGCATGAGATTGAAAGTGGTAATGGTTGGCAACGCGTTGTTGCTCAGTTGGCCTATGCCTCGCGACATTTGGGTAAACAGATCACCACTGCCACCCATGAAATAAGTAGCGCCAATCATGTTGGCCGCCAGAAATGCCAGCGCTACCGGCACACCTATAAACATGAAAATCAGGATCATGCTTAGAAGGAAAGCAAGAGCGAAATACCACTCCATTAGCCAGATACCCGGCAAATATCCCAACGCAAGCCAAGGTTGGTGATACGATATCCGTTATTCATGTACGCCTGCCTCTCCGGTGTGAAGAGTTTGGGAACCAAAAACATAACGTGAAAACTGGATTGCCATCAGGCAAAAACAGATTGGCATGGATCCCAGCAGTAACCATTTGGGCATATCAAGTGAGCGCATATCCGCATCACCAAACCGATAGGCCTTTAACGTAGCTTCCCCTGTGTACCAGACCAGAAACAGGCAAATGACAATACACAGGGCAGAAACAAAGCGTGAAAATTTTGGCGCGACGCTTTGCGGCAGAAACGCTGTAAACATCTCGATAAACACATGCCCCTTGATGCGCACCAACCATGGCGACGAAGCCATGGCGATGTACAGGAGACCATATTCGGAAAACGTAAAAATATGGGAGGACCCTGAATATCCAAACGAACGCAAGGTGGCCTGGATAACGATTGCAATCATGATCGCAACCAGTTGAATGCCCCCGAAAATCGCCAAAATATTGCATATCCGGTCTATCGCCCGCATGCATCACTCCAGTTTTATGCGGCAGCTGTGAGCGTTACCGCCTCACAGCCAATCCGCCCCATTTGTTGTCACTTCACTCTTTATAATAGAGCTTGCGAAGTTTGGCATAGTTTTCAATGCCACCCATTTTTTCCAGACGTCCTTTCATTCGACCCCAGGCTGCATCATCAGCCATGGTCAGATATTTGGCTGAAGCATCTTTACTCATTTTGATAAATTTCATACCGCGTTTGGCAAGCTCAGCCTTGTCTGCAACAACATCTTTTTGGCGTGCATCGTAAGATTTATTTTCCCACTCAATGACCACATCCTGGATCAATTTTTGCGAATCCTTTGAAAGTCCGGCCCAGGCATCCTTGTTGAAAATCACCCCGAGGTCGGTGTTGTAGAACTGCGGGTCAATGCGGTATTTGACGAACTTGTCCCACTTTAAATCCATCAGTCCGATAGATGTCCATGCAGCCGCATCAATGACGCCCTTTTCAAGTGCCGCATAGGCCTCGGTCGATTTCATTGATGCTGTCGTTGCCTTCAAAGCCATAAAGAAAGCATGGTAAATGGGATTATCCCGCAGTTTTACGCCGGTCAAATCGATAACACCATCGGCGCCAAACTTGAAATCCTTGACGCTATAGATGTGGAATTGTACACCGCCGTCAATCCATCCCAGATGTTTGACATTAAATCGCTGTTGGTGAATTTCGTCCATAAGGGCAGCGCCACCATTGGCACGTGCATCCATCGGCGTCACACGGGCTGCAACCATGGCATCGATTTCCGGAACGGACGCGCCATAAAAACTACCCGGGGTATGCACCATATCGACAACGCCGTCGCGCACAGCGCCGGGTTGCTGGAACATGCCGATCGCCTCGGGTCCACCTTTGATTTCAATCTCAACGATGCCTTTTCCGCGCTCGTTGATATCGGCTACCATCGCCAGGAATGTCTTCGTATAGACCAAAAATCCTGGAAACGCGTGAACTGCCGTTACTTTATCTGCTGCGAAAGCAGATGTTACGCAAAGCGCTGATACCAGACTGGTTGCGGCAACCATGCCTATCGCACTTTTCATAAGGGTTTGTAATATACTCATACTTTTTCTCCCTGTTTTTTCATAGCAAACCGATTGGCGGGAGCTTTTCTCCCGCGAAATTCTGGTCGGCCAGCATCAATGTTGCATGGCAATAAATAAATAAGCAAGTCTGGCTTTGGGGTTTTCTGACTTTAATCAACCCACTGATCAGCCTGAATCTCCGGAAAACAGGCTTTGCAGAGACATCTCCAGTTATCCGGCTCATTGGATAATATTCGCCAGGCGAAAAAACTCACGGCAAAAGCGGGATTGTCTGGATGTATTTATTGCGGATTATGGAAATCTGCCATATTCAATTGATATGACATTTTTCATCATCGCCAGACTGTCGATGCCATGGGTGTGGCTGCAACGCACCGCAGCAATCCTGGGCACAATAACAATTTTGTTTTCAATAAACCCGTTGGTCCATGCCAAAGAGCCATGGCAGAATTGGCAAAACCCGCCGCCAGTTGGAGACAAGCTTGTCGCCAAAGTCTGGTCAATGTCTGAACAGGGGTTTATCACGCCACAAAAACTGGCTGCTCAACTCGCCAATAGCAATTATGTATTAATCGGCGAGGTTCACGACAATATTGACCATCACCGTCTGCAGGCATGGCTGATCGAGCAGATAACCGCGCGCGCCAAACCGGCAATCGTCATGGAGATGATCAGTTCCGGAAAATCACAAATACTGGATAAATATTTGTCCGGGCCTGATGCGGAACCGGCAGGTCTTGGTCCCGCACTTGACTGGGCCAATAGCGGATGGCCTGACTGGACCTATTACCAGCCAATTGCAGAAATCGCCATGCGTTCAGGATTGCCTATATTACCCGGAGATCCGGATCGCCCACTGATACGAGAAATTGCCCGCCAAGGCATCGACTCCCTTGAAAAAGCCGAGCAACAACTGCTGGCTCTGGATTCTCCGCTGTCTGCTGTGCTCGACAAGGCGCTTGTTGAGGATATCAAGGATTCTCATTGTAATCTGTTACCGCAGGCCATGATCGGGCCGATGGTGCAGGTGCAACGATTTCGCGATGCAAAACTGGCCAGGGCAGTTGTAGATGCGGACACGCAAGGGAATGCTGGGGACAGGACAGGAGGTGTCGGACGGGTAATCCTGATTGCCGGAAACGGGCATGTGCGAAACGACCGTGGAGTACCATGGTATCTGATCCGCCAGCAACCGAAGGCTACAATTTCCAGCGTGATGTTGCTGGAGATAAATAGTGAAACGCCAAACTTTGAAGAATTGATAATAACCGACCCCCAGGGCCGACCGGCCGCTGACTATTTCTGGTTTACACCGCAAGCAAAACGCCAGGACCAGTGCGAGAAGCTTCGACAACGATTTAAGAAATGAATGTGGTGGCGGATTGATGACTTCACCGGTTCATTGGCCAACAGTGTCACGCAGCGCCATTTTTTCCATTTTTGCCGCTGATGTTTTAGATAGCGATAGATAGATATTGTTTCGGCAATCGGTGCCTGCAATCAGAAAATGGCAAAATCCCTTACCAGCGCGCTGTAAAACTGGCATTGCTTAAAAAATTTTGATGCCGCGATTACCGATCCTGAAATGGTGGCCTATATTAATATCAAATTGACAGGTCTGCTTGCTATTGCCACCAGTTGGAGCCGTCTGACAAATCGATATTGTGATAGATCAATGCTGTAGACACAAAACTGCGCCATCATGTGAATAAGTCATTCCGGTTAGACTAGAGCAGTAAAGTCCATGCGTTACTTTCCCAAGTTGCAAATTTTATTCCTTTATCTGGTTGGCGTGTTGGCCGCGGTGGGGCTTGGTGTGTCAACCGCTGCATCTGCCCCTGGTCAACAGGAATTGAGAATCTATCTGTTTTCACAGGATGGATGTCCCTACTGCGCCGCAGCGAAGGAGGATTTAACATCCCTCGCATCCATGAATGAACGCATTCGACTGTTCGTTCTGAATATTGAGGGCAAACCCCATGAGAAACGATGGTACAGGTCAGCAATCAGTCATTTCAAGCACGACCAGGCAGCAGTGCCATTGGTTATCATAGGGAATCGCTCTTTTCTGGGATATTTTTCCGGCGGCGGAAGCTACAATCTCTATGGAAATGCCATTCAGCAATGCCTGTCTACGCCGTGCGATGATATCATGGCAAAAATCGCATTTGGTATTGCCAGCAAGAAAGAAGAAGTCGCCAATACCCGGGAAACAAGAGAGGCACCGAACGCTTTACCCCTTCCAGATAACATCAATGTTCCCCTCATTGGATCCATTGAGGTTAAGAGTTTGTCTCTTACCGCACTTACAATTGTCATGGCGGCGGTTGATGGATTCAATCCATGCGCGATGTGGGTTCTGGTTTTTCTGATCGGGTTGTTGCTTGGTCTTGAGGATCGAAGGCGGATGTGGATTCTGGGTGCCGCATTTCTTGCAGCTACGGCTGTTATGTACTTCGTCGTAATGGCAGCCTGGCTCAACATCGTGTTGTTTCTTGACGATATCATATGGATCCGTATTGTAATCGGTATACTGGCAATTGGCACCGGTTTGTATTTCCTTCGGGAATTCTGGACAAAGCCGGAAGATGCCTGTCATATAACAAGCCCCGGGCGAAGAGCAAAAATCATGGAAGCTTTTCGTTCGATAGTGAATGCAAACAAGCTGATCCTGTCTGTATTTGGCATCATGGTACTGGCTGTTTTCGTCAATCTCATTGAACTGATATGTTCTGCAGGAATCCCGGCAGTTTATACCCAGGTGCTGACCCTTAGCGATCTTCAACCAATCCAGTATTATGGGTATCTGGTGTTATATCTGGCAGTATTCCTCATTGATGACATAGCCATTTTCGTCACGGCAATGGTTGCCCTGAGGGTCAGTGGTTTGACAGGAAAATACACAAGGTACAGCCATTTTATCGGCGGGTTTCTGTTGCTCGCGATTGGGGCTATCCTCCTGCTAAAGCCCGAATTACTCAGCTTTGTCTAGAGTATTTCCGGCTTAGATTGAATAATTTGACTTGCCAAGAGGAATTATCTTACGGCAGCAGCATTCCCCGGATAGTGAAGTAAAACATTCCGGCCAAAATGCCCGCAAAGGGTACCGTTATCACCCAGGCTGCAGCAATCTTCAGCAAAATAGAGCGTTTGACCAGTTCAGTTCGATAAACCTTGCGAAGCTCTTTTCGCTCCTTTTTCAAAAGACTGGGACCCCGTTTTTCTTTCAGGTCCTTAAGTAATCGACCCTTTTCCTCAAGATTTGCATTCTCGAATTTCTCCAGAAACGCCTCGACCTCCTCAGGCTCATCGTCTTGATGGTGCTCCTTGATTTCATCGATCATTCTGGCATGATTGGCTTCAAGATACTCACGCAGAAACCCCACTCCGAAAACGCCTCCAACAGCAATATGCGTTGAACTCACGGGCAAGCCCAACTGCGAGGCAATAATCACTGTGATCGCGGCTGCCATAGCAATGCAAAAGGCCCGCATCTGATCCAGCTCTGTTATTTCAGAGCCTACCGTGCGGATAAGTTTTGGGCCATATAGTGCTAACCCAAGAGCAATACCAACAGCACCAACCATCAATACCCAAATCGGTATCGTTGCTTTAGCCGCCACCCCTCCACTGAGGACCGCATCGTTAATTGCCGCCAGTGGACCAATAGCATTGGCTACATCATTTGCCCCATGCGCAAAACTGAGCAATGCCGCTGCAAAAATCAACGGTATTACAAACAGTTTGTTGACGCTTGTTCTGTCGTTGGCAAGTCTCGCTGTCGTGCGTGCAATTACTGGCTTCAAAAATACAAATACCGCCAATGCGATAGCCAAGCCTATCAGGGAAGCACCGACAATTTCAAACTTCCAGAGTTTCTTCAGACCTTTCAGAATCAGATATGTCGAAAATGCCCAAGTCATGATTGCAATAAGAATCGGCACCATGCGTTTGGCAGCAGCAATCTTGTCAGATCGATAGACAATCGTTCGCTTGATAAGATACAGAAATCCTGCGGCAATCAATCCACCCATTACCGGTGAGATAACCCAGCTTGCGGCAATTGCACCAACCTTGGGCCAGTTGGCAATCTCCCAACCTGCTGCGGCAACTCCCGCCCCCAGAACACCACCGACAATTGAATGTGTGGTTGATACAGGTGCTCCCACAATTGTTGCGGCATTTAGCCAGACGGCAGCAGCCAGCAAAGCTGCAATCATAATCCAGATGAAAGTATTGCTGTCGGCAATCAATAATGGATCAATGATACCATTTTTTATTGTACCAACTACATCGCCACCGGCAATTAACGCGCCACCGGCTTCAAATACTGCCGCTATCAATATTGCTCCGGTCAAAGTCAATGCCTTTGAGCCAACAGCCGGCCCGACATTGTTGGCGACATCATTGGCACCAATATTCATTGCCATGTAGCCGCCAATCATTGCAGCAACCACGAGAAGATAGCTGTTTGCCACTGCATCCAGCCGAGCATTTGTGATTAGCATAATACCAACAATAAACAGCACTGCGGTGCCAAGCCTGAACAACTCGCCCCGGCTTAACTTCGTCGCCTGTTCCAGCGATCTGATGGTATTGAATTCCATTTTTTCACCCACTTATTCCTGAAAATATTCCATGGCTACCCAATAAAACACACTCAAAAAATATCAAACCGATCTACAAGTAGTCAGATTTCAAAGTCATTGATTACAATCAATACAGGTATGTTCAGATTTTGTCGGGATGGGATGATTTTTTTTCGCATTTTTGTGTTCCCGCAATGCGTCTGACGATCTTGAAAATACCGTCGAGAATTTCCACTGTTTCAATTTCACGTGCATACGTGGCGCGTCTTTTTGGAGCATCTGCGGTCAGACGTTTAACACCATGCAGGGCTATCTTTCGTTTGAGTTCCGCCATGCTTTGTTTTCGTGCACGGACCTCGTTCGCCAACCTTATGTCCTGATCGGCTATCGACTTCAAGGCCTGATCAAAAGCCAAAGCGATTTTTCTGTGGAATTCTGTAATAATTTCTACGGTCTGGTTGCTCACAATCACACCCTCTTTATGTGATTTGCGAGCCGAGGTCACAATATCAGCCGCAATGCGGTCGGCAACATACTCCAAATCGTTGGCGATCTGAATAAGTTCCATCAATTCGCTGGATTCTTCCGCAGATAGGTTTCTGTTACTGATTTGCGCCAGATATCCGACAATTTCACGATGCAATCCGTCAACTGCCCGGTCTTTCATTTCAATTGAACGAAGAGTTGCAGTATCTTTATCGATAACTGCAGGCATTACATCAATAAACATATGATATACCCATTCACCCATCCGAACCACTTCACGACGGGCGCCGGCAAGTGCAATCACAGGAGTTGACAATAACATTTTGTCGAGAAATTTTGATTCCATATCATTGCTCTCTGAAAGGAGCCGGTCAGGAATCATCCATTCAACAAACCGGGCGATCTGAGTGGTGAAACCGATAAAAACCAGGGTATTGGCAACGTTGAAAAACAAGTGCATGTTGGCGATTTGCCTGGGTGATTCGCTGGCAACACGCTCAGCACTCGTCAAGGTCTCATATGTGGGCGAAATCGCCCGGGCAATTTCCGCCAGTTGCGGAATGAAGGCAATCCACAAAAGCACTCCAGCAACATTAAACAGGATATGTACACCAGCAGCCCGAACAGCTTCTCGCGGCTTACCAATCGCCGCCAGACCAGCGGTAATACAGGTGCCAATATTGGCACCAAGAGCAATTGCAATTGCCGACTCAAGCCCGATTAGCCCCTGACCGGCCATAACAATCAAAATACCCGCAGTAGCCGAGGAGGATTGGACAATCGCCGTAAATAACGCACCAGCCAAAGCAGCCAATAATGGATTCTGCATTGTCGTCATGAATTCGACGAATGGTCCGTAAACACCCAGGGGTTGCAATGATCCGCTCATTACCGACATTCCATAAAATACCAGCCCCAGGCCCAGCAGCATCAGTCCGTATTGCCGCAAATCATCACGTTTGGCGACAAAGGAAACCAAAAACCCCAAAGCCACGATTGGCAATGCAAGCGTGGTGACCTTGAAAGCGAGTATCTGGGCGGTAATCGTCGTTCCGATATTTGCGCCCATGATCACCGCAATGCTCTGGGACATGGACAGCAAACCTGCCGAAATGAATCCGACCAGAATAACCGTTGTTACCGAGGATGACTGGATGATCGAAGTCACAAACGCGCCCATACTGACCGCAACGAAACGATTTTGGGTCAACCTGGTCAACGCCGTTTTTAAATACTCACCCGCTGCGCGCTTCAGCGCCTTGGTCATGATATCCATGCCAAACAGGAACAGCGCCAGGCCACCAAACAATCCAAACCAAAGCTCTGTACTTGCCAGCGGATTATTCACGATTTTTCATTCACTTCCGACACCTTGATGACAGTAACGGGCTGTCTGGCTGTCTGTACAACCCTTTCGGCAACTGAACCCAATAAAATGTGCGGCAAGCCGGTCCGGCCACGGCTACCCATCACAATGTGGCCAGCGTTTTTCTTTTCCGCCATCTCTACAATGCGGCTTGCTGGCAGGCCAATAACCTGCAGTTTATTCGGACTGGACAATACTGCAACACCTGCATGTCTGCTGCGCATTCCATCAAGAAATTCTTCAAACATTTCCTTCGCAATTTCAGACATCAAGCGGGACCAGTCCGTTTCATCTTTGCGATAAAATCCCGGTGCATATGCCGGA
Source organism: Hyphomicrobiales bacterium (assembly GCA_024225445.1). Taxonomy (GTDB): domain Bacteria; phylum Pseudomonadota; class Alphaproteobacteria; order Rhizobiales; family Rhizobiaceae; genus JAAEMP01. Next base: position 11,624 of record JAAEMP010000378.1, on the reverse strand, counting down.
TCATGAACCACATGTAATATCAATAGCGGAGCTGCCATCAGTTCAGCATAGCCACAAGCCCACAACAGGGCCGCTTCTGAGTCCGGTGAAAAATCCACAGCTACAATTACCGGCTTTTTTTCCCTTCCGTCACTCATATAGCTTGGTCCTCTCACCTGTGCGGATACGAATTGCTCCAAATATGAATTGGTATTTCCCCTGGCATTATTCCTCTTTGCCACCGGGGAAATTCGCAAATACCGAATCTGCGCTTACTTCTTCCTCTTTCACAACTGGTGGTGCTTCGACTTCTTCAGGAACCATTTCCTGTGTTTCGCTGGCTGGGATCAGAGTTACATTACCTTCTGTCTCTGGTTGTTTGGGAAGGCTTTTGGCAGCCTTGCCAACTTCAAAATCCAGCGCGATTTGAGTACACAGTCCCAGGGTTACCGGATCCATCGGAGTTAAATTGGCAGAATTCCAGTGCTGACCGGTTCGAATGGCCTCAATAGTATTTTTTGTTGTTCCAACGAGTCGGATAATTTGAGCATCTTTCAGTTCCGGATGCGACCGTACCAGCCAGTAAATCGCATTGGGCCGGTCCTGACGCTTTGAAACAGGTGTATATCGTGGTCCCTTTTTCTTCAATGTTGGCACTTTGATTTTTGACTCAGCCAGCCTCAATTTGTGGCCTGGATCTTTTTCCGCTTTTTCAAGTTCCTCACGGGTCAACTGGCCCGTGGTGAATGGATCCATTCCCTTGATACCCTGGGCGCTTTCGCCATCTGCTATCGCTCGAATTTCCAAACGGTGGATATTACAAAAATCAGCGATCTGGTCAAAACTCAGTGAAGTATTGTCAACCAGCCATACTGCAGTTGCTTTTGGCATCAATGGTGTATTGGACATGGAAAAATCTCCTCGTTCGCTCGCCCGGGTCCTGGGGAGCTCCCCGTTCTGGGGATGGTGTTTGCCCGTATTTTTGGGAATTGGTGCAACCTATAGCGTTTCCCCTTCGAAGACGCAAGGATTTCCACACACCAAATCATCCTTTCACATCCAGGACTATTTTACCAATATGTTCACTACCCTCCATGCGGCGATGGGCCTGGGCAGCCTCAACCAAAGGCAAAACCGTATCGATTACCGGTTTGATTTTTTCCTGTTCAATCAGTGGCCAGACCTGTTCCTCAAGTTCCTGGGCAATTATCGATTTGAATTCAACGCTCCTTGCACGCAATGTGGAACCGGTATGGGTGAGGCGTTTGAGCATCAGCGGCATAAAGTTGGCACTCGCCTGCGCACCCTGCAAAAGCGCGATTTGCACAATTCTGCCTTCCAGTGCCGCAGCCTGGTAATTTTTCTCGATATAATCTCCCCCAACCATATCCAAAATTACATCTGCGCCCGAATTACTGGTAAATTCAGCAACCATCTCGACAAAATCCTGATCACGATAATTAATAGCTTTATCGGCACCAATGTTAATACACGCGTCACATTTCTTAGATGATCCGGCGGTGATAATGACTTTTGCACCAAAGTTTCTGGCCAATTGAATAGCTGTTGTTCCAATGCCGCTGGATCCGCCATGGATGAGCAGAGTTTCCCCCCGGACAAGGCCACCTCTTTGAAAAACGTTATGCCAGACTGTAAAAAACGTTTCAGGGATGGCTGCCGCTTCCACCATGGAAAGGCCGGCTGGTACTGGCAATACACATCCTTCTTCAGCTACGGCATATTGACTATATCCGCCACCCGTCACAAGTGCCAAAACACTGTCACCAATTGAAAACCGGCAATTTGCACCACCAACAGCAACAACAATACCCGCAATCTCCAGCCCCGGTATGTCACTTGCCCCTTTAGGCGGAGGATACAAACCCCGACGTTGAACACAATCGGGTCTGTTCACCCCGGCTGCGACCACCTCGATTAGCACCTGCCTGTTTACCGCTACCGGCACCGGTCGTTCACAAGATACCAGCACATCAGGGTCTCCCGGCTTGGCGATTTCCACCGCTGTCATGGATTGAGGAATGGTCACAATTTAATACCCTCGCCTGATAATTTGCTCAAAACCGCTATATTGATGCAGGAGCAAACACTTAAATGTCTGAACCCATTCAATCATGAAGGATTCTGGTTGATTTGTTAACCTTTCGTTAGGCTTTATACTCTATTAATTTGGTTGTTCAGTTTTTCTGAAACCTGCTGTCTTATATCATGTATTTTTCAGCTTGATGCCTCCTGTTAACTTTTCAGAGCCGCTTTTGCGGCTCTTTTTTTTCCGTAGACAGGACCAGCATGATCATAGTTTCCACAAATGATGCAAAAAATTCCAATGACGACCCCTCGATTAGTCAGGATCTGTGGAATTGCGCGTCAATAGAAATTTTCGTTTTTGCAGGTACCAATATCAACTTATTTTGGTATAGTTGTTGGAATCTCAGGATATTTTGGTTACTAGTGGAGCAGAACCATTTCGTTGAATATAACAGGTATTTCAAATGTCGGAATTTGATCGCAATAATGAATCAGAAAAACAGGCGCCAATTCAGTTGGCCAAGAAATTTGCCTATTCCGATAAATTCAAGAAATTGTTTGGGGAAGGCATGCAGCTGGTCGAGGAAAGCGCTACCTTTCTCGATGGCCCCGGACGTGATGCTGTCAAAGATTTGGATCGCGCCGCATCTTTGCTTTATGGAACTGAATCAATGCGATTAACCACCAGATTGATGCAATTGGCTTCATGGCTGCTGTTGCAACGTGCCGCCAATGAGGGTGAAATGAGTGTCGATCAGATTTTGGCGGAAAAAGAAAAAGTCAAACTGGAAAATCTGCCGCATTACAATAACCTTGACCAGCATAGACTGCCCCGGGAATTTACCGACCTGGTCGAACAATCTATCAAACTTCAATCCCGTATTGTACGCTTGGATGACGAACTCTATGGCAACAAATCCGATTCAGATAAATCAAACATCAATCCGGTCAATGATCAGATAGAACTGATTTCCACGACTTTTGGAGCAAAAACCTACAAATAAATTCAAGAACTCCAAAATAAAAACCCGACCAAATAGCCGGGTCTTTAATGGTAAAAATTTGTCAGGTGGCGATTGTCTCAGCAAGTGCTCTAGCGCACTTTCGACTTAATATGAATCATTTGACTTGTCTTTCGCGTTTGCTGGCAAAGCATAACGCAGTCCAGCGGGCGTGAAAATCAAGCCTTTGCCATATTCTTGAGGCGGCTCTAATCAGCCCATCTGCGTCGTTGCAAAACTTGCCCGATACCAGTATCGCCCAGATACATTTTCGGGTTTCGCGCCTAGCATACGGACTGAGTTGACTCCATCAAATGGTTCATATTAAGTCGAAAGTGCTCTAGATGCCCAGGCCTTCGTATTTTTTCTTGAAGCGTGAAACACGTCCACCCCGGTCAACCAGATGCTGATTACCACCAGTCCAGGCAGGATGGGTGGTCGGATCAATGTCCAGGTTCATTGTGTCACCTTCGGACCCCCAGGTTGAACGAGTCATAAATTCGGTGCCGTCGTTCATAACCACTTTAATCGTGTGATAATCAGGATGAATATCTTGTTTCATCGTTTTGTCCTGTTGCGAATTCGGTTTAACCAATCTAAACCAGTATCGGAATTAACCGGTGCAAATCTTGTTATACCCAAGTTGTAATAATTCAGGGATCTTTTACTGGATACCCTGCCCTGATCGTATTATAAAAATTCGATCTGGAAAATTTGAAGTCAGCCTATACATGAATGGGGCAAATTAGACAAGTCATATCAACATGAATTTTTGTTTTTACAATTCGCCTGTCCAAGGATAACTTATTGTCAGTATCAGATACCCAGTCACAAGAAAAAATACGGCGCTCCCTGCGCCCTCTGGTTCAAATATTTCCTTATCTGTTACGTCACAAGGCAAGGGTAGCGGCCGCTTTATGCTTTCTCCTGCTGGCCGCAGCAACCACACTCTCATTACCGGTGGCAGTGCGAAGAATGGTCGATCACGGATTTTCACAAAATGATTCCCTGTTTATTGATCAATATTTTTCAATGCTGGTGGCAATTGCCGCAGTTCTGGCAGCAGCCAGTGCCGGGCGTTATTACTTCGTAATCTGGCTGGGTGAACGGGTGGTATCTGATATCAGGAGTGATGTGTTTAGCCATCTGACAACGCTTGGAGCAGATTTTTTTGACACTGCCAAAACCGGCGAATTGATTTCCCGCTTGACCGCCGATACCACACAGATCAAATCCGCAGTTGGCGCGACTGCCTCCATGGCATTGCGCAATACACTGCTGGGTATTGGGGCGATGATACTGATGGTTATTACCGCACCAAAACTTGCTGCCATCGTCATTGGCGCAATTCCATTGGTGGTTATTCCAATCGTTGCTTTTGGTCGCGCCGTTCGCCGGCGCTCCCGATATGCCCAGGATACGCTGGCTGAAGCGACTGCCTACGCATCAGAATCAATCAGCTCGATTCGCACACTACAGGCTTTCGCCAACGGTCCGCTGGTTTCAAACCGTTTTGCCGTAGCCGTCGAAAAAGCATTTGGTGCGGCAAATTATTCCATTCGCACCCGGGCTTTTTTGACAGCATTTGCAATATTCACGATATTTGGCAGCGTTGTTGCTGTCCTGTGGTTTGGCGCCCAGGATGTTTTGACGGGTGCCATGACACCAGGAACACTCGGTCAATTTCTACTGTATTCTGTATTTGCCGCGGGCGCATTGGGGGCATTGTCTGAAGTGTGGGGTGAATTATCCCTGGCCGCCGGAGCAGCTGAACGTCTGACAGAATTACTGGCCAAACGACCATCAATTTCTGCTCCGGCAAATCCTGTTGAAATTCCCGAGCCCGTTAAAGGTGAAGTCATTCTTGACAATGTAAGTTTTGCCTACCCTTCAAGACCTGACCTGCCAACCATCACCGATATGAGTTTAACCATCAATCCTGGCGAAACCGTCGCTGTGGTCGGTTCTTCGGGTGCCGGCAAGAGCACCTTGTTTTCGCTTCTTTTGCGTTTTTATGATCCCATCAGCGGCAAGATAAGCATAGATGGAGTTTCTATTAATCAATGCGACCCGGAAAAACTTCGCAAGATTATGGCGATTGTTCCCCAGGATACGACAATATTTGCAGCATCAGTTGCCGACAATATCTTGTTTGGTCGTCCAAATGCCACACTTGAAGAAGCCGAAGCTGCGGCAAAATTTGCCAATGCCCATCGCTTTATTGGTGATCTGGATGATGGTTTTCATACCCAATTGGGTGAACGCGGCATAAACCTGTCAGGAGGCCAACGCCAGCGCATCGCCGTTGCCCGGGCGATACTCAAGGATGCTCCCATCCTGCTACTCGACGAAGCAACCAGTGCGCTTGATGCGGAAAGTGAAAAACTGGTGCAGGACGCACTTGATAAACTGATGGTCGGGCGAACCACCATCGTAATCGCCCACCGCCTGGCTACCATCCTGAAAGCAGACCGTATTGTCGTGATGGATGCAGGTACCATAGCGGAAATTGGCACCCATAAATCTCTGGTTAAAAAAGGCGGAATATATGCGCGACTGGCAAAACTGCAATTTGATGCCGGCAAGGTCGATGAAACGGCTTGACGCCAGTCCCCTTCAGGCATTTTGACCGGCCTTCACACCCGAAAATATACATCCTCCAAAAAGCTTTCCCTCAAGCGCCTTGTAGCCATGATAGCCGCCTCCGCCAGAACCAGCCACTTCTTCAGCAGCAAATAGAACACATTTGATGAAATATGAACCGTTTGATGCCCCATACCGGTCCACTCGGCCAGACCATGTCTTCTTTACACTTAGCCCCCCGGAACTTTTCGCGAGACACGATTGCTGCCCCACCCTCAATTGACACTCCCTACCGCTCGGTCAGTTTCAATTCAATTCGTCTGTTTTTTGAGCGGGCCTCATCAGTGTCAGCGTTTTCCAGCGGCTGGAATTCCCCAAAACCTGCCGCCACCAGTCGGTTCGCCGGCACTCCTTCGGAAATGAAATAACGCACCACAGATGTTGCACGCGCTGATGATAATTCCCAGTTGTCTTTCAATCTCCCGGTTCCAGACAGCGGAATATCGTCTGTATGTCCATCAACACGCAATACCCAGTTGATATCATCCGGTATTTCGCGTCCGATGGTCAGCAAAGCCTGAGCCACTTTCAGCATCTCGGTTTTACCTTCCGGATTGAGGTCACCTGAACCGGATGAAAACAATACTTCCGACTGGAACACAAACCGGTCACCAACAATACGTATATCAGATCTGTCACTTAAGATTTCGCGCAAACGTCCAAAAAAATCCGAGCGATAACGGTTGAGTTCCTGGACCCTCTGGGCCAGAGCAACATTGAGCCGCTTGCCAAGATCGGCAATTTTGGTCTTGCTCTCCCGATCACGGTTTTCTGATGCATCAAGAGCATCTTCCAGTGCTGCAATCTGGCGGCGAAGTGCTGATATTTGCTGATTGAGCAGTTCTACCTGGGAGCGGGCGCGTTGGGAAAGTTGACGCTCCTCACTCAATATTTCACTGAGTTTTCCCGCTCGTGCTTCCGCCGCCTCCGATACACCCGCACCACTATCCAGTAAAGATTGTAGCCTGCTTTTTTCACCTTCAACATCTTGCAAATTGGCACTGACATTGGCGAGCGAATCTTCCAAATCCTGTTTTGTAGTGCGCTCCAGTGACAGCAGTGAGGTCAGTTCATCAATTTGCGAATTCAGCCTGTTCAGGACTTCATCCTTGCCGGTAATTTCCTGACTGAGCAAAAATTGCGCCAATACAAATACAGACAGCAAAAACATGATTGCCAGTAACAGCGTTGATAGTGCATCAACAAATCCGGGCCAATAGTCGACCCGATTGTCACCACGCCTTGTTTTAGCCAATGCCATTAATTTATCCCGTAACTACTGATTTCAACGACACCAAAACAGTCCACAAACGTGCTAATTCTCCGACGCACGTTCAAAAAACTTGTCGAGTTTTGCCATCAGCGCCGACAATTGATCCTGTTGCCTGGCCTGATGTTCCAGATGGGCCTTCATATTCTGCTGGTCGGTGCGCATATGTTGCACCAGCCCCTGAATTCCTTCTGCAAGACTGGCCATTGCCGCCGTCGCCCGCTGGCTGCTCCCGCCCTGTTGAATATTTTGTGTCAATTGCTCCAGATGATCGCGAATTTCATCCGCTGTACCACCAACTGCCCCGCTGGCCAAAGCGAATTCGGAATTCATGTCGGTCACCGTGGAGAGCCAGTTTTCCAATTCCGTATAAAACCGGTTTTGTGCCCGACCTGCCTGCAAATCCAAAAAACCCAGTACCAGCGAACCCGACAGTCCAAAAAGCGATGACGAAAACGCTGTCCCCATACCATCCAGCGGTGCACTCAAACCACTTTTCAATGAGTCCAGAATATCACTGGTACTGCCCGAACCCGGATCAAGTGACTGAATTGTTTCGCCAATTGACCCTATTGTTCCAAGCAGTCCCCAAAAAGTACCAAGTAATCCCAGGAACACCAGAAGCCCGATCAGATAGCGTGAAATATCTCTGGCCTCATCAAGACGGGTACCGATTGACTCCAGAATTGACCGCATCGAACCCGTGGTAAGCGACATGTTCTGCCCGCTTTGGCCCAACAACGCTTTCATCGGAGCCAGCATCACCGGTTCACGTTGCCCCTCCAGGTCCGGGTTACCTTCGCGAAAAGAATTCACCCAGGCAACTTCCGGCATCAGGCGAATAACCTGCAACAAGGCCAGCAACACGCCAATCGCCAGAACACCGATGATAAGCCCGTTGAGTCCCGGATTTGTAGCAAACGCTAGGGAAATCTGACGATACAATATTGCTGCAAGAAACCCGGTTATGGTCAGGAATATTACCATTATCAGTAGAAATACCCGAGGACTGGTTAACCGGTAGGGATCAAATATTCTGGCCAATTCAGCCTCCTTCTCATTCCGGTTGCACTACGCCTGCCCAAGATTCGTTCAAATTACCCCAGCCGCATTACAAATACAATTGCGTGCCACATACTGTTTGAATTCAGCCATTCCAGCAGCTTTGTTCCAAAATTCGACACAAAAAAGTCAGGCGTTGGCCCGATTGATTATCCTCATCAATTCCTTGTGAATTTTTGCATTACCCGCAACAATGTTGCCATTGTCAAACATTCCCTGTCTGTTATCCAGGTCACTGACAAAGCCACCCGCTTCTCTTATCAAAATAATGCCCGCCGCCATATCCCAGGCCTTCAGGTCATGTTCCCAAAACCCGTCGAAACGACCGGCGGCGACAAACGCCAGATCAAGAGCTGCAGCACCGGGTCGCCGAATTCCTGCCACCTTGCCCATAATCGCATGCTGCTCACGAATATGGCGAACATGGTCCCCATGCCCCATAAACGGTATACCTGTACCAATTACCGTCTCGCTCATTTCTGAACGATTGGCCACTCTCATTCGTCTGTCATTGAAAAAAGCGCCCGTACCTCTTTCCGCAGCATATAATTCATCAAGCGCCGGATTATAGATTACACCTGCTACAATCTGGCCGTCTCGTTCCAGAGCAATTGAGACCGCGAAAAAAGGAATGCCATGCAAAAAATTTGTTGTGCCATCCAGGGGATCAACAATCCAGCGGTGCTGAGGATCCACACCAGGTTGGCTGCCACTTTCTTCCATCAGATATCCATAGTCAGGACGGGCAAGTTTTAGCTCCTCATAAATCGTCTTCTCTGCCTGTAAATCAGCATTGGAAACAAAATCAGCTGGCCCCTTGCGCGAAACCTGCAAATTTTGCACCTCGCCAAAATCGCGTGCCAACCCGCGCCCGGCCTTCATCGCGGCTTGAACCATTACATTAAGAAGTGCGGAGCGTGCCATATCCAGACGGTTTCCTTAACTAAAAAGTATTTTTTGTGGCTTGGCTTATTCAGACCTGCGCAAATAGGTCAGTTCATTGGTATCAATAACTATTTTTTCACCGGCAGAAATAAATTGCGGTACCATGACTCGAATTCCATTTTCCATGGTAGCTGGTTTATAGGAAGACGTTGCTGTTTGACCTTTGACAACAGGTTCGGCTTCAACAATTTCCAGGGTCACATGATCTGGAAGTTTGATCCCTATCGGCTTATCTTCATAAAGTTCAACGGTGATATTCATGCCATCCTGCAAAAACGCAGCACGTTCACCAATAAAATCCTTTTGCAATTGCAATTGTTCATAAGATTCCAGGTCCATGAATACCAGTGCATCACCATCCTCATATAGAAACTGAAATTCTTTTTGCTCCAGACGAACTTTCTCAACGTTCTCAGTTGCCCTGAACCGTTCATTCAGCTTTGAACCATCGAGTAAATTTTTTAGTTCCACCTGATTGAATGCACCACCTTTTCCAGGCTTTACCGCATTTGACTTAACGGCCACCCAAAGGCTGTTTTTGTGCTCGATAATATTACCAGGCTTAATTTCATTGCCATTTATTCTCATTGATCCAATTTTCCTGAACATCAAATTGCTTTAGATGCTTCCTGAACACATATCCATTCCGGATTCAAGTGTAACACCCGTTTCAGACCATCACTGGCGCAATTTCACCTCGGATATCTGCCATTTTGGCTTTGATCTGGGATGCCAGTTATTGGCGGCCTTTAATGCAGCTTTTCGAATTTCGGGCGCTAGACTGTTGAAAAAGTCGTCCAACATCGCATCCTTGTGACCTCGCCTGCGGGCAAGAACGTACCATTTGGCAGCTTTATCCGGTTTTACATCGGTTCCAAGCCCAAGTGCATACATGCGCGCAAGCCTGTTTTGGGCAATAACATTGCCGCCAATCGCTGCAATGCGAAACCAGGCCAGAGCGCCATTCAGGTCTTTCTCTCCACCGCGCCCATTTGCCAACCAGATAGCCAATTCAATCTGTGCATTTTCCACATGGTTTAGCGCTGCCTTTATTAGTATTTCGCGAGCTGCTTTTTCATTGGGTGTCACTACGCCATAGCCACGGGCATATATCTGTGAGATGGCAAAATAGGCATCCGCAACTCCATTTGCGGCCGCTTTTTCATAATATCCGAGCGCAATCTCAAATCCCCGTGCTGTCGGCCGCTCATCAACTACCATCTGAGCGTAATTAAATTGTGCCGCAGAATGTCCGGCATCGGCTGACTTTTTCAAAAGCTCACGAGCAGCATTTTTGTCTTTGCTTACATATTTTCCTTCAAGCAATTTCAGGGCGTAGGAAAATTGAGCTTCCCGCGAGCCATTTTCCGCAGCAAATTTATACCATTGGGTTGCTTCAGTCATGTCACGCTTGATGCCAAGACCACTTTCATACAGCACAGCTATCAGCGTTTGGGCGGCCGGGTCACCAAGCTGCGCTCGTGGCAATGCAAGTTCAAATGCGGTCAAATAGTAACCGCGCTGAAATGCACCATATGCCACGTCTGGCTCACTACTTCTGGAACCATCCAAAGCTGGACTTAAAGCCGCATTGTCAGCTGTTGAGGACTTGTCGCTCTTTACATTCACCGCATCGTCAATACGCGAATTGACCAGCTCCTGCGGGATTTTCGGCTCGGATTTTGTTATCGAAACTATTGGCTTTTCTTCCTCAGCCAACACAGAAGCTGATCCCAGCAACAAACCCGTCGACAACGTGGCTGCTCCAACGACAGTCGGAAAAACTGATAGTCTATTCCTCATCAAACTTCGGACCAAATTTATCCAGCAGCTCATTGACCTTACAAACCCCTTCAGCCGGTCCCCCGGGATAATTGAACACAGCCTTGTTCAGCACTACAAATTCTGCACCTGTCAGTGCCACATCAACTGCGCTATCGGGTGAATTGCCACCCATTACAGCACACGGTATTTCAACCATCTGCGCCCACCAGCTGGCAAGGGCCAGATTTTTGCGATGAGGTTCTGGACGTATATCCCGGTCCAGGTCACCAAAAAACACAAAATCAGGATTGCACTCACCTGCTTCAAGCGCTTTGTGGCGCTTGCGTATTCCACCGCATCCTACAATTTTCTGTGGCGAAAAACGGGCAATAGCGTCTTTTAACGCATCCTGTCCATTTTCAATCAGAATTCCGTCCGCATTGGCTCTTCCCGCAATTCTCGTATCCCCAACTATTATCGCTGCCACGTCTTTTTCCTGTATCCGGGGAATCAGGGTCTTGCAGGTGTTCACAAATGACTGCTCGGCTAATCCGTTTGCCGCCAAAAGAACACATGCCACATCACCAGCAGCCAGAGTTTGATCAAGTAATTCAACAGCATCTTCCAAAAGTGGTAGTGACAAAATCAAACGACAGCGGTTTTGTGGTATTTCGTTCAGCTTTCAGATCCTTTCAAAATATATCGAATTAAATCAATCAATCAATATGGTCAAAATCAAAATGATCCACAATATTCAGGCAATTCCCGAAACTCTAGAGCACTTTCGACTTAATATGACCCATTTGATGGAGTCAAATCAGTCCGTATGCTAGGCGCGAAACCCGAAAATGTATCTGGGCGATACTGGTATCGGGCAAGTTTTGCAACGACGCAGATGGGCTGATTGGGGCCGC
>JAAEMP010000377.1 GCA_024225445.1 Hyphomicrobiales bacterium | reverse complement strand
TGACGAGTTCACCGCACTGGAAGTCTATCTGGCTGCAAGGGGCAATGGGCTGACAGTGGAAACACCGGCCGTTCGTAACTGAACCAGAGTACACTCAAGCCTGATCAAACAAAGCGGGTCGTTCCAAACGGTCCGCTTTTTTTTCGAAATAATTTGTGGAATCAAAACTTTACACAGATTGTGAATGGTCAGAATTTACGTTTGTCACAGCCGGGAACCAATAGCTATCCGGCAAATGGCTGAATGTTACCTTTTTTTGTTTCAAATCGGTATGTGATGCTCTAGTCTGGGGCTAACATTAAATCAGATGGCAGGCGGTAGTGTCGATATTTTTACCGTGTTGCTCAAAGGTAAGATTGTGGATAAACCTCCAAACGACGGGAATCCGTCTGCGGCCGGGGGCTTTCACTTTTCGGAACGGCGCAGGAAGCATGAGCGGGGCAAGAAGAAGCGCATTGTAAAATCGGATGTGTTTGGAAACCCGGAAAACAAGCTGGAAGAAGAGTTCGCCCCGTCCAGGTCCAGACCTGGCAAATCAGGTAAAGGCAATTCAGCAATTGCCGCGCAGCGGAATGGCAGGCAGGAAAGTAGCAGGCCCGGGAATGGCAGATCTGGAAATGATCGCCAGGGAAGAGGTGGTTTTGCGCATAGCGGATCAGTGCAGGCTAGTACTGACACTGATATTGCGGATCTGAATCCAATTGAATCAGAGCACAATAAAACTCATGATCGTCGCAATGGGTTTACTGATCCGGGCGTTGAATCGGGTAATCCACAACTTAGAAAAAGTGTGGGTAATGATGTCCGCGATGCAGATTCAGGAGCCGAAGACAAAAGCGGACGGAAACCCAGAAACCGAAATAGCCGTAGACCGGGAAGGCGCAGAAACCGCGATGCGGACAAGACAATATTTCCGCCAAAACCGAACCGCCAAAATCCAGGATTGGAAACAAATTTATCAACCAGAAAGAAAACTGGTGCCCGCAATCACAGGCAATCTCCATATCATCGGCGAGGCGGCCGAGCCCAGGCTAACAAAATTGCGCCGTTATATGCCGCACTGGATTTGGGGACAAATAATTGCCGGCTATTGGTTGCATTGCCTCAGCAAATAGGGCGGTTTCGCGTTGTCGATGCATATTCTCGTATTGTGCGTCTGGGCAGGGGAATGGAAAGTTCCGGCCGACTTGATGAGAATGCGATGGATCAAACCGTGGAAGCGCTTGGGGAATGTGCCCGAAAACTGAAGAATACCAATATTCATAAGATGAGATTGATCGCGACAGAAGCATGCAGACGAGCTGAGAATGGTGATGAATTTTTGTTCCGGGTAAAACAGGAAACTGGCCTGGATCTGGAAATTGTAGATAGGGAAACAGAAGCCTATCTTGCGGCCGAGGGATGTGGTGCATTGGTCGACAAGAAAGCTGATGGCGCAGTATTGTTTGATATTGGCGGGGGATCATCCGAGTTGATTTTGTTGGACAGGAGAGGGCGTCGCAACAAAAAGATATCCGAGCAGGTTTCTTCCTGGACGTCATTGCCGGTTGGTGTGGTAACTTTGTCAGAGCGTCATGGTGGCAAGGATGTTTCAAGGGCGATGTTTGATC
>JAAEMP010000376.1 GCA_024225445.1 Hyphomicrobiales bacterium | reverse complement strand
ATCAATCACCAGAAAACCATCATCGCTTGACACCCAGCCGGATGCTTCAGCAAAATAATCCCCGTCCATGTCAAAATGCACGCCCGACTGGCTTTGTGACACCGTCTCGATACCATCGCCATCCAGATCCAGCACCAGCGGGTCATCCACCGGCTGCCAGCGCACCAGCTTTGTCAGGTTGAAAAACACATCAAAGACAGTAGTCAGATGCCCCCAGATGAACTTCAAGATGGAAATCTCCACACTGTCCGAACGGTTAGTCGCCATACGGAATGTCAGCCCCAGATCACCGGCTGCCGGCCTGCCCCATTCAGCATCCTTCCAGCCGCCAAAATCATAATCCTCCACCACCATGGTACCGGCAGGGAACGGATCACCGTCCCGTGCACCAATGCCAAGCGCTGCCGCTACCGCATTAACGACCAGCAATTGCCCGGATTTTGTCGCCCCGTAAAACACCGTCCAGTTGAGCCAGTCAATCGCCAGCGACCCGTCACCGGCATATCTCCCCGCCACCGAATTGGACCCGCCCAGCAACGGCCAGCCAAACATCTGCAATATATCATTAGGCTGCGCATCCATGATGAATGTCGAAGGCCAGTACCAGAAGACGTCGGAATCCTCGGTGCCCGATGCGGATTGCCCCACGCCATCAATCGTATCGCCATACATCTGGCCCTTGAATGAGGTGTTGAACAGGAAGTCACGCCCCTCACCACCGACGAGGATGGCACCGGTGCCGCCGAGGGCTATGAGTATATCGTCGCCCTCTTCACCATCTAGAACCAAACGTTCTCCAGCTTCCGAAACTTCGCGGAAGTCCTCATCTCCTTCTTTTGGCGAGGGGCCAATCTTTTCACCAGGCGCAAGATACTCTGACCTGAAAGAAATGAGCCAATCATCACCCTCTCCACCGCGGGCTTCTCCATAACCGAAATGAAACAACACATTGTTATTTTTGTTTCCTACCAACTCTGCGCCGTCATCGCCCACCAACCAGGGATCACTATCTCCATTGCCACGGGCAATGTCGACGGACATAGCATTGTCGCCATCTACATTAACGACCGCAACTGTGGTCGCTTCAATAAGAGGAACAATTGTTCTGCTCGCAAGGGCCTTCAATAAATTCGCTACCCCAGCAACAGCCGGGTTGCTTTCCAAGGCATCTAAAAATTTAACTGTACCCTCAAAGAAAGTAACAAGATCATTGTCCGGATCATTCTTGTGAACCTCTTTATAATTTTTAAAAAACTCTTTTATTTCCGGATAAGCCACTGCTGCCCCAAACGCAAAAACAGCAGTTCGGCCCACAGGGTGTACCTTCGCAAGCAAAACTGCTCCTGCCACAATCGAAACTCCAAATGGCAGTTTGGCGAAAAACTCCGGCGAAGCCTCAATCGCCCAATCAGTGAACAACTTGCCAGGATCATCGAGCGTGTCCGCCTTATATTTATAATGGACGGCCAAAGCCCCAAAAGCCAAGGCTACAATCGACAGTGCGCCTTTTGCTGAAACCGAACCAAAGTCATTATTTAGAAAGTCAAGCGTTTTACTCAACAGGCCATTTGTATTTCGATCCGCCGCATCAAACACGCTAGCGTCAAGAGCTTTGACCTGATTGAGCTCGGCAACAAACGAGCTGAAAGCAGCACGGAAGCTATTTGTCTTTCGCGCATTGATCTCATATGTGCGGCTATATTCTTCAAAAGTCAGCGGCAACTGGTCTGCATCAGGGAAGAACCGACTATCATTCAGGCTGCTCAGAACTGATGTCTTAAGCGTATCAAACTCACCCGATTTTATCCGCTCTTGAATCTTAGCAAAATCATCTCCATTGGCCCGCACCAGTGCGTCACGTACAATCACTTCTGCACGAATGGCGCGTGCTTCCGGCGTGTCGTCCACCATCCAGCGCTGCTTGCCTGCATCATCCCCTTCTGTAACAACCGCCAGTCGGTCATTCGGTAAATCAGTACCATCAACGCCAGAACGAAATGCTTCCGTGCCCGGCGAGGCACCATTTCCAGTCTTGTAGGAGCCAGGGCTTTGAGCATCAAGTTCACCGGCAATCCGGTCCATGTCCCAATTGTTTATCGCATCCGCATTATTGTCCGCTGCCCAGCCTTGTATTTTATCCACATTTCGCGGATCGAAGTCGTTGAATGCCAGCAGGGTTTTGTTCTTTTCCACCTCCGTTTCAGGAATCCCCCCTTCCTGAACAGCCATGTTCAGAAACTTCTGCAGGCCCTGCTTTTCACGGGCCATGAACTCTGTAGCTGCTTTGCGGGCATCGCTGGTGGCTTTGGCGTCAGTTTCACCGGCATCAAGCAAGCGTTCCTTTTCGAGTGCTTCGACCTCTTGGCCACGAACAATAATCTCCGCATCACGTGCGCGCACAAACGCATCATATTCATGGTGCGAACCATTGTGACTGGCGACGCCAACTCTTAAGGCATCACTCCCTTTTTGAGGTACATATTGGCCATTCTTGTCAAAATTGGTGTGGTCGTATTTGTATTGTCCAGCATCGGTAGAACTGATGCGATCGTAGAACTCTCGCGCTTCGGGTGTTGTCTGAGGTCCCTGATATACATTACTCGGCGTTGTATGATTGGCCTGAAACAGGCTGGCGCGTGAATTACCCTCACCTGACGTGGCCTGCGTCTTGTCGCTTGGTGAATAAAACCAAAGCTTATCACCATTTCCGCCTTCAAACACTTGCACCTTAAATTGCGGTGGTGGTGGTTTTGACACAAATTCAAAAGCCATAACTAATTCTCCTAAACTTCCTGCCAAACATCATCAGCAACCCAACCTTCCATGCCTTCCGCATCCATGCGCGCAACTAATGCATCAGAGAAAAAATAGCCCGTAATATATCGCCTATCACGCCACGCCGACCGCCCGGCAACTTTGTCTTTTTGAACCGCTAGGTTTTTGCGGCCCCTCGCAATCCCCCAATGGTAGGCATCCGGTTTTTTGTCAGGGTAAGCTGTTAGGAAGTGCTTCTTCATCCCCCCCAGCGCAGGATTAATTACGTCAAGGCAGCTGCAGATTGTGAAAAACCAGAACGGTTCTCCATAGGGCGTTCCGTCTTTGTGGAAGACCTCCACAGGCACAAACTGGTGCACGCCGGGTTCAATATCTTCAATCGCATCTTTCAACCGTTTGCTGACAGCCTGCACTCCGGCAAGGCCGGTAAAATCATAAAGTTTATCGCCCTGAGTTATTCGCACCTGCTTAGGGAAATAGTCGAGTGGAAACGGAACCCCAAGAGGGTACTCGCCATTTTCTTGATTATATTTGAGTTTCCAATCTGTGTACGTGTCTACCCAGGGTTCGCCATTCTCATCAAAGCCCTCTGAGTAGGTATTTTGGTACTTATCTTGCAATGAAGAATTCACCGTAATCGCCATCACGCCACTCTCCTCATCTTGCATCCATTGTCATTCACCGCTTCCCACGAGCTTACGAGTACGCGGTACAATTCCCGTGAGTTTGAATTACGGCGACAGTTTACCAAATACACTTAATTATTCCCATCTTTGTCTTCGAATCACTAATCACACCTGACCAAACGCAGCAAACAACCCAACGCTGACACCTCCGAATCATACTCTTCAACCCTCGCCTCATTGATCAGCCTCCGTTGGCGCTAATGCAGCAGTTCAATTCGCCAATTCCCACCTCGTTCGACACATGCACCTGACAACAACACCAGCCACCACAACCCGCAACAAGACACAGCCAGCCAGCTGATCAAACCATTCAAGATTTTGTGTAAATTCCCCGTTCAAACAAAATACACGCCCGTAAACCAATTTCATCTGTACCGTGATTCCTCTGTACCGACAAATGCCTTGCTGTTCATAATCTGCACGGAATTACGGTGACGGGTTGCCAAATACACTTAATTATTCACCCTTCTCCCTATCCTGGGCCCACGCTTTTGGGGCCTTAATATTCTGCCGGATTGTTGTTCAAGTTGCTTCAGCCAGTCATTGCTTCCCAGTGGACGCCCGGTGGTCTCGGATTGGCGCAGGCGTTTGAATGCCTCCTCATCCCCGGCGCCTGAATCTGCATCTGTATAGTCGCCCAGAATACTATCGAAATCACCATAGCGTTGCAATGTTGCGCTGACCGTTACCAGATCATCATCGCGCCCCGCCAGATGCGCGCGGGCGCTTGACCATTTCCAGTCCTGCGGCCTTTTCACCAGTCCGGCGCGAACCGGGTTGAGCAAGACATAACGAACGGCGTGAAACAGATGCTCCTCATCCATCACCACAGAGCCAAACCGCCCCTGCCACAAATGACCGGTGACCCGCATTCGGGCATTGATATAACCGGTATAGCGCCGGTGGACATCGCTGAAAGTACGTCGCAGCCCGTCCCCATCACCTGGCGTGACAATGATATGTACATGATTTGGCATCAGGCAGTAACACCAGATTTGCGTTCCAGCCTTATGCGCCGCCTCTGCCAGCAGATCGCGATAAAGCTGATAATCCCCATCCTCAAACAATGTCTGCCCACGCCGGTTGCCGCGCCGGGTAACGTGATGGGGTAGTGCGGGAACAACAAGGCGGGCAAGACGGGCCATGCTTTATATTACTCTATTTAGTGCATTTGGTGAAGTGTCACCGTAATCCCATCAATCGTACGATTTGAAACCAGCGCGCCATTCCAGCGCGCATCCGGACTAAACTGAAAATGACCATCAGGGTCGAGTTTTCCCTGATACTCCATCATACGGCTGTTCCAAAGCGCATCCCCTGTGGCATGAGCACCATCCCAGGCGGTGCGCGTGGTGCCGCTGGACAATTCAAAATCACCGATCTCCATCCAGGTTTCTGGTCGGGCTATGCCGTTGGGAGAACCTTCATCAAATGCCATTATTCACCCCCTCTAAACCACCTTGTATTCGCTGAAGCCAACGCCTGTAATTCCGACATTTTCGATTGTCTGTTTGAAAACTTCAGATACCCAAACCAAATTGAATGAAGTTCTTGGATCAATCCAAATATGACAACCTGCAGTTTGGGCCAAGCTGACTACGAATTCTCCACCCTCATACTTCCACTTCCCAATTTTTTCGTTATATCCAGCAGTGGAATGCGTCCGATCTATCCCGTCTGTCCGATTGCAAGGGTTGAACCAGAAGAAATCTGCGGCATGACTGCCATCTTTTTTCCAAATTATTTCCACTGGCTGGAACTGATGAAGTCCCGGTTCCAGTTGCTCAATCACATCGCGCATCTTCTCGCTTACAAGAAAATGGCCAATTGCGTTCTGGAAATCGCCCAAATCGCGATTGCCACCCCCCCAACGGACCCGCTTGGGCATGCTTTCCATATGCACTGGCACGCCT
>JAAEMP010000375.1 GCA_024225445.1 Hyphomicrobiales bacterium | reverse complement strand
TTGCAGCGCTGATCATCGTGCCATGGGGCCAGCCGAGCCTTGCATGGTTTGCCGTTTCCGCACTTTTGGCTATGACGCTTCTGGCATGGATTGGCAGCAAGCAGCGCCAGATCAGCGCGGAATTCACGGCGATGCGGGCGGTGATCAGCAAGGAGGGCACGACGATAGCCCGGCACGCGCCATTGACCATTGGCACAGGCCTTGTCGTTTTGACCTTTCTGATGTTCATCAAGAATGCCTACAGTGAAAGTTTCCGCTCCTTTTACACTTTCTATCTGATCGACCGGTTTGACCTTTCTATCCCGTCTGCACAGATGATGCTTTTTATTTTCCTGCTGGCTGCGGCGGTGGGGGTGTTGATCGGGGGGATCGTCGGCGACCGGATCGGGCGCTACCGGATCATCTGGATTTCGGTGCTGGGACCGTTGCCATTGACATTAATCCTTCCTTACGCAGATCTGTTCTGGACGGGCGTGCTGACGGTCGCGATCAACCTGATCATGGCCAGTGCTTTCGCCTCGATCCTGATTTATGCGATGGACCTACTGCCCAATCGGATCGGGTTAATTGGAGGATTGTTCTACGGGTTGAACTTCGGGCTTGGCGGTATTGCGGCGGCGCTTCTTGGTGTTATGGCTGACCGCTATGGCATTGAGACGGTCTATCAATTCTGCTCTTTCCTGCCGCTTGCGGGGTTGTTGGCCTGGTTCCTGCCTCGGACCGACGACGGCATGGGAACTTAAAGACGATAGTGTTGCAAACTTCAAAGGCGTTTCACTAGAGGCTGAACAACCAGCTATGGCAGAACACCTCTATTTTGATTCAGTTTCGATTTTTTTTGCTCACGGCTATTCGGGCTTGCGCCAGGGCGGCGCACCGGCGCCGGTCGCTTTTCGCTCCTGATCATTACTTTTTTGCTCACGGCTATTCGGGCTTGCGCCCGGCCTCCGCAAGGGCGGCGCACAGGCGCCGGTCGCTCTTCGCTCCTGATCATTACTTTTTTGCTCACGGCTACTCGGGCTTGCGCCCGGCCTCCGCCAGGGCGGCGCACCGGCGCCGGTCGCTTTTCGCTCCTGGATTGCATGATCATTTTAAAGGTGTTCTGCAATATCTGATTTTTTTGCTCACGGCTATTCGGGCTTGCGCCCGGCCTCCGCAAGGGCGGCGCACCGGCGCCGGTCGCTCTTCGCTCCTGATTGCATGATCATTTTAAAGATGTTCTGCTATAAATGGACCACCTCATATACACTGCGTTGCGCAATCCTAAATAAAGGACGTAACTCAGATGGTGAATTTCGCAACAATCGGAGCATGATATGAGTTAGGGGGTTTATCAACCTTTGCAAATCCGACCAGTTCGTCTCCAATGCTTTCATTATGGATTTCGAATTGCTTGAAATGGCCAAGCAGCGCTTGGCTGACCAGGATATGATCAAGCATTATCGGGCGACCATGATGGAGAACTGAATAACGTCGATCTCGCGCAATAGAGCGTTCCAACGGAACTAGAGTTCGTATGGCCAATTCTCCGTTTCCGGTATCCTCTTCAGCCGCCAATACAATGCGAAATGGAGCCTCGTTTTCATCCACATTCATATCCCCGCAAACAGCAATCAGGGCCTGAGGTTCCACATCAAGGACTTGATCGATCGCAAGACGCAATTCCAAAGCTTGTCCAGCACGCTTGACTGCAGCCAAAAAATAGCCTTCCGCCCAACCTTGCGACGTTTTCCAGACAAAGGGCGCATTTTTCTGGCCTGGCACCGGAGAGGCAAGTGGCGCTCGCAAATGCACATTGAAAACATGCAACGGTTTTCCATCGTCCAACTCCAGCGTTACATGTAATATCGGCCTATCCCATTTTATTGGTACAATTTCGTTATCATGAGGAATATCTGTGGAGCATCGATATCCGGGTGTATCAACAATGTCGTTTTGCAATTGACGGCTATTTGAAATGGTAAAACGAGACAGGACCACCAAGTTATGAACGTCGGCTACCATCCCTGAACCACCGGTAGTGGTGGACACCCATTTAAAATCAGCGTAGGGCGTCTCCTTTACCAACTCTTTGAGTGCAATCAAACTTCTGCCGGATCCCCCTTTTTCGTGCTGACTATTGACTTCTTGAAGGCATAGCACGTCTGCATCAAGACGCATCAGTTGAGGTCGAAGAATGGCAATGCGGTCAGCAAGAGAGACTTTTGATTTTGGTTGAGTATCAAGGCTCTCGATATTGAATGTAGCTATCTGCATGTTCTTATCAATATACTCCAAACCCTAATCGGATGGTGTCTTGTCAAGACACCATTGGGCCAAATTGATGACTTGGTGAGAAATGCGGGTCGCGACCGGCAATCAACTTCCGGGTAATGTTTCAACATTGCCGAATGTATGCTTCAACTGCAAGCCCTGTCGAGCGTAAAAATTTGACCAAAGGCCAGTCCCGTTGTTTCGCAGAATGACCGCGAACCTCTTTCTTTACGGCGCAAGGCTTGGCAACGACTGTCGGTTCGTCTCTTCAAAGTCGATAAACGCCAGCTTTTCTTCTTCATGTTGTGATTCAAGTTGCTAAAGTTTTGATTTAGATACTGAGACCTTCTGTAAGCTATTGTTATTTATGTAAATATAGGCGATGTGGGAAGCCCGGAACAACTTCAGCCCGGGTTTCCAACAATCGTGGAATTCAATCGCGCCAACCGGATGATCTTTACGCCAAGATAGGCGCACTTTCACGCACACCTGCATCAGCTACCGATCGGTTAGAAGAACAAGTCTGACCCTGCCCTCTGAGATACTGACAAAAGCAGAAGGGCGAAACAGTTCTGAACTGTTCAACCGGGACGAAAGCGTTTTGCCAATACTCATACTGGTTAATCTCCGCGCGCCATAACCATGGATTTCTCAAGAATATCCAGCGCTTCACTAAAGATTTCATCCTGAACGGTAAGCGGGCAAAGAAAACGAACAACATTACCATAAACCCCGCAGGTCAACAGGAGAAGGCCATTTTCAAGCGCTTTGGCGCGAACCGCATTGGCAAATTCTGCACTGGGCAGACCGGTTTTAACATTGTTGAATTCAACGGCATTCATGAAGCCGGGCCCGCGTATTTCTGCAATCTCAGGCACTTTATCGCGAAGCGACTGAAGACGCTGTTTCAGCCTGGCACCAAGCTGCTCTGCGCGTTCACACAAACCTTCCTCTTCAATCACATCGAGAACGGCATGAGCCGCAGCTATTCCCAGGGGGTTGCCGCCGTAGGTGCCACCCAGACCACCGGGATTTGGCGCGTCCATCAATTCGGTGCTACCGGTCACCGCCGCCAGTGGAAACCCGCCTGCCAGGCTTTTGGCCATTGTTGTCAGATCTGCCGCAACATCATGATGTTCCATGGCGAACATACGACCGGTGCGGGCAAAACCGGTTTGTACTTCATCGGCGATCAGCAATATCCCATGTTCATCACAAAGACGTCTTAACTGTACCATGAATTCACGCGGAGCTTCGTAAAAACCTCCCTCGCCCTGAACGGGTTCCAGAATTATTGCAGCAACGCGTGTTGCCTCCACATCGGTTTTGAACAGTTTATCAAGTGCCGCCATGGAGTCTTCGACTGAAACACCATGTAATGATATCGGGAATGGAGCATGAAAAACATCGCCCGGCATGGAACCAAAACCGGCTTTGTAGGGAACGATTTTGCCGGTCAACGACATACCCATGAAAGTACGCCCGTGAAAACCACCGCCAAAAGCGATGACCGCTGAGCGACCGGTTGCCGCTCGTGCAATCTTCACTGCATTTTCTACCGCTTCCGCACCGGTAGTTACGAAAACCGTTTTCTTTTCGAAGTCCCCGGGAACGAGTTTGTTTAACCGTTCTGCCAATGCGACATAATTTTCGTACGGGACAACCTGATGGCAAGTATGTGTAAACCGATCAATCTGCGCCTTAACCGCCTCGATAACCCTGGGATGACGGTGGCCGGTATTTACCACCGCAATACCAGAAGCAAAATCGATATAGCGATTGCCTTCCACATCCCAGATTTCAGAATTCTCTGCCCGGTCTGCATAAATTTGTGTCATCATCCCAACAGATCGGGAGATCGAATTATTTTTGCGGTTTGAAATTTCAACATTGTTCATGATTTTTCCATTCTCGATAAATTAACGAACCAACTTTGAAAAAAGGCGCAAAATACAATTTCGCACCCTCCAGGTTTGTCCGGGGAGGAAGTATTTTGCCTGTTTTTCGTGCGGGTGGATTGAATATAAACCATATGCATGATCCCGGGCAAATTGAATTGCTGTGATATGGTTACTGCTCGCCGACAATTCTCCGGTATCGATACTGATCGAGAATTACCGCAAGGATTAACAGTGAGCCAAGCAAGATCATCTGCATGTATGAGCCTACCTGAGTGAGGTTCATTCCGTTTTGAACCAGAACAATAAAGAACCCGCCAAGTACGACATTTTCTACACGGCCAATTCCTCCCCGCAACGATACACCCGCGATAACACAAGCTGCAATTGACTCAAGCGCGATTGTCCCGCCCAGATTTGTTTCACCTGACTCCACACGTGCTGTCAGTAATATTCCGGCAAGTGAAGCAAGCAATGCGCAAACAAGATATGAAAGAAACAGCGTTCGTTTGGTATCGACCCCTGAAAGATGGGCGGCTCTTATATTGCCACCAACAGCATAGATGTGCGCACCAAATTTGGTTCGATTCATAACCAGCCACATTACCGCGATAGAGACGATTGCTACCAAAACCGGGACGGGCACGCCAAAAACTCTACCAAATCCAAAAAAATTGCCAAATTCGTAAGGCATTCCTGAAACCGGAACTCCTCCGGTAATGAACAATGCAATTCCAGCGCCAACTGATTGTACACCCAGTGTCATGATAAATGGTGACACGCCAAATTGTGCAACTCCCAATCCGTTCAATGATCCAATTAGAACCGCTGCACCAAATCCTGACAGAATCCCCAACAATATCACGACCCAGACAAGATCAGGGAACATGCCTGCAAATGCGACCATTGCGGTTGCTGAAACTACCGAAGTTAATGCGATAGCGGTGCCCACAGACAAATCGAATCCCCCGGTAATCAGCACGATCATTTGACCTAGTGAAACCAATACCAGGTAAACGGATTGCCGCGCGACATTTGTCAAATTCTGGAAAGACAGAAAATGACTGGAAAGCACCGAAAAAATAACCAGCGCACCAACCAAAAAGAATGGCAATACACCGACCTTGATGAATATTCTCAACAATCCATCACTCAGAGATGAAAACGAATAGGCAGATGCCTTTTTTGATGTTGTATTTTGCAGGTTGGTGTTCATGCGGTTGCCCTCAATTCAGCGAAAAAGTACTTGAGCACATTTTCTTCTGTGACATCTTTACCCGTCAACTCTGCGGCAATCTTTCCGTTCGAGAATACCAGCAATCTGTGCGCCAGATTCATTACCTCAGGTAAATCCGAAGAAATTACTACAACCGCTTTGCCGGATTCAGTAATTTCTTTCATGAGACGATAAAGAGCAGCCCGCGTACCCATGTCAACGCCAACAGTTGGTTCGTCAAATATGTAAATATCGCGCTCTTCGCCAAAGCCTTTGCCAAACAAAACCTTTTGTTGATTTCCCCCGGATAATTTGGAAACCGTTCTGTCAAAATAGGTTTTGGACAAACCGACACGCTCGCCAATTTCATCGGCAAGTTGCTTTTTCTTGTCTGGAGACAACAATCCAATACGGCTGACTATTTCCGAACGGTTCAGAATACTGAGGTTCAGATTTTCCCGACTACTGGCAGAAAGCTGGAGGCCTTCGTTTTTCCTGTCCGGCGGCAAATAGAACAAACCGCGCTTGATCAGATCTCTGGTTTTGGCGTTTGTGACATCAACCCCCTTGAGGGTAACAGTGCCAGATTTAACCGGCTGTAAGCCGATAACACTCCTCCACACGCGCGATTTTGCACTTCCTACAAGACCAGCAATCCCCAACACCTCGCCAGCCCTCACGTCCAGGCTGACACCATTGACGCCCCAGGCATGGACATTTGTTAGGGACAAAACAATTTCACCATCCTTTTTTCGGTCGATTTTTGGATAAACTTCGCCAATTGACCGCCCGGTCATCATCTCAATCAACTGCGCTTCAGATATTCCCTTGGCGACAACGGTACCAATTAACTGACCATCTCTAAGCACAGTTATTCGATCCGCAATTTGTTCAAATTCATGGATTCGGTGAGAGATATAGATCACACCCACACCATTTTCCCTGGCGT
Source organism: Hyphomicrobiales bacterium (assembly GCA_024225445.1). Classification (GTDB taxonomy): domain Bacteria; phylum Pseudomonadota; class Alphaproteobacteria; order Rhizobiales; family Rhizobiaceae; genus JAAEMP01. The sequence goes on along the minus strand of JAAEMP010000375.1, from coordinate 7,378 downwards.
TCCTGATAAATGAAAACAGCTTCTCCGTTTCCCGCTCGGTAAGTGAAGCAGTTGGTTCATCCAGGATCAGTACGTCGGCTTTGAAATGAAAGGCTTTGGCAATTTCCACCATTTGCTGTTCGGCGCGAGACAATTTTGAAACACGCTGGCGAACATTAATTTCAAAACCCAGATCCTCGAACAGCTTTTGCGCACCCAGAACCATCGCGGACCGGTCAATAAAAAGCCCCCGGCTTAATTCGCTGCCCAGGTAAATATTTTCAAAAACGGTAAGTGTCGGGACAAGTGAGAACTCCTGGAATACGGTGCCAATTCCAGCATCGGTTGCATCATGAACCGATCGAAAATCCACTTCATCGCCAGATATTTTGACGATACCCGCAGATGGAGGATATACGCCGGACAAAATTGAAATCAGGGTAGATTTTCCGGCGCCATTTTCACCGAAAAGGACATGGACTTCACCCGATTCCAAAGTAAAGTCTACTCCGTCCAACGCCTTGACACCGGGAAACTGCTTCGAGATATCACGCATCTCTACGAGCGGAGTTTTTGAGCTGGACATGGAAATAACCTAAGCGTCCGATTCTCAGCTTGCGCCGAGAACCGGATTGTTGAGGGATTTCTTACTTGACATTGAAGACAGGCTTATAGCCGTCTGGTGGAAGGATATTGGTTTGAGAAACATCATTGATATTGCTGGGATCAACCACAAATATTTTCGGGCCTACATGCTTGATGTAATCCTTTTTTTCCAAAACACGAACGGCCTGATCAATTGCAATGCGTCCCTGAATAACCATCGAATCCGCAGGGGCTGCGAGAATAAATCCGCGCTTGATACCGGTGTAAACACCTGGCGTCATGTAGAATGCAAGTAAATCAACCTTACCCTTGAGACCACGTTCGCGGATGACACCTTGAGCCGCCTCGGCAGTGACCGCTGTACCAGCCAGATAGCGTACATCAGGATTTGATTGAAGTACGTCCTCAACCAGCTTTAACTGCGCTTCTTTCCCGGTGTCGCCAAATTTTGGTTCAAGCACGACAACAGCCGAGCCTTTGACTGCTTCCATGAAACCCTTATGTGCGGCTTCTACCCAGCCTGCACCAGCTGGCCCTGGAAACCATCCCACCTTGACCGGATCTGATCCGGAAGGATGCTTTTTTGCCAGATAAGCGCCGGTTTCAAATCCCATGGTATAAAATGACACCAGAGATTTAGCAGAAATATCCTTTGATGACATACCATTGACCACATCAATGACTGGAACACCCTTTTTTGTTATTTCGGAAACCAGATTGTTGAGACCATCGTATGAAATGGCTCCAATAACAACAGCGTCCGCGCCATTTGCGACACAGTCCTCTATCTGGGAAATCTGCTTGGTCAAACCGGTATATCCACCAGCTTCAACAAGGTTCATTTTGACACCCAGACGTTTGGCTTCATCGGCAACGCCGTAGTCCACGCCCAGCCAGTAGGCATCTTTCATGTGAGGAAATGAAACACAGATATCCCATGACTTGGAGGCTTTTGCCAACGGTGTGTAAGACACCTCTGAAGTTTGTCCATCTGCGGCAAAGGCCGGCTGAACCTGCTGAGCATTATAAGGAAACCAGTCCCCGGCAATTGCCTGCCCGGATAAAGTTAAAGCCAAGGCTGTGCCAGCAAGCAGTTTTAGTGAATTTCGCATAATATTCTCCCTTTGAGTCTAGCGAATGAATAGTTGGTCTATTCGAGTGAAGTTCGAATGGCGTTGAGTACGGATTTCCTGTCAGCACGTGCTTTCAGGGCCTCATTCATCGTGACCCGCACAAATTTTGTCGGTGTATGTGGCTGTAATTGACCAATCAAATCCATGTCGGCTGAAATAATTGTGCCAAGCATAAAGTATCCACCGCCTGATACGGCGTCGCGGTGCAGGATTATCGGCTCAGTTCCACCGGGAACCTGAATTGATCCATATGGGTAACAGCAATCCACAACATTTGAGGGGTCTGAACCGGCCCCGAACGGCGGCTCTCTATCGACGAATTCAAGCGCTCTGCCTCCGCAAAATCTGTATCCCATGCGATCGGCTTCCGGCGCTACCTTCCACTCATCATCAAAGAAATTTCTACCGGCCTCTTCTGTGATGCGGTGCCAGTATAATCCGGGAAGCACACGCAATTCTGCAGGGTTTCCAGGTGTCCTGCGAAGTGCGGCTGGAACAGCTTGGCCCTCTTTCACTGTGCCAGCTTTGCCAATTGGAAGTGAATCACCCTCTGCAATGGCTCGGCCTTCAAGGCCACCCAATGCACCGATGGGATAGGTCGAGCGGCTACCGAGGGCTTCAGGAACATCGATGCCGCCAGCAATGGCCAGACATATGCGAGCGCCGGACTTAAGAAAATCAAAGCTCAGAACCTGACCCGATTTGATCCTGATTGCAGTCCATGTCGGCTTTTCATCGCCATCTACCTTGACCGGCATTTCAGCGCCCGTCACGGCAATTACCGCATCCTGCGTAAACTCAAGTTTTGGGCCGACAAATACCGCTTCAAGCCCGGCTGCACCTTCATCATTGCCAACCAGCATGTTGGCAGCGCGCATGGCTAAACGGTCCATCGCTCCGCCAATTGGAATTCCAAGGTGAAAATATCCGGGTCGACCAAGATCTTGGACCGTAGTTGCCAATCCGGGATGTAGGACTTTAACCGCCATTGATCATGCCCTCCAGTTTTGAGTTGTAGTTATCGATATTTTGCTGAAACTCGTGCAGGTCAAAAGTGACGTCATGCATCCTTGGCCAGAATTTGCCTTGCTCAACATCATCGACACACTGATCGTATTCGTCTCTTTCAATCGGCCTAAATTTTACAATGTCGCCAGGCTTGAAGAAGACCATGAAATCTTTCAGATAACTGGTTTCCTGATTGGGATCGTATATTGGCATCGGCGTAATGCCGAACATCTGATAACCGCCGGCTCCGCGCACGGAATAGATGCATGAAAAACATCCCCCATAACCTACCGTCAGTTTTGGCGTGTCGGTACGTGGCCGAAGATATTTGGGCACCTGTATCTGGCGTGGCCGGTCAACCATCTGGTACATAAACGGGAGGCCGGAAACAAAGCCTACCATCGAGACAAACCAGGGAGCTCCTGAATGCGCTTCAATGAACTCCTTGACCGATGCAAACCCGTTCACTTCCGCGGCATATTCCAGATCAGTTGCGTCCGGATTTTGGTGTCGTTCTCTGAAGCGCATCAGTGTTTCATGCGTCCATGGGTCCTGATAATAGACCGGAATTTCTATAATCCGCGTATTGATTCTCGGCTCGGTTTTTTCTGCGGCTTTTTCAATTTCCTGAACTTCGCGCAGGATTTCATCCGGATGTATCACGTCGGGATCAAATTTGACCTGAAACGAAGCATTGGCAGGACATAATTCTGTTATGCCCATTATTTTGCTGTCGCGTATCGCATTGGTCATTGACAGGCTTTTGAAAAAGGCTTCCAGCGACATCTCTTCACTGCATTCGACAAAAAGATGTTCATCTCCACCAAAAGAATATCTGTTTTGCATCAGGCGACCTCCTCGTTTTGGTTGCTTGCAACTGTGAATTTGGTTGCCAACCATTTCTCCAAAAATTTTGTGTCAAATTCTCCTTTGGACACATCTTCATCGTTCGCCAATGCGATGTGCAGGGGGATTGTTGTCGGTACTCCGGAAATTTTGAAATCCTGTAACGCACGCTGCAGTCGAACCAGGCAGTCGCTGCGGTCTGTTCCCCAGACAATCAATTTACCCAACAAAGAATCATAAAATGGCGGAATTGAATATCCGGGATACAGAAGGGTGTCGAACCTGATGCCGTCACCCTCGGGTATTTCCAATTTGTCCACCAGACCTGGCCACGGCATAAATTCTTTTGCCGGATCTTCTGCATTTATCCGGCATTCAATTGCGTGCCCTTCTGCTTTCAAATCATTCTGTTTTATTGACAGTTTGGCACCACCAGCGATACGAATCATTTCCTGGACCAGGTCAATTCCGGTGATCTCTTCTGTGATTGTATGCTCAACCTGAATGCGGGTATTCACCTCAATGAAGTAAAATTCCTGCGTTTTTTGATCATAAAGAAATTCTACGGTTCCAGCGCCTTTGTATTTAACCTGTCTTGCAAGAGCCACGGCACGATCACAAAGTGCAATGCGGACACTTTCCGGCAAACAAAAAGCCGGAGCTTCCTCCCAGACTTTTTGGCGACGGCGTTGCATGGAACACTCGCGTTCAAAACAATGCACAAAATTTTCACCGTCACCCAATATCTGAACTTCAACATGGCGCGCGGATTCAATCATTTTTTCGATATATAGACTGCCATCGCCAAACGCCGAGGCAGCTTCTGCGGAAGCCTGGGGGAAATACCGCTCAAACTCTTCCAGAGTCGAAGCAATTCTGATGCCACGTCCACCACCACCAGCGGCAGCCTTAATCATTACCGGATAACCAATTTGAGTAACGATTTGACGTGCAGAATCCAAGTTATCAACCCTGCCATCGCTACCGGGCACCGTTGGCACACCCGCTTTTTCCGCAACCTGGCGTGCTGAAATTTTATCTCCCAATAGCCTGATTGAATCCCCGCTTGGGCCAACAAAGATCATTTTGTCTGCCGCGACCGCATCAGCGAAGTCAGCACTTTCTGAAAGAAATCCGTAACCCGGATGTATCGCCTCTACCTTAGCCTGGCGTGCAGCATTCATTATCGCATCAATGTTCAGATATGATTTTGCTGCAACTGGTGGACCGATGGCAATTGCCTCATCCGCCATGCGCACAGCAAGTGAATCCTTGTCGGCATCGCTATAAACCTGCACTGTTCGCAGGCCGAGCGCTTTTGCAGCGCGAATGATCCTCACTGCAATTTCTCCACGGTTTGCTATCAAAATGCTGCGGATATTCACGCTTCAACCTCTGCAATAACCTGACCAGCCATTATCGGCTCAGAATCTTCAATCAGGAATTTGATTGATTTCCCGCTAACTCCTGCTGGCACTTCGTGAAACGTTTTCATTACTTCGACCAGCCCAATGACATCCCCATCAGCTACATCCGCGCCATCCTCCTTGAAGTGGGGACTATCAGGAGATGGTTTTCGATAGAAAGTGCCCGGTATTGGTGACTTGATCTCGATTTTGGCCATGGTTCTCTTCCAGTTCTGGGTTGTTACTTGCCGGCAATCTCTGACACCGGCACAATACGAATATCATTTGAAACGAGCGCTTCTCGCATGGCGCTGGCAATTTCGAAGCTGCCTGGGGAATCTGAATGGAAGCAGATTGATTCAAACTCAATGTCGATTGTACCACCCGTGACAGTGCGAACTTTTCCTTCAGTGCACGCGCGAACTACCTTGTCAGCAATTTCTGATGGTTGAAGCTTGCCGACCTGGCGCGTGAAAACGATTGATCCTGTGTCGTCATAGTCACGGTCAGCATAGAATTCCCGAATTGCAGGTTGGCCAGCTTCCCGAGCCAGGCGATAGGTCTGGGAAATACCCATGCAAAAAACATACGCATTGGGCGCCACAGTTCGCATGGCGCGAATAAAAGACTTGGATAGTTCTTCATTTACCGCCATCTCCATATAAAGCGCTCCATGTGGCTTAACATGCTGAATCGCGGTATCGTATCGTCGGCAGAACTCGCGCAACGCGCCAATCTGATAAATGACATCGTTAACAACTTCTTCGCAGTTGCCATCGATTTTCCGTCGGCCAAAACCCTGTAAATCTTTATAACCGGGATGCACTCCAACATTTACGCCGTGCTGCGCGGCAAGCCGCACTGTTTGATCCATGAGATTGGGATCACCGGCATGGAACCCGGCCGCAACACTTGCGGAACTAATCAGACTTAAAAGCTGTGAATCGTCAGCATCCCCCATGCGCCATCGACCGAAGGCTTCACCCATGTCACAATTGATATCGACTGTACTGAGAGACACGCTTTGCTCCATCAATGATTGTTGGCACACGACGTTTTTATATTGCCGGTGATGTTGTAGATGAGCCTAGCAAACCAATTCAACATTGAAAAATTCTATTATCAGAAACTGAATATTCATTTTTTGGATGATTAAAATAATTACTCAGAAATATTTAATTAAATTAAATCAATATGTTACAATTTTTACCGTATTTCATGCATCACATACCGACAGGAAACTCGTTGAATATTCTGTTTTTGTGTGATCTAATTTCAAAAAAATTGATGGAGTTCCACATTGTCACTGAGTTTGAAGCAGATCAGATATTTTGTCGCCACCGCCGAATGCGGGCAAATTTCCCAGGCGGCGGTCGAGTTATCAATCTCTCAGTCAGCTATTACGACAGCGATAAAGGAGTTGGAGCGCACTGTTCATGTTACGTTATTCCACCGGTCCCAGCGGGGAATGGACCTGACAGCAGCAGGACGACAGTTCCTCTCACATGCCTATGAAATACTGGCAAAAGTTGAAGAGGCAGCAAATCTGAACGTCTTGACCAATGACCTTGAAGGAACGTTGTCGGTGGCGGCAACATATACGGTTATTGGATATTTTCTGCCCAGCCACCTTGAAAAGATAAGCAGGGCATTTCCACGTCTTGATATTCAACTCTTCGAGCTGAACCGCGAAACTATCGAAGAAGGGTTACTTGCAAATCGCTACGATATAGCGGTTTTGCTAACCTCCAACATCCTCAATCCAGCTCTGGCAACAGAAACTTTGCTTAGCTCTACCCGTCGGTTGTGGGTTCCGGCAAAACATCCACTGCTTGAACGTGAATCGGTCGGGCTTAAAGAGGTTTCCGAGGAACCCTATATTATGTTGACTGTCGATGAAGCTGCCCACACTTCATTAAAATACTGGAGCACTACAAGCCACCAGCCAACCGTAACATTGCGCACATCATCTGTTGAGGCGGTGCGTTCTCTGGTAGCCAATGGTCAAGGCGTCGCCATTCTTTCTGATATGGTTCACCGGCCGTGGTCATTAGAGGGAAAAAGAATAGAAACCATCGTTCTCAATGATACAATACCGGCAATGAATATTGGACTCGCGTGGCGCAAGGGTATTTCATTTTCACCTGCGATGGAGGCATTTCGCAGCTATTTTCACAATGCCTATCAAATTCCATCAAGCAGGTAACGTCAATATGTCAGTGTTTCGATGGCATCTGCAAACAAATTTCGATCCTGGTTAAAATTTTGGATTTTCCCCATTTCACCACAGCCGCGTCGCTATCGCAGACATCGTAAATCTGATGATATTCGACGATCCTAAAGCGGGTTCGACGGGTGTTACTTCAATTCAATTCTTTCCCACCAAACCAGCAAACAAGA
>JAAEMP010000374.1 GCA_024225445.1 Hyphomicrobiales bacterium | reverse complement strand
CCGATCTCGAAGAAACGCGTGAACTCGAAGAACTCTGGCGTGTACTAACGCTTGTGTCGGAGGGGGGACTTGAACAAACCTCCCCACGACGGCATCTGGCGTCGTCCTGCGGTAACCAGCGTCCCTGAGCAGCATCTGGCGACCAGCGAATCCGCTCCCTACCGCTCGCTACCGCTCCAGGGTGCTAGATGCCATTGGCAAACCATTAGCAACGCGACACCCCTGCGGCTCATCTGCCGGCGGACTCCAGGAGGTTCCAGAACGCCGCCGGAGCCATGACCGGCGGCGACTGTCCTTCCCATTCCAGGAGGTCCTTGTCCCCGGAGACGATGAAGTCGACGCCGTGCTCGGCTGCGAGGGCAACCAGGTAGTCGTCCTTCGGATCGCGTGTTTCGGGCTCCACGTTGCTCGGGTCCGCCACCACGTCGAGGAGCGTGACGAGGTCATCGAGAAACGCCACGGCGCGATCGGCCAGCAGTCGCTTCTGAATTCGAGGTCGGTTCAGCACGCTCGACACTTCAGCAAGAAGCGCCGGGCACACGATCGCGGTCACGCCCTCGGCAATGAACGCGGCGGACACGATCCGATGCGACGGTCCGACGCTGATCGCAGCCGACACCAACACGTTCGCGTCGACAACGACACGAATCACCGGTCGGACCGGCGCTCCCGTCGAACCGCGCGCACTTCCTCGACAGCGAGCTGCATTGCCTCATCCTCCGAGAGGTCACCCTTCGCTGCCGCCGACTCAGCGAGACGATCTTGCGCACGCTTGGCAAAATACTCCCACGCACCCTGGCGACTCATCCCTAGCGCCTCGCCGATCTGGTCCCACGTCGCTCCAGCCCTGCGTGCCTCAGCAACCTGGTGACGACGGATGCCGTCGAGCTCCGCCTCGGTACGGGCGATCTCGCGCAACGCGTCCAGAGGCGCTCCCGGAAGTGCGGTCGAGTCGATCACAGACATGCTGTCAAGATACCTTGACACAGCCCGATGCGCAAGCAAAGGCACTGTTGCGTTGACGGATCGGGTGCCCAGAAGCGAGCGTGTCCGGGTGAATCGTCCCAGCACCGTTGCTGAGTCCGAGTCGTTTGCCGGCTACCGGTTCCCTCCCGAGGTGATCTTGCTGGCCGTGCGCTGGTATCTCCGCTACGGACTCTCATACCGAGATGTGGAGGAACTCCTCGCCGAACGCGGCATCGACGTCGACCATGTCACCGTCTACCGGTGGGTCCAGAGATTCACCCCGCTACTGATCGACACGGCACGCCCGTGTCGTCACACGGTGGGTGACCGCTGGTTCGTCGACGAGACCTACGTCAAAATCAGCGGGGTCTGGCGCT
>JAAEMP010000373.1 GCA_024225445.1 Hyphomicrobiales bacterium | reverse complement strand
TGCCTCCTCCGCAGAATCTGTGGGTAGACGACAGTAAAAATTAGAGCATTGCTTCCCCCTGTGGGATTAGGATGGTTTTGCGAGAAACAATCCATTCCAAAAAAGAAAAGCAATGCTGATCAAGACTCTACTGAACAAAGTCGAACGATTCAAGTCGTTCGTTTATGGCTCCGTCTGCGTCATGTTGGTTTGTGGCACCGAAGCTATGGTTATCGATATTGAGCCACGCCGCAACAGTCGGCCGATTTGTCCCGAGTGTAACAAGCGGCGCACGGTTTATGACAGGCAGCCACAACGGCTCTTTGAGTATCTGCCGGTCTGGTCGCTTAAGGTCTATTTTCGCTATGCTCCGCGCCGGGTTAAGTGTCCGGAGCATGGCGTTAAAGTTGAGTCATTGCCTTGGGCCTACGGTAAGGAACAAACGACTATTTCTTACCAGGTTTTCTTGTCCCGCTGGGCGAAGCGATTGTCCTGGAAAGAAACAGCCGACATCTTCGAGACCAGTTGGGATACGGTGTTCCGGGCCGTCAAGTTTGTTGTTGATTACGGCCTTGCCCACAGAAATCTTGAGGGTGTCACCGAAATTGGCGTTGATGAGATTGCCGTATTCAAGGGGCACAAATACCTGACGCTGGTCTATCAGATCAATGCCGGGGCCAGACGCCTCCTTTGGAGCGGCCCTGAGCGAAAGGCAAAAACGATGCTGCGCTTTTTCCAGGAGTTCGGACCAGAGAGAAGCGCGAAGCTACAGTTCGTTTGCAGCGATATGTGGGCTGCGTACCTCAAAGTCATCGCCAAGAAGGCTCCGCAAGCCCTGAATATTCTCGATCGCTTCCACATTATGCGGAAGTTCAACGAAGCAATAGACGAGATCCGGCGCGGCGAAGTCAACCAACTCAAAGCCAACGGCGAGGAGAACGTTCTCGAACGCAAACGTTGGCTGCTACTGAAGCGTCCAGAGAACCTATCCAAGAAGCAGACGGTTCGGATGGATGAACTGCTCAAGCTCAATCTGGCCTCTATCAAGGGCTACCTGCTGCGTGAGGACTTTCAGCGATTCTGGGAGTACCCGCGTTACGATTTCGCAGGAAAGTTCCTCGACAACTGGACGACCAGAACGTTGCAGACCGATCTGGAACCGATGAAAAAAGTAGCCAAGATGCTACGCAAACACAAACCTCTGATTTTGAACTGGTTCAAGGCCAAAGGCGAGCTTTCCAGCGGCGCGGTAGAGGGTATGAACCTCAAGGCAAAACTCACTATGAGAAAAGCCTACGGTTTCAGGACTCTCAAATGCTTACAAATCGCCTTATATCATGAGCTTGGCAAGTTGCCAGAACCTGAATATTTCCACAGATTCTGCTGACGAGCC
>JAAEMP010000372.1 GCA_024225445.1 Hyphomicrobiales bacterium | reverse complement strand
CCGGGGATCAGTTATGAATCCGGTCACTGCACTTGCCGCCACAGTATAGGGTGAACCGAGGTATACCTTTGACGTCAAAGCTCCCATTCGTCCCTGAAAATTACGTGCGGTCGAGGAAATGCAGGTTTCATTTTCAGCCAGTACACCCGCGCCATATCCAGCGCAGGCCCCACAACCCGAGGGCATCAGGATAGCGCCGGCTTCAGTCAGAGTTGCCAATGTACCATCACTCGCAGCAGCAGCCGTAATTCTGGTGCTCGCGGGAGCCAGTAGCAAACGGGTATTGCTGGAAATTTTGCGACCTTTCAAAACGGCGGCAGCCATATGCAGGTCATCCAGTTTTGCCCCGGTACAGCCCCCGATATAGGCCTGATGCACAGATACGCCCGTATGTTTGTCCACTGGTGCGCAATTGGCCGGAGAATGAGGTGCTGCCACATAGGGGGAAAGGCTTGAGGCATCCACGAGGTGTGTCTTCAGATATTCTGCATCCGCGTCGCCCAGCCATTTTTCTCGATCACCCGCATCACCGCCCGCAGCGCGAATATAGTCTGTTGTCGTTTCATCAGCAGCAATCAAACCGGTCTGTGCTCCAAGTTCCGCAGCCATGTTGCACAGCGTCATGCGGCTCGTCATCGGCATGTCGCAAACCGTGTTTCCGCAATACTCAATCACCTGATATTGCGCGCCGCCTGTGCCCATACGTGCACATAGATGAAGGATGATATCCTTGGCGCATATACCGGTTCCAAGAGAACCGTTTATCTCGACACATATGGTGCCCGGGACTTTTATCCATGTCTCGCCCGTTACCAGAATCCCGGCCATATCGGTGGCTCCCACGCCAAACATGAAACATCCAAATGCCCCCCCGGTTGGTGAATGGCTGTCACCGCCAACCACGAATTTGCCCGGTGACAAGTGGCCGCGCTCAGGCAGAACCACATGGCAGATGCCCTGCATATCATAAAATCTGTTAATCCGGTTATCGCTCACCCATTTTCGGGTCATATCCAGTATTGCGGCACTCATCGCATCAACCGCCGGCACAAAATGATCCGAGATCACCACCACTTTGTCCGGGTTCCAGACTGTTGCACCAAGCTGTTCCAATATCGGTTTCACCCGCCGAGGACCGCCGCTGTCATGCATCATCGCCAGATCGACCGTGCAGGTTACCACTTCGCCCGGATTAACACTTTGGCGCCCGGATGCGCGTGCTATTATTTTTTCTGCCAGTGTTGCTGCCATTATTTCTATAATTCCAGGTGACTAGTTTCCCATCAATACCGGGTCAAATGGATAGGTGGTCAGGTTTTCGTGACCATCTTGTGTTATCAAGACCTGATCTTCAAGCTTGATCGAGAAATCCCCTCCTACAGCACCTACGAGTGCTTCGACGCACAGCACCATTCCGGGCTCCAGAACATAGTCGAATGCCCCTTCGACAAACTGGCTTGGATAGGCAATTGTTGGCCATTCATCGCACAGGCCCACGCCGTGCATTTTGCAACCATATTTCAGAGGCTCAAATACATCGTCGAGATGGTGGCCGCCATAGGTCAACTCGCTCATACTGACGCCTGGTTTCAGCATTTCAATATTGGTCATGATATGCTCATGTGCGTGGCGCATAGCGTAGACCATTTCATTTGATGGTTTATCATCACCAAACCACCAGGTGCGTGAAATATCAACGCAGATGCCATAAGTGCCGATCAGATCGGTATCAAAGGCGACTATCTCATTGTTTTGCAGAATACGGGGGCCACATTCCTGGAACCAAGGATTAGTTCGCGGGCCAGATGTCAGTAAACGCGTCTCAATCCATTCACCACCACGCTTGATGTTTTCTGCGTGAAGAACCGCCCAGATTTCATCCTCGGAAAGGCCCGGCCGCGTCTGCTCATACATCGCACCAACTGCGGTTTCGCCAGCATGCATGGCACAGCGCATGGCAAGGATCTCATCCGGCCCTTTTATCGAGCGGCTTTTCTCGGTAACTTCCTCACCTTCCTCAATTGTGAAGCCCGTTTCTTCAAGCGCCTTCAGACCGGCAATCTGGATTTTGTCGACGGCCAGGGCGCGGTTATCACCGGAATGTTCACGCATTAATTCGTCAACCTGAGCAACGAAACTCCTTGCATCGTCTTCACCCTTGTCACCGCTGACCATATAAAAGGATGAAGCGCCCGAGCGGCATTCTCGAACCAGTGGATTGAAATCCGCCAGAAACGGCGAATTCTTGTAATCCCAGATCACCATATATCCGTCGGCACACAAAAGGACCGCACGGAAAGGATTGTGGGTATTCCACAATTGCATGTTTGTGGTGTCTGTGGCGTAGCGGATATTAAGCGGATCAAACATCAGCAACCCACCATAGTGCCGCTCTACTATGTGCTGGGTAAGCCGCTTCCAGCGAAATTCCCGCATACGCTGTAGATTTGGCAAGGTTAGTCCTGCCCGCTCCCACTCCCGGAAAGCTAGTTGAGTTGGTCCGATTTCGATACGATCAAGATTGTTTGGTGTTCCATCACCCAGGGTCGTTCCCCGGCTTGGATCTATCTTGCGGATGTCAGAATAATACTGTTTCATGGTCATCATACCAATCTGTTTTGTCAACGGTAAGAACATTACAAATTGGTTGTCAATGAATTTTTGTGCTGATCCTGGCAGCGGAAAAGGAATGCGGCTGGCAGTCGGGGGATGGATGGTTTGCGCGGCCTTTTTCAAATGCAAAATTAGTAGATTGATTCAGGAAAGCTCTCTTTTGTCAGTTGAGTTTTTCCACATATCTGGATAGCTGCTCTCGCAGCAACCAGATCGCTTGAAAATGTATTCGTGTTGTAGGTAGCAAGCCATTCAGCTGGTGGAAACCATCTGGAAATTGTGCCCGAATTTAGATCCAGTCTGACCTGTTTGGCTGCATTCACCAATTTATCAAGTTTCAAGATATGGTCCCCTTGACTGGATTATCGGAAAATTTATTGGGCAGAAGACAAAAAGTGCCAGACCAAATAGCCTGGCGATCAAATCCTGCCAGCATTTGTCTCATGCGGTAACCAATTACATATGCTCCGCTGATGGAGCAGATTTTTCATTCAGGGATGCTACGAAACCGGGGTAATCTATTCAAGTGGGTTTTGCTGACAAAGCTGGTCTGACAGATCTCCTAATGTACGTTCCAGGCGTTCAAGTAGCTCAGTTGTTTCTTCAGGCGTAATTGTGAGTGGTGGTGAAACCAGAAACCAGTGTCCATATTTTCCACCTGAAGTTGGGCGGGAATAAATCATCAGGCCATTGTTAAGGCCATGAATTCTTACAAGGTCAGTTGGCTGCAATCCATTTTCAAATGATGCTTTGGTTGTTTGATCGGCGACGATTTCAACGGCAAGAAGCATTCCAAGACCACGAATGTCACCAATGATTGGTAATTTTGATTTCAGGCTTTCCAGGCCTTTCCGCAGTTTTGCCCCCGTTACGATGGCGTTGTTAGTGAGATCAAGGCGCGCATATTCATCCAGTACAGCCAATCCGGCAGCCGATGACACAGGATTTGCATTGTAAGAATACTGGAATTCGAACCCGGTAAGATCGGCAAGTTCATCGACCATGATTGCCGGGGCAAGAACGGCACCTAACGGACTGTATCCGGAAGCCATGCCTTTTGCCATGGTGACGATGTCGGGCAAAGCATCCGGCCAGTGATGGGCGGCAAGAAATTTACCGGTGCGTCCCATTCCGCATAATATTTCATCGAAAACCAGATGAATATCATGTGACGTGCAGATTTCCCGGATTTGATGAATATATTCTCTTGGTGGGACGACACATCCTGTAGACAAACCGCCAACCGGCTCGATAACGAATGCAAGAACATTACTGGCCCCCAATTCACCAATCCTGGATTCCAGTGCGTCGGCGCACTGTCGTGCATAGCTTTTGATATCGTGATTGGGTGGCAGACGGTATGTCAGCGGAGCAGGAATTTTGGGTGTTGGTTCGGCAAAACCCTGCAGGAACGGTTTCATCATTATCTCGCCATTCATGGCAAGTGTGGCAATTGTGGCGCCGTGATAGGAGGGTTGACAGGTAATAACTCTGGTTTTTGATGGCTTTCCGGTGGCAATTGCACATTGACGGAGAAACTTGATGGCATTTTCCATCGCTTCACTTCCACCGGAGGTCAGATGAATACGTTCAAATCCGGGACCTGCCAGTTTGGCCAGACGTTGGCAATACTCGATGTTGGGACGGTTTTGCGCCAGTCGTGCAAAAGCATATTCCATTTTCTTTGCCTGGGCAGCCATAGCCTCAGCAACAACCAGGTTGCCATGGCCGATATTGCTGACAACCGGGCCGGAAGAAACATCGATATAAGATTTGCCTTGATCATCCCACATATGTATTCCCGAAGCTCTCTCGATAAGGGGCAGGGGGACCTTGTTGGCATTCGCGTAGAAGGCGGATTGACCCTCGCCACTGTGGTTTTTGGCTGAGTGTTTTGCAGATATATCGGGCATGGGATTCTCCTTTATCGCAAATTCGCATGATGGAATGCAATCTTGCAATATTGTATCGATAGTATTGACGTATATATCGAGTCAATATAAATATTGTTCTCATGACAATGTGGCTTCCCGACCTGAATGGCAAACCCGGCCCCAAATATCAATCGATTGCCCTGGCAATTGGCGAAAGCATCGCTGATGGCAGCCTGAGGGAGCGCGACCGGTTGCCACCACAGCGTGAGCTTGCCTATCAACTGGGTGTATCGCTCAACACGGTCAGCAGGGCATATGGCGAGGCGACAAAACTGGGTTTTTTATACGGGGAAGTAGGCCGGGGAACATATGTTCGCGTCCATGGGCCTCTTCCGGCCTCCGATATTCGCAATGGTTTGATCCGCACGATTGATGGTCCGGTTGATTTCACCCTGAACCTGCCTGCCCATGGCAATGGTGCCATCGCGCTTGCCAAAACGCTCGAAACTCTGAAGTGTTCCAATGCCTTTTCATCCTATCTTGATTATCAAACCGGCAATGATCTCAAACACCATACCCGGGCAGCCGCATCATGGATCAGTCGACTTGGTTTTGAAGCTTCTGGTGAAGATATCATCCTGACGAGCGGCGCCCAACACGCCATTATGGTGGCGTTATTGGCAACCACCCGACCAGGTGATGTTCTTTTGGTTGAGCCAATGACCTACGCTCCTGTCAAATCAATGATACAGCATCTCGGGTTGAAACTGTTTCCGGTGGAGATGGACGAAGGAGGATTGTCACCGCGTGCTCTGGATGCGGCTTGTCGTTCCACGGCTGCAAAAGTGCTCTACTGTTTGCCGACATTGCATACGCCCACAACAATCACGATGTCGTCTGAGCGCCGGCTTGAAATCGCCGAGATTGCCAGAAAACATGAACTGACGATTATTGAAGATGACGTCTTTGGATTTTTGCAGTCGCACAGACCACCACCTCTGGCGGGTCTCGCTCCCGATTTGATCATTCTGGTTACTAGCGTATCAAAATGTCTCGCTCCGGGTCTTCGCATTGGTTATCTTCATGCGCCAAAAAAGCTTCAACGCGCACTTCGCGCTGCGGTCAATCTTTCATGTTGGATGCCCCCGCCTTTAATGGCAGAGATCGCCAGCATGTGGATTGAAGAGGGCACAGCCGACAATCTCAACGAATTCCAAAGAATTGTAGCCCGAACCAGACAAAAACAGGCCCAACAGATCCTCGCTGGGCATGAAATATTGTTTGACCCTGAAGGATTTCATTTGTGGCTTTTCCTGCCGGCCCACTGGCGCGCTGATACCTTTCGTGCTGCTGCTGAAAAATCAGGAGTGAAAGTGTTGACAGGTGGAACCTTCGCGGTTGAACAAAACACAGCCCCCCAGGCGGTCAGGCTTTGCCTCAGCCATGAAATTTCAGATGAACGAGTGAACAAGGGGCTGGGTATTCTCGCAGGTTTGCTCGCAGAAACCAGCGACCCTGGCCTGCTGGTTGTCTGATCTTGTAACCATGAATGGGTCTGGAATGCAGGCGCATTACGTCAGTCTCAATACGGCATATGGTAGATTGTTCTTCAGTTCCAGGTGACATGGGCGTGGACTGATAAACACCCAGCCATAACCTTGTTGCAGCCAGTTTGAATCGCAACGACCAGGCAATCTCTATTCATCCATGGACCGGCAGGTATTACGCCAGGAACGGACATATTACCTCGGCAAACTTACAGTAGATAATGGAACTTTTCTAACATACTCCGGCTTCAAATGGCTGTCTTAATCACCCCTCAAAGCGGACATGAAATTGGCGCGGTGACTGACGAATATTACGAGTCCGCCCTCTAGCTCTTCAACAATCGATCAATCACTCTTTTCAGATATGAATTGCCGACACTATGTCGGGCAATCTCGATTGTCAAAGACCGATCAAGTTTCACCTCATCATCGAACGGCGCAACCAAAACACCCGAGGCTAATTGCGATTGTACCAATGAATGGTGACCCATCAGCACGCCGGCGCCATTTTTTGCCTCTTCAACGGCAAGCGAGTACAGTGAGAATGCCGGGCCGCTCTTTGGCAACTTTTGTTCGGGTAGCACTTTCCGGAGCCAGGTTTTCCAGTCATCAGACCAGGCGGTGTCATGCACAAGCACAGCATTTGCCAAATCTGCGGGAGAGCCGAGATCATCAGCAATTTTTGGCGAGCACACCGGGAAAATGCTGTCTGCGTCAATGACGATTGATTTTTCGCAAACCGGGTGTTCTTCATAAAATATTGACAGATCATAAGGTTCCCGTTTCAACATCGGGCGTTGCTCGAGGGCGGTAACGGAAATTGAGATTTCGGGCATGGCTGCCCTGATTTCCGGAAGCCGGGGTGACAGCCAGAGTTGGGCGATGCTTGGCAGTGCGGCAATGCGGATTTCGTGCGCAATGGCATTTGCCCGCAGTTTATTTACCGCTTCGCCCAACCGGTCAAAAGCTTCGATGAAATCAGTCAGAGTACCTGCACCAAGTGCCGTCAGTTCTATGCCCTGGGGATGGCGCTTGAACAGTTTTTTGCCGGTCCACGCCTCAAGCGACTTGATGTGCTGAGCCACAGCACCCGGCGTGACGCAGAGTTCTGCTGCCGCATCAGTGAAACTTTCCAGTCTTGCCGCAGCCTCAAAAGCGCGCAGTGAATTCAAAGCCGGCATTTTCGGACGGGGAGGAGATACTGGCATATGGAAAATATACCCCTAGTTTTTCTACGGCTAAATTTTAGCATAACTCGTTTGCGAACCGCAACCCTTCCCGGGTAGAATTTGAACCTATACCAAAGGAGATTAATATGCCTGCGTTAGAAAAACGTGACTGGGTACCATCCCATTGTGAAACCTATATCCAAGAATTGGCACACTCAACTTCGCTGGCAGATGTGGACAGTATTGCCAGAAGAGTTGAAGCCTTGATTGAGCGTAATCGGAAAATTCACGAACGCGATTGTTTTAACCTGAACCCGGCAACCAATGTCATGAATCCGCGGGCTGAAGCGGTATTATCGGCCGGGCTCGGGTCGCGTCCTTCACTTGGCTATCCCGGCGACAAATATGAAATGGGCCTGGAGGCGATAGAAGAAATTGAAGTTATATGTGCCGAATTATGCGCGGAAATATTTAACGCCAAATATGCTGAAATTCGTGTTGCTTCCGGAGCTCTGGCCAACCTCTACGGATTCATGGCCATTTGCAAGCCGGGTGATGCCATCATCGTTCCACCCGCATCAATTGGTGGCCATGTCACTCATCATGATGCAGGATGTGCGGGTCTTTACGGGTTGCAGATATACCCGGCTCCGGTCAACGCCGATGGGTTTAGTTTCGATGTGGCTGCAACACGGGCACTGGCACAACGTGTAAAACCAAAACTGATCAGCATTGGTGGCAGCCTTAATCTTTTTCCCCATCCGGTGAAGGAGATCAGAACCATTGCCGATGAAGTTGGTGCAAAGGTCTTGTTTGACGCTGCCCATCAATGCGGCATTATTGCCGGTGGTGCCTGGCCTGATCCACTGGGTGAGGGCGCCCATCTGATGACCATGAGTACTTATAAAAGCCTGGCGGGTCCTGCGGGCGGTCTGATCGTTACCAATGACGCGGAAATTGCCGAGCATCTCGATGCAATTGCTTTTCCCGGCATGACCGCCAATTTTGATGCAGCGAAATCAGCGGCACTTGCCATTACCATGCTGGACTGGAGAGTTCACGGGAAAGCTTATGCCCAGGCGATGGTTGATGTTTCGAAATCGCTTGCCATTGAACTTGACGCACTCGGCCTACCGGTATTTGCCAAACACCGGCTGTTCACTCAGTCGCATCAATTCGCAATTGAAGCAGCCAATTTTGGTGGTGGTCAGGCAGTTTCGAAAATACTTCACAAGTCCGGATTTTTAGCCTGTGGAATTGGCTTGCCTGTTGCCGCAGTTGAGGGAGACTTGAATGGTCTGCGAATTGGTGCCCCGGAGCTTGTTCGCTGGGGGATGACGGTGGAGCACACCAAACAACTGGCAAACCTCATCGCCCGCGCTTTTACCACCAATAATCCCGGCTCACTGGCTGAAGAAGTTATGGCAATGAGAGGCCAGTTCAACAAAATTCATTTTGTCTGTGCCGATGACGACGATGGATAAAGAGTTTCGCGTGATCAAATATTGAGGTAACCAGATGCAACAACACGATTTGAAGAAATTTACCAAGGCTTTGGCGAACAGCAGCGATGATTTTAGCAAGGCCTATGACAGTCTGTGTGAATTGGCCCGGCAACTGGTTGGCCATAAACTGTTTACCTTGATGGCGCTCGACAGGGACAGTGGAGAAGCAGCACGTATTTATTCAAACATGCCGGAAGCCTATCCGGTATCCGGAAAAAAACCGATTGAAGCCTCATCCTGGACAGAGCAGGTGATTGACCGGCATCAGACATTTGTCGCCAATGACATTGAGGGGATTGCAGAAGTTTTCGGCGACTTTGAGCTTATTCGGTCACTGGGCTGTGAATCGGTTATCAATATACCGGTTGTTGTTGGGGAAATTGCAATTGGAACCATCAACTGTCTGGCAGAAGCCGGTCACTATACACCGGATCGTGTACATGCCTCCCAAGCACTTAAACTCCCGGGCGCTGCCTGCTTTCTGGCTTATCTGTCAAATGCTTGCGTGTAGAGAAGATTGGCACTACGAACTGACAACAGCCACCCGCTTGAAATACAGACTTGATAGCACACCGGCCATTGACAGGAAAAGCATCAAAACAAAAGCGGTCCGGTAATCACCGGATTGATCGAAAAACACTCCGCCCAGATAGGCTCCAAGCCCGCCGGCCATTTGATGGACCATGGAGATAAAACCGGTAATTGCACCTAAATATCGAAGGCCAAAAGCCTTGCGGACAAATACCACGGTTAGTGGCGCGGTTGCCAAAAAAGTCAGGCCGTAACCTAGCGCAAAGATCGTGACACTCAAACTGTCTCGACTGAATATAATCAACGTAAACAAAAATATGCGCAGGATGAAGCAGGCGATGGTTGGTTGCAGCGGATCCGATTTATCCGACCAGAATCCTGACAAGATTACTCCAATCACAGCGGTTAACCCCATTAACGCCAGAATGTTCCCCGCGAATAATGTCGGTACTCCCTGATCCTGGGCAAAGGCAACAATATGGGTTGCCACAAAGAAATCCTGGAAGCCGCAGATCATGTAAATAATTATCAGGCGCCTGAAATAGGGAGTATCACGAGCATCCCGGAATTTTACCGAATTATCAGTTTGTGCCGCGGATTTTTGTCCGGATTCATTCTTGAAATCCCTTTGACTGACCGCCATCAGAACAAATGGCACCAATGCCAGATTGGCCACACCGAGCCAGAGATAAACCGGTCTCCACCCGGATTGAACCAGGATCAGGGCAAGTACTGCGATCATCAATAACTGCCCAAAACCCATGCCTGAAATGGCGAACGCATTGGCCAGTCCAATTCGCTTTGGAAACCACTGCGTAATCATCACTCCTACAGGTGTAAGTGAAGTCAGGCCATTTCCGAATGCAAATATTATGCCGTAAAGCAAAAATGCCTGCCAGGGCGCCAAGGCGAAGCTGATCAGGCCGATTCCAAGTGCGCTGATGATCAGCCCGGCTACAAGCACATGCGTTAGATTGAATCGATCTGCCAATCGCCCAGACAGATACATACACAGGCTGGATACTACCAGAGAAACAAATACCGCCAGGCTGACAATGCTTCGCGACCAGTCAAAATCTGCGGCCATTGGTTTCAGGGTCAGACCAATTGCAAAACGCGAGCCACCACCGACCAGCAGCACCAGAAACCCGGTTACCAAAACAGCAAAATAACGATTCATATAATTCGCATACCTGTAAGTGCTCCGGAATTTCGGGTAGCATTGTTAATCCGTTAAAACCGTCGCCTTCAGAACCGCTCTTGTGAAATGGCATCACCCCAGGGGGACATAATTTCTGTCATACCGGTATTTTCTCCAAAACTTCGAGCAACGGCGCTGGGGCAAGCAAAAGAATAGGGATAATTGGTTCGTCGCGCTCGTCTTAACGGGTGTTGGGCGGCTATCAATTGTTTTGTCTTTTCCTCAAGGCTATGGTCTGCCACGACCGTGTCACCGCCGCTCATGTCGATGCGGGGATGATGAAATGCCTGCTCCAGGTCCATATCATAATCGCACAGGAACGAAGTCAGTTGCATTACTGCCGGCATGATTTTACGGCCGCCGGAAGCACCGACAGCAAAAGACATATCGCCTTTGTGGCCAATGGCAGGACACACATTCATCAGGCATTTTTTGTCCGGACTTAGGGAATTGGGTTTGCCCTGTTCGGGATCAAACCACATGATGCCGTTATTCATCAGTATGCCGGTTGATGGCAAAGTTACCTTGCTGCCAAAGGCGGACAGGAGTGTTTGCGTCATGGCAACCATATTGCCGTCTTGATCAACAACGCTGAAATGGGTGGTGCAGGTATCACCGCGCTTACTGTCATCATCACCCATATTTGCCAAACGAATTGCATAGGCGGTTTTCAGTGCATTGGCATAATCGGCATACATTCGGGCATCGGGAGTTCCCTGTGGTTCTTTTTGTGAACGCTCCAACCCCCTTAACGCATCTGCCAGGGTCGGTCCCGCAGTCAGACCGGGAACCACGGAAATAATCGCATCACGATAGCTGATATCCAATGGGTCAACCAGCATCGCCCGATAGTCGTGCAAATCTTCCGCAGTCAGGCTGCCGCCAAGTCGTTGCATGTCAGCGACAATGGCCCGAGCCAGGTCGCCGTCATAAAGTTCCCTTGGTCCCTTCTGTGCAACCTGCCTCAGGGTTTGGGCCAGTTGGGAGAAGTCCAGGTGATCTTCCAAAGTCGCGGTCCACTGGGAGATGATTGGAAATCCGTCCCTGAAATAAATATCGCGCGAGGTGTCATACAGATTGATCAGTTTGGCGGAACCGGCGATCATCAAAGAAGTATTCCAGTCAACGATCGGTCCTTCTATTGCCAGGTCTACTGCCGGTTGCACCAGTTCTGCCCAGGGTTTGGTGGCAAAATTCTCGTGAGCAATCCGCACTCCGTCAACCAGTCCGGGAACAGCAATTGAACCGGGACCATGCAAATTTCTGTCATCCTTTACCAATCGCCAGGGAAACAGGTCAGATGCAGTTCCACCGGTCAGCGGATAAAGTGTCGGGTCAAGTGATTTCGATGAGCGCATACCATAGTCGACTGCGTGGGATTTGTTTTTCTTGCAATCATAAATTACCATTGCACCGCCACCCGCAAGACCGCTCATCCACGGCTCAACCACACCAATTGCAAAAGAAGTAGCGATAGCCGCGTCAATTGCGTTGCCGCCTTCTGCCAGTACTTGCGCACCAACTTCCGCAGCAAGCCGATGCTGGGCGGCGACAATGCCACCAGCAGATCTGCAAACGTTTTTGCCTATTGTCTGGGAAGAGCTGAAGTTTTCTCTTAGTGATTTAGAATCCATGGACTAAATTCCAGGTTGGATAATTAGTTTCTGTAGGTAACAGTAATAAACACGGTGTTTTCACTTTTGGAATTTTTGGACAAGAATAACAATAAGAGAGATCGGACATCGGCCGTGGAATAATCAAAATATCCGAATTCTGAAAAATTGACCGTCAAACAGCGCGTGTCAGCATATTCTGATGTTCAGGATACGTTTCCGCCGATATTTCTGAAATGTCATCCAGAATTTGACTTGTCATCTTCTTGATGATTTCCTGATCTTCAGAGCGCTGGTTAATTTGTTCAACAATAAAGCGAATTCGGGCGAATGCCTGTAAGGGGGTGCGAGCTTCGGCCTGCATAATCGCATCAAACGCATCGCTTAATTTCTGATCAGCTTCAGCGATGTCATGGTCACTAACTTCCAGCTCGGAAGCCAGAAGCAGGGTTATGTGATCACGAGCCGAGTTATAGCGGGTTATAAGCTTGCCAAAATAACAGGTCAATGTTTACTCCAAGTTTAGCAACAAAAATCTGTTGCTGTCCTACCAAATACCCACATCTGTAATCCGTGCAATCATTTTTATCGACTTTTATATATCAACTGTCAATCACCCAACTCAATCAGGCACACGAATTGGATAGCTTTTGGTTTAAATTCCTCAGAAATTTGGTAGATTATCAATTGACCAATTTAAACCAGATATCTGAATTGCGTGCTGAATATCTCACCAAAAGCAATTGCATTGGCGATCGCTTGTGATCGATTCTTTGCTTTCAGTTTCTCTTCTGCAGTTTTCATAATTAAACCGATGGTAATGTCGCTCAGGTTTAGGAATCCACCAATTTCGCTATCGGTATAACCACTGGAATTCAAGAACAGTGCCTCTGCTTCCAGAGTGGATAACCTTTTTGATTCAAAAAAGGTGGTAACCTCGGGAAAACGGCAGATAATGGCAACGGCAATCTGGCAGACCGCATCAATGATTAGTAATTTATCTTCGGAAGAAAATGGTCCATTATTTGAACTTATCATAAGCTGGCCAAGACCTCGGCCCAATATTACCGGTACGACAAAAACACCGTTGGAAAAACATTTTGACAATTCATCAAGAAATCTATTGCTTAACAGGTCGTCAAATCGCGACCGGTCAATCTTACTGATTTCAAATGGATGCAGCAAGCGAAGCGCTTCAACTGTAATTGGACAGATACCATTTTCACCCATTTTTTTTCGAATATTCGTCAGTTTTTCTGGTGCATTACGAAAAGGCCTGACTACATTACTGGGGTTATTGCGATCACAAAAAATCACAGAAATCAACTTAAGTTGTCTTGAAAGGAAAAACTGCTCGGCAATGGAGCAGGCAGTTTCAGGATCTGTTGTTTTTGAGATTTGTCCAACAGCACTACGAATATCGAACTGTAACTGTTCCACATTCGTACCGGTTATCCTCCGGATATCCATTTACCCCCCAATCAGACCACCACGATACTATACTAATCGAATCACCACCACAACCTAATCACGTATGATAGCATTTTGAAAATCTTTCAAACAAATTCCTGGTGTTTTCACCGGAAATTCCTGAATATGGAAGCTAAGAATTGTGAAATTGGATGTTTCAGGATGGATTAATTCACAATCGGGGCTGAGGAAGTCAACAATACCATCGGTAAGATTCGATAGTGATTGGGAATTTCCTTCATTGTCAGGCAGAGTCGAAATCGGTGCATTATTAATTTGCTGACTCCGATAAAGTGATTACAGTAACCATTTCATTGTCAGGAGTATTTTGTGGGAAATCTTCATCGAAAACCAGCTGGTTCAAACGGCGAGGTACATAACATAAGCCCGCAGGGTGCCGGGTGGACTTATGTCGGCTTCAAATTATATCACCTTGATAAAGGCGATAGCATTAAGCAGCTGAGCGATGATCGTGAGGTGATACTGGTACTGGTTGAAGGAAAAGCGGAAATTGCTGCAGGTGACAGTAATTTTGGTGAACTGGGTGATCGCATGAGTGTTTTTGAACGCACTCCGCCCCATTGCGTTTATGTGCCCAATGCAGTCAGCTGGACGGTAAACCCGACTACCAGGTGTGTTCTCGCGGTTTGCTCTGCGCCCGGAAATGGAACCCATCCGGCTCGGATAATCGGGCCAACCGGTATAGAACTTGAGGAGCGTGGCAAGGGTGCCAATACGCGTTATATTCACAATATCGCTATGGAAAATCGTGACGTTGCGGATAGTTTGCTTGTCACCGAGGTGTTCACACCTGACGGCAACTGGTCATCTTATCCGCCGCATCGCCATGATGAAGATAATTACCCGGATATAACTTATCTGGAAGAAACCTATTATCATCGTATCAACCCGGCTCAGGGATACGGAATCCAGCGGGTGTTCACCGAAGATGCAACACTGGACGAAACCATGGCTGTATCAGATGGCGATGTGGTCCTGGTTCCAAAAGGCCATCATCCCTGTTGCTCACCCTATGGCTATGAAATGTATTATCTCAACGTCATGGCAGGACCTTTGCGAAAATGGCGTTTTCAAAACCATCCGGACCATGACTGGATATTTGAGCGGGACAAAGACTGAATTTCGATCACCTGTTGGAGTGGGGGACACGTGCCGGTGACTAGAGCACTTCCGGTTTAGATTGAACCATTTGATGGAGTCAAATCAGTTCGCTCGGCTAGGCGCGGAACCCAAAAATATATCTGGGCGATATGTATATCGGGCAAGGTTCGCAACGCAGCCCCAATAAGCTTCTGGGGGCTGATT
>JAAEMP010000371.1 GCA_024225445.1 Hyphomicrobiales bacterium | reverse complement strand
ATTCACCTGCCGGTCAGCGGGTCTAATCCTATAGTGGTAATGGTATTAGTCATGGACGCCTCCTGTAAATAGAATCGTTGTTAACGCTTCCATTATGGCTCATTTAGAAGCCGTGCGGGGCGTCCATACCATTACCGTAATTCCAAGGGGCTAGATTCAAAAAGGATGGGAGATACATTTGGAGCAGCCAAGTAAGAAGTTTGTACATTCTTAAGAAGAACTGTGTTTAATACACCAAACTATGGAGGGCATAATGTTTGGGCGACGAAATACTGTATCGGATGCCAAGGAAATTACGGTTACGAATGGCCTTGGGAATATTTGCGTCCTGAATACACGTTGGGAGGAAATACCGGACACAGATTGGTGGCGCGACTTTTGCCGGTCAGCAAGGCATCTCAGCGATGGCGATATGTCCACAATTCTTGCTTCCTTGCAAACATCAATCGAAGGTCAATCCGCTCAATTGATGACAGGTCGTACAAGTGCAAATTGCGATGTAATGGGACGCCTAAGCAGGCTTCAATTGACTCGATTTGTGGAGCAAACAGATATGCCACCACAACTTTCGGAAATCACTTGCTGTTGGAGCATAAAGAACGGTGCGGAGCGCCATGTAGGTAAAATTATCCTTGAGCTACGCGAAATTAATCCTGAAGCAATTGACTGGGAACTACGACAACATGCCGAATTGGAGGTAGCGCAGTTTATCACACATCTAGCAGATGAGGGTGTTAACCAGATTTCTTCAATTTTCGCGCAGTTTGATAATGGCGTCGGAATCAAAAAGGGATTGGCAATCGAAGATTTTTTCTGTGCGGCTGGTCGAGCTCGGTTTGCCAATGATTTGGGAATCGACGAAGGCAGTTCGCAACAAGTCGGTTGCCCAGTCAGGCAATGGCAAGTAACAGCACTTGGTTCGGTCATGGTAATGGTGCAATTGCGCAAACTGCGTGGTGAATTGGCACACTGAAATAGAACGTTGCAAAAACCATCCAGACCGTGTGAAAACCGCAGTTGTGCCTGTGCTATGCGGTCAACGACTGATGTTTTGCGAATATTTAGCGGTTGAACGGAAAATTGACCTGGACTGCTCCATTGGTGCCGTATGGGCGGAGTTTTCGCTTCTGGCAGTGAAATACCAGTTGTTTTGCTGTCAATTCGTCCTTTCAAGCCCGTACAGCTGCCATCAGTCCTTTTACTCCGACAAGATTGAGTGCCCGGCGGATGTTGTAGACTAATGCGGTGAGGGAGAATTCGGCGCGGACATTCTCCAGCCTTTTCATCAGGAATGCGCCTTGATTGCGAGCGCTTGCGCCGTATGGAGGGTCT
>JAAEMP010000370.1 GCA_024225445.1 Hyphomicrobiales bacterium | reverse complement strand
GTTCTGGCCTGAGGTATTATCTGATCTTCAGGTGCACTGGATGGAGAATCGGTTGTTACCTCTCCTCTCAAGCCTGCAATAAAGTAGGGTGGATGATCCACAGCATGATACTGGTATGATCCGGTCTTGTTGAATCTGCCAAGGTATTTGTCGAGTTTATCGGTGGTCTGAGTATATACAGGATATCCGTCCAGCGCGTAGGCTATCGGATTGCCTTTACCCACGAAGTCTTCCAAATGTTCAGGAGCCAAATGATAGTGGTAGTCATCCGCCCTCCCGCTGTGTCCGCCCCATTTATCAAGTTCTCCCACATTTGCGGCAAATTCTCCCCTGTTATTCAGCGCATTGAACATCGGGATGCCATTAACCGCAACGGCTATTGCGCCACGATGAAAATGATCGGCTGTTGAAATAGGATTGTTGGCGATTTTCGGTTTTATCGGGATGCTCCAGCTGTTGCTCCCGTAGTAATCCTGAGGAAGGGGAACTTGTTGTTGCCAACTGGTAATTCCTTTCATCATATTGTGATTTGCAAGTCCATTAGAAGAAATGCGGAAGTATTTTCCCTCTTGCCTGACACTGACAGTATCGAAATGACCAAAATGTGCATGCAGGCTGGATTTACTGTCTGGGGGTTTGGGAATAGCTGCCTGATCTCCATTTTTGATTGTCACTCGACAAAGAAGAGTATTGTCTGCCTTTAGATCGGGCCCCCAGACAAGTTTGGCGTTCGCAGCCCAGTCAATTCGATCATAACCACCTTTGGGGCGCACGCTTCGATAGCTGTGAACGGTGGCTTTCTCCCAGCCACTATCGTTGAACCTGAGTTTTTTCCAGCCGGATGGTTCCTTCAACGAAATGAATTTACATGGCGATTTACCGGCAATGGGTGAGGATGAGCGTTCGCAGGTTTTACTTAGCGGGGCTTTATGGATGACCTTACATTTGAGATTTTCATCAGATACCGATACTATTTTATCGGTACTCTGGTCTGTCAACTGCATAATAAAACCACCATCTCCCATTTGCTGTTTGCGCTGACCAATATATTCCAGTCCGGTATTGTTTTGTATGAAGTCCTTGATAATGAAGTTAAGCTGCAATGGGTAATCGGCATCAAAGATCACCGTTTCCGCATTGAAGGAGCGCTCAGTCGTGATCGAAACGGAATCTTCCACAATTAACAGGCTACCCAGATAAGCCGCAAACCAGTTATCCGCCCACGCTTCCAGTTTGAATTGGGTGCCACCATTACCCTCCAGTGAATATTGTGGTTTGGTTGTCTGATCTTGACCGCGTACCGGTGGTTTTGAAGGACGAGGACTTCCATCCCTGTCAGGAGCGCAAGCCATGATCCCGGGTTTATCATTGCATATTCCGCGCGTGACAGCCTGCCGGTCCTGAAATTCGCAGCGCGCTCCCATTCTTTTCCCGGTGCAAGCGTCAATTGCTTCGCGTGGCGGCATGCGTTGGGCAAAGCCGCTCGAACAAAATACCAGTAGTAGAGTAATGGCAAATAGTCCGGTGAATTTGTTCATAATAGTCGATGCCTTGCAGATAGATTCGTTTCCAAAGATCTTGTGGCACGGTCTGCTCCCTTATCCAAGCCCGCAAAATACTGGCAAAAACCTATAAGCCATAGCCTTTCTTAACCCACCCACTTTCAACAAAGTAGATACTTGAATTGTTACAAAAACAGCCCTGTTCATCATGCACGGTCTAAAACAGAACAGGTAATTGTTTCAGCCATTCACCTCTCTTTAGACCCTGTAAAAAAGATGCGCTCTGGTTAAGTGCATTTAGGTAAGTGTTGCCGCAATTCTGTTATTTGTCGGGGTTCTGTGACACATCGTTCGCTATGTGACAGCGGTTTTGGAAGCCCAACTTTACTGGTTGCACACAATAACCGCTCGCAATACCGACAAACTGAAACAATCGCCTTCATTGGAAATGACTTTCTGAGGAGGCCCTATTTAATTCACAATTATGATTTGAAATGATCCAGGGGCGAAAGCAGTTTGATTTAATTTTGTTTTGCGATGCAATTTACGGGCGAGTTCGTCAGGTGGGTATCAATTCATAAATGAATAGGGAGTTTCCCCGCTGCATTGAGCTT
>JAAEMP010000369.1 GCA_024225445.1 Hyphomicrobiales bacterium | reverse complement strand
GACACCCAACTACCTCGACTCAGATGACGACGGTGACGGCACCCTCACCTCAGCGGAGAACGCGGACCCCAACGCCGACGGTGATCCACGCGACGCGTTGGACTCAGACTGGGACGGCCAACCCGATTATCTGGACCTCCCCATCACTGTCGCCACTGACGGCACGGTGGCCACCGAGCAGAAGATCTCCGACACCACGGGCGGGTTGACCGCCGTTCTCGACGATGGGGATACTTTCGGGATTTCGACGGCTTCGATTGGGGATTTGGATGGTGACGGGATCGTCGATGTGGCGGTCAGTGCCATGTATGACGATGACGGCGGCGCTGATCGGGGGGCCGTGTATGTGCTGTTCTTGAACGCTGACGGGACCGTCAAAGCTGAACAGAAGATCTCCTCCACCACCGGCGGACTCACAGGCCCCCTAGACAACGACGACTGGTTCGGCACCTCGGTGGCCGGGGTGGGTGACCTCGACGGTGACGGGATCCCCGACATCGCCGTGGGCGTCCACGGAGATGATGATGGCGGCGGTGAAAGGGGGGCCGTGTATGTGTTGTTCCTCAACGCTGATGGCACGGTCAAGGCTGAACAGAAGATCTCCTCGACCACCGGTGGGCTCACAGGACCCCTCGACACCATCGACTACTTCGGCTATTCGGTGGCCGGTGTCGGCGATTTGGATGGTGACGGGGCCGTCGATATCGCGGTCGGCGCCTGGCAAGACGATGACGGCGGCGGTAATCGGGGGGCCGTGTATTTGCTGTTCTTGAACGCGGACGGGACCGTCAAAGCCGAACAGAAAATCTCCTCCACCACTGGTGGACTCACAGGACCCCTAGACGACACCGACTACTTCGGTATCTCGGTGGCCGGTGTCGGCGACCTCGACGGAGACGGCCAAGTCGATATCGCGGTCGGCGCCTATGAGGACGATGACGGCGGCAATGGTCGGGGTGCCGTGTATGTCCTGTTCTTGAACACCAACGGGACGGTCAAGGCTGAGCAGAAGATCTCCTCGACCACCGGCGGCTTCACGGGTCCCCTCGACGACGGCGACCGTTTCGGCTATTCGGTGGCCGGTGTCGGCGATGTGGACGGTGACGGGATCCCCGACATCGCCGTGGGTGCCGACAGCGATGATGACGGTGGCACCGACCGGGGTGCTGTGTATGTGCTGTTCTTGAACGCGGACGGCACAGTCAAAGCCGAACAGAAGATCTCCTCGGTCACCGGCGGATTCAGCGGCCCCCTCGATGACGGGGACCGCTTCGGCCGGTCGATCGCTGGGGTTGGTGATCTGGATGGCGGTGGTGTGATTGACGTTGTCGCTGGTGCCTTCCTCGACGATGATGGCGGCACTTGGCGGGGGGCCGTGTATGTGCTGAATCTGGCGGTTCCTGTTGATCATTGTGCGGTTGACTCGGATTCGGATGGTTTGTGGGATTGTGAGGAGGACGCCGACACCGACCTCGACGGCGACCCGGCCACCACCCCGGGTCCCGATACCGACGGCGACACGACACCCAACTATCTGGACTCAGATGACGACGGTGACGGCACCCTCACCTCGGCCGAGAACGCCGACCCGAATGCTGATGGTGACCCCCGCGACGCCCAAGACAGCGATTGGGATGGCCAACCCGACTATCTGGACCTCCCCATCACGGTTGCCACTGACGGCACGGTCGCCTCTGAGCAGAAGATCTCCGACACCGTCGGCGGTCTGGCGGCTGTTCTCGGTGACTCCGACTCTTTCGGGGCTGCGTCGGCGTCGATCGGTGATGTTGATGGTGACGGGATAGTCGACATCGCGGTTGGCGCCTATGGCGATGATGACGGAGGTTCTTCACGAGGCGCGGTGTATGTGCTGTTCCTCAACGCCGATGGCACCGTCAAGGCTGAACAGAAAATCTCCTCCACCACGGGTGGGCTCACCGGCCCCCTCGACAACACCGACTTGTTCGGTGTCTCGGTGGCCGGGGTTGGTGACCTCGACGGTGACGGGATCGCAGATATCGCGGTCGGCGCCCACCTTGACGATGACGGAGGTTCTTCACGAGGCGCGGTGTATGTGCTGTTCCTCAACACCGATGGCACCGTCAAAGCAGAACAGAAAATCTCCTCCACCACCGGCGGGCTCACAGGCCTCCTCGACAACTCCGACCTGTTCGGGCGGTCGGTGGCCGGTGTTGGTGATGTTGATGGTGACGGGATAGTCGACATCGCGGTCGGCGCCAAGAGTGACGATGATGGCGGCACCGATCGAGGGGCCGTGTATGTGCTGTTCCTCAACGCCGATGGCACCGTCAAAGCAGAACAGAAGATCTCCTCCACAACCGGTGGGCTCACAGGCCCCCTCGACGACGCCGACTACTTCGGGCAGTCGGTGACAGGTGTTGGTGATGTTGATGGTGACGGGATCGCCGATATCGCGGTCGGCGCCTGGCAAGACGATGACGGCGGCGCTGATCGGGGGGCCGTGTATTTGCTGTTCCTCAACGCGGACGGGACCGTCAAGGCCGAACAGAAGATCTCCTCCACCACGGGTGGGCTCACCGGCCCCCTAGACGACACCGACTGGTTCGGTGCTTTGGTGGCCGGTGTCGGTGATCTCGATAGTGACGGGATCGTCGACATCGCGGTCGGTGCCACCGGCGATGACGACGGCGGCGCCGAGCGGGGGGCCGTGTATGTCCTGTTCCTCAACGCCGATGGCACCGTCAAAGCCGAACAGAAAATCTCCTCCACCACAGGCGGGTTGACCGGCCCCCTCGACGACAACGACCAGCTCGGTTTCTCGGTGGCCGGGGTTGGTGACCTCGATGGTGACGGGATAATCGATATCACTGTCGGCGCGCGCTCGGATGATGACGGCGGCACCGACCGAGGCGCCGTCTACGTCCTGAACCTGGCGGTTCCTGTTGATCATTGTGCGGTCGATTCGGATTCGGATGGTTTGTGGGATTGTGAGGAGGACGCCAACACCGATGACGATGACGATCCGGCCACCACCCCGGGTCCGGACACTGATGGCGACACGACACCCAACTACCTCGACTCAGACGACGACGGCGACGGCACCCTCACCTCAGCCGAG
>JAAEMP010000368.1 GCA_024225445.1 Hyphomicrobiales bacterium | reverse complement strand
AGGAGAACGACACGGTAATTCTCGTAGAGCCGAGTGCTCAGCTTCTTGTGTACCTCGTTGACCTTGTTGCGAATTTTTTTAAGGAGGCGATACCACGCCATGCGACGGCGATGCTTCTTTGTCGAATTACCCTTTGTGTTTGAGATGCGCTTCTGCAGGCGGCCCGCTGCCTCGCAGTATTGGAAGAGCTTCGTCATGTCGGTCTCGCCCCATTCTGCAATCAAACCGTCTGCGTCAAAGCACGTCTGAAAAGTTCTCACGCCAGGGTCCAAGTACACGACGCCATGTGTTGACTTAGGAGCTTGGTTCTCGCTCCGTATCGCCACTTGGCGTACCAGGCAGATATAGTACCTTCCGAGACGATCTCGGACTAAGCGGCACGTCGCTTTGAGCTCCTTTGGGAGCTCCTCTGCCCCCTTGAGAACTCCTTGGCCAAAGAGTTTCGAATATATTCCACACGACCGACCCCAGTCTCGCGCGCGAATTTCAATGGACTGCTGGAAGTCCCTCTTGCTTCGGAACTTGAACTTGCACGCCAACCTGGCCGAAGGGTCCACATCACGTAGCTTGCGCAGCTTGGCAAAATGGGCTGATTGTGCCTTGGTCAGGTCTCGCAGAGCCCCAGACCGAACGTCTTCGGGAGTGTCCGCCAACCAAGGATGTTGCGCGAGCATCTCGTCGGACTTGGTCCT
>JAAEMP010000367.1 GCA_024225445.1 Hyphomicrobiales bacterium | reverse complement strand
CTTTCGCGCACTTAGCCTGTGCGGTTACCGGACTGCCGATCAGCACAAACGCAGCGACTATGACAATAAGCCATGAGCCACTCAGGGATTTCCAGGTGCAATCCAGAGCTTGCCTGCGACAAAAATTTGTTTCCCTGGTCAGGAACTCGACAAATCGAGTTTTGCAATTCGCCATGTGTACCATTTAGGTTATCCCTTGCTTTGTTTCTGGCAAAACCAGATTTGACTGCATTATTTTTTTTCACCTTTGAAATTAGAAACTTACCGTCAATTGGCAGTTTGATCTCGCCTGCGACAGTGATGGCTGCAGATGCATATTATCCAGTCTATCAGCAGGGTAAATGTGCCCCTGTATTTTGTTAGTCTGCAATTTGCGCAGCTTTATGAACATGAATGTCGCGCTGCGGGTATGGGATCGAGATGCCGACCTGGTCAAATCGTTCTTTGGTCTGCTGCATCACATCCCAATATACAGTCCAGTAGTCTTCGGTCTTTGCCCAAGGGCGGCAGATGAAATTAACCGAAGAATCTGCCAGTTCATGCATGCGGATATTTGGTGCTGGATCATCAAGAACAAGAGGATGTTTATTTAGAATCTCTTCGAGTGTATTCTTTGCCAATTCGATGTCATCGCCATAACCAATACCAAACATCAGATCCACACGGCGAGTATCACTGGCATTCACATTGGTAATGACGCTGTCCCAGACCATTGTGTTGGGCACAACAATTACCTGATTATCAAAGGTCAGGATTGTGGTTGATACAATGCTCACATTTCGAACAGTTCCGGAAACACCTGCCGCATCAACCGCATCACCAACATCAAACGGTTTTGTAATCATCAGGAGAAGCCCGCTAGCCAGATTACCCAGCGTACTTTGCATCGCGAATCCCACAATAAAACTCACACCACCAAACACTGCCAGGAGCGGTGTCATATTAATTCCAAACAGTGAAAGTGTTATGATCACACCCACCCCAAAAATAAGCCAATAGGCGATATTGGAGACAAAATTCCGCAACAAGTCGGACATCTCCGGAATCTTGAACAATACACGTTTGAGCAATCCTGTAATTATTCGCGCCAGGAACATTACACCAAATAGCGACGCCAAAAGGGAGAGAGCCCAAATTCCGATTTTTCCCCCACCGTGCGCGGACATAAACCAGTCAAGCAGCTGTTTACTGCGTGTCTTTATGTCAGTTGCCTTTAGTTCACTTCGTCTAACCGCCGAAATATAGTTCCGATACTCTGCCAGATTTTCTGATTTTGCACCCTTCGCCTCCCATTCGTTGAGGACAATTTCAAGCTTACTAAACAAAATATTACGATGCTGTAGCGCGTTATCCAGTTTTGCTCGTAACTTTTCAAAATCTGAATCTTCTGCTGTAGCCAGTTCAATATTTACTTCTGCGGCTTCCTTGGTTTTTGCCTGGGTGATTTTGATCCAACCCTCGGTAAATTTTTGGAGTTCTGCGCTTGTTAAATGCACCAGTCTCAAGGTAAATTCTTCATCGCTTAGATTTGGATCAAGAAGCTCTGTGGCATCGACGGTTTCTACTGGCGTATTGGTTATCTGTTGCTGAGCAAATGCTGTGTTGTTGAAAGTGAATGCGAGAAAGGTACAAAGCGCAATCACGGTAAACATCAGATACTGTCTAAAATTCCGGGTTTGTAGTTTCCGAATATCCGTAATACCATTTCGGCAATTTTGAGAGCTCAGGTAAATCGCGCTTAATCCCAATTTTTCAAACGGAACTAATTGTCTTTCCGATATCGTCATATCCTACTTCTTTCTAATGGATTGTTGTTGATTGAAACGGTTAGCAACATGGTATAACTCTGGGTCACCAAACCGATCAGATTCGGCATGGTCTGTGTTTTCTTTTCTCTTGCTTTTGGAATTTGAACACCGGCTTGGTCTTTTTCTTGGAAGATTTGCCTGCAATCGCGATCTTTGGCTTTTTCAGTGATCCGGTAATCGTAAAAGCAGTCGCAGCAGAGGGAAACTTGCCGTCAATTGCGCGCGGTTGCGCGTGCAGTTTCACGCTGCTGTTTCGTATATCAATGCTGCCTTTGGCAAGCACCTGCACGTGCTCGGTTTCCAGAACAAAATTTGAAGTATAAAAGCGTCCGTTTTTTACACTGAAGGGCGCAACAATACAGCGAATTTTCGAATAACCGGCTTTCTTGGCATCAGAAAATAACCATGGAAAAACTCCCATACCTGCAAGGTCCAACAACGTTGATCCGATACGGCCGCGACCGGAGTAAAAGGAAACCGAGCCATTGGCAGATTTCAAAACATCCGGAATTGTATTTCCCGCCCCATTTAGATCATAGGTTGCAGAGACATTGCCGGAAACTGGAAATCCGAGATGCTTTTCCTTGAGAATGGAACCTAGTTGCCATCCGCGGGTTTTTCCCTTCACCAATACGGTTCCATTTTTGGAAACCAGATCGGCTTTGATCTGGGCGTCAAATTCTCCACCAAGATAAGAGATTTCCAGTGGATCTATGGTCAACTTGCCATGGTCAATATCAACCTTGCCCAGAAATTTGCTCGACTTGGAACCGGAGTTGGCAATTTTATGTGCGGTGACAAATATATCCACGTCAAATAGTCTTATTGCAGACGCCTTCCTTGATATTCTCCTGGTTTTGGAATCTCTTTTTTTCTGCCCTAATTCAGAAATTGCCGACATTGCCGTGATGATGTCATCAAAATCAACAACCGGTGAGGCAATTGTTCCGGATATTTTTGGCCTCACTCCCTCTTTGTTCAAGGTGAGGTGGCCTTCAATTACAGTGTCATCGATAACCAGCGAGCCTTCGACTGTCGCTGTTTCATCGCTCCCCTTCAATTTGCCGTTAAAATGTATGCCGTTGATCTCTATCTGTTTGGTGTTGGCGACCTTGGCAAATACCGCGTAGTCGGGGATGGTCAGGTCAACATCGAATGCTATTTCATCTCTCGCGCTCAGGTCGTCTGCAACCAGTTTAATCCCCCCTTCAATCAGTTCGGTGCCGTTCACATCAATTGCCAGGCTTTCAATACCAAGGCTCCCATCTTCATCCTTCAGCTCAAAATTGCCGACAAAATTTCCAAGCTCTGCACTGTTTTTGACATCTTGCAGGCCAAAGACATCGGCTGCGGGCAGATTGAGGCTTCCAGCAAAGTTGACGTTGCCAAAACGCAATACATCGTTTATCGAGCCTTTTATATCGACATGGGGTGTGCTTTCGGGCCCGGCGAGAATATGCACACCGGACAATTGAAGTCTGCCATCCGCAGTTACTTTCAATTTACCGGTTTTAACCGGACCGATTTTGCGAAACTCCCGGTCGAATGCGTCTGTGCGGATGAACAGCTTGTCGAATTGCAACACACCGCGATCACCGGTAATTTTGCCATCTATTGATGATAGTTCAATATCATATAATTCGCGGGTCAGTTCTTCATTATTCTCAGGGCCTCGAAACCTTCTTTCAAATTCGAGATTTATGCCGCTAAATCGCCACAGATCATCAATCACACCATTGATGTTTATGGCACCGCCGTTTTCAAACTCTGTTGCAAGTTTGATTTCGTTTGCTGACAATGTTGTGAATTCACCTTTCAGCCTTGATGTCAGTTTACCCGTGCCTTCCAGGGCTCTTTCAATGCCGACCAATTCCAGAAAATCACCAAGTGAACTGGTTTTCATTTCAAATCCGAGATCAAGTCCTTCCGGGCCAACCCATCCAGCTACATTGCTTTTTGCCAGCAATTCAGTTCCTGTTGATGTGATACGAAAATGGGGATGATCAGGAGCCTGTGAGGATGTTGATTGTGGATCTGTGTATTCACCACTAATTTGCAGTGGCTTGCCATTGAGGCTGCCATGACCCGTTGATCGCCAGCCGTTGTTTTGTGAGCGTGCCAATTGATATTCTTCTATGATTGCCTCAAAGGAATAATCTGTTCTGCGATCAGAATATTTGATTGATACATCGCTCGCATCGGTAATGGAAGATAATATTCTAGCAATTATCTGAGTGGTCTCATGGCTGTCCGTTTCATCATCTGATGTCGCATTATTGGCCCACTTTATTTGGCCAGTCTCTGAGATTTCAGGGAAGAATGTTCCGCCGCGAAGGACCGAGCTATTCAATTTTGCCTCGCAATAAATCAGTACGCACATCGGAACATCCAGTTCCAGAGAATCCAGTGATGCGATACGCTTGTCGCCGTTCCAGTCTTCATTGGTGATGGTCACATCAGTTATTAACACAGTGGCATTTCGGCCTGGCCGGATACGGGCGGCTCCTGCAATTTGAACCTTTTGACCGATGCTATTGCTTATTAGATTTTCAAGTGCAGTGCGGCGGAAACCGTCAAGCAAGGGTAATGCCAGTAGTGCCCAAACGACGGCGACGAGCACAACCGGAATTGCCAAACAAACCAGTGCCAATCTGTATTTATTTCTATTGAACCAGGATCCGGCCATTTTTTACTCCTTGTTCCTTCCTCACGAAGTACGTCTTAAAAACATGTTTCAGAACCCGCACGATATCAGCCATCTTGAACCGGTTTTGGCGGCTCGATGTTGCTTCTGAATTTTTCAAGACCCAATCCCCACTGGGTCACACAATTAGCCGCATTGATGCTCGAACCTTCAATCAACTCAACACGATTGCATTCAACCAAATGAATTGCACCAACCGTCATCAGCGGCGCTAACGGGATAAACACAGTAAGATATTGTCCGCCTGTATCTTCCATAACAAATCCAAGCGATACAGCTCCCGGGGCATACAGTGTAATCAGGGCGGGAGGGTAGGAGATATTGCCTCCGGCCATGCCACTCATGAGATTTGTGATAATATTATAACCGGGAATATTTTCACCCAGACCAGATGAAATCTTACCGATCAACAATGCCCCAACTTTCGTATTGACGAAAACGCCAAAGAGAAAACACAGAAACAACAATGTAAGGATCGCAACGATAATCAGCAAACCAATACCGACGAACGAATTTGTGCCAAGAATTGGTGATAACCCTCCCAAAAGTTTCTGCAAAATTTCAGAAAGTTTGAAGACAATAAAAGCCAGCACAGCAACGGGCAACAGCGCAATGGCCCCATAAAGGATATTTGTGCGGATGCTGGAGAAGAGGTTTTTCATAATCAATGCTTTCCAAAACCAGGCTAACACCGGCTTCCTCTTCCGGATTGGCCACCACAATACACATCGGTTCAAGGTACCAACAGAATATTATTGTTGTTGCCCGAAAATGTTTCTTCTCACCTCAGAAACGGATTTTGCACAACCGGGGCGATCGAGAACGTAACTTTCCATTCCGGTCCAAAGCTATCTGGTCGCACGACATTGTATTCAACCGAGAAGCCATATTTTATCGGTTTGCCATTCAGTGTCGTTGCTTTGCCTATGTTAAGACCAATGGGCACGGTCCAGGCATCATCATGCTCGGCGTTCCAGTTGTATGTGATAGTTCCTGATGGTCCAACGGTAACACCATCACCCAGGGAATAGGCAAACAACGGCTGAAATGAAGAGACATTGAAGTCACCACCATGACCTGCAGCCTTCCACTGATGAAAAGCCAGGAATCCGGCAATACCCCAGTCGAATTTCCTGGCAAACAGCAATTCAGGGCCGAGTAACCAGTTATCACCAGTAATGCGATTATCCGTGCCGGTTGGAATACCCCCAACCAGACCCAGCCCGAATACATAAGGATCGACATCGCCAAAGGAATAAAGCGCATCAAAGCCAATATCACCGAAGGCGGTAGCCTGATCAAATCCAGGCTGTGCCGCATCAAAATAGGGTTGATGCATCAGGTAACTGAAAGCAGGTCGCAAAATGAAAGTATCGCCACCGGCGGTTGGAAATGGCAAAGTGGGCTGAAATACATAGGTATAGGCATGTTGTTTGTCGGCGTCCGGCAGGTCCCCGTCAAACCAGCGAATCTCGATCTTGTTGGTCATTGAGGACAACGCACCGCCTGGATTGGCCAGTTCCTTGGCCAGGGCATCGGCATCGACTGCTTCCTGGGCAATCGCTTTGATCGGCAGCAACAGAAAGCTCAAAAACAGGCCAGTTAAACTTGTCTTGATATTCATTTGATTTGCCCCTGTTTTTCAACTCAGTTGTTGTTCTTGTTGTTGTGAGTGTGTGGGAACCTGTGGATCCCACACACTTCAATCAAAAGTACTATTCGAGTGTATTTTTGTAGATTTTTCCGTCTTTCATGATGATACGGATGGTCTCGGGACTGTCTGGCCGCGGGTTTGCACCAAACCATTTGGTGCCCGTGCCAACGACTGAGAAATCCTCAAGCGGATTACCATCCACAATCAGGATATCCGCATAGGCGCCTTCTTCGATCACGCCGAGCTTGCCCTCGGGATACGGGTTCATGAAATCCCCAGTCATGGCGGCGATCTCGCCACCAATCGAAGTCAGCGCAACAAGAGACGTGTAAGCACCGAAGAACTCGTTCGCGAGATGCTTCTCATAGGCAATTTGGATGTTGCAGGCATCGACGGTGCCCACGCAGTCCGTATGATGTCCGCGCTTCGCCGGGCATTCCTTCATGTTTTTAAGGTAATCGCCAAACGCAGCAGCCGCGGATTTGGCCTTACGCAAACTGGCGGGAACCTGGCTGATGGCAGGAATGTCGAAAAGGTTCGAATCAAAGGCCGTCAGGTTCGTTGTGATGTAGGCATTCTTTTCCTTCATCAGGGCAGATATTTCGCAGTCGAACATGAAGCCATGTTCGATTGAACGTACACCGGCATTCAAGGCGTTCAGGATAGCCACTTTTCGGTACGAATGTGCCATTACATAGCTGTTATATTCGTTTGCAACCTGAACCGCCGCCTCAATCTCGGCCTGAGAGCCTGCAACCAGTTGCCACGGATCAAAGGCCGACACCACGCCACCCGACTGCATAAACTTCAACTGGGTGGCCCCCATGCGGAAATTGTTGCGCCCGTATTTTTGAACGTCAGCCACACTATCAACTTCCTGTGCCATGTTCAGTCGGGTGAAGTTAGAGGACTCGCCGACCGGTGAGGTATAATTTGCGAAATCCGCGTGACCGCCTCTCGTGCCGAGGAACGCGCCGGAGGGATAAATCCTTGGACCGATAATTGTGCCCGCATTTATAGCACGATTGAGGCCACCATTCTGGCCACCTGCGTCTCGAACGGTTGTGAACCCCTGCATGAGATACATCTCGGCAGATGCTACACCCGCGATCGCTAGATCTTCCCAGGTGCTGTTCGCTTCCATCGCCGGAAGGGTGGGCCCTGGCAACATCAAATGTACGTGATTGTCGATGAATCCAGGAAGCAGAGTTCGACCATTGCCATCGATGACGGTAGCGTCCTTGTTGGCTTTAAGCGTTTCATCGCCAATCGCTTTAACGAGGTTATTTTCAACAAGAACCCTTTGGTTCATCGCGAGCTTGTCGTTTACCCCATCAAATATATTGATATTGATGAACAAAGTTTGCGGCTTTGGTTTTTCCTGTGCCAATGCCGACATTAAGCCAAGCGTTAACGCGGCTACAACACCTGCCATTGCAATCGATATTTTTTTCACAATACTTCTCCCTCTAAATTGCTATAGGAAAGGCGTAATCACGCCTTTCCCTTTTTGCATGCTGCGCAGTTTCTCGGTTAAAGGTTGCCAAAATAGGCGTTTCGTTTCGGGCCAGCAGGCTGGAACGCTGGAGCGTTCTCGCCTGGTAGCCAGTTTTTGTAGACGAGTCCGTCCTTCATTACGAAATTGACGCGGTCGCGCTTGACAGCTTCAAGGTCTTCTAGCGGGTTTCCGTCGACGAGGATGATGTCAGCATAGGCACCTTCCTCGATCACACCGAGCGCACCGTCTTTATACGGGTTCATTTCGCCTGACATCTCGGCGAGAATCCTACCGGACGTTGAAGTCGACGATTGCAACGTTAGAAGCGG
The DNA here is from genome assembly GCA_024225445.1 of Hyphomicrobiales bacterium. Lineage (GTDB taxonomy): Bacteria > Pseudomonadota > Alphaproteobacteria > Rhizobiales > Rhizobiaceae > JAAEMP01. Next base: position 10,302 of record JAAEMP010000367.1, on the reverse strand, counting down.
ATTGTTGGCAATGGTGTTGAACCAGATAAGGTTATCCGCCTGACGATTGTGGTCTGGGCCAAACATATCTCCACCAAGAACCATGGTTACCCCTTTCTCGACGGCCCATTTCAGCATCTGCGTTGCGCCTTTGTTTACCGCGGCACCCTTGGCCTTCTGGTCGGCGGTAAAGAACGTAATGGATTCGACATCGCCGAATGTCTCAAGTGACGCTTGAGCCTGGACGTTAAGGACTATACCTTCGGCGACCATACGATCCATCGTTTTTTCTGACATCAGGAAGCCATGTTCGAGCATCCGAACGCCAGCGTCAATGGCACGATTGATCGAGCGGTCGTGGTATGCATGAACGGTGACGTAACTGCCATAATCCTCCGCTACACCGACGACGGCCTGCATCTCTTCAATGGAAAACTGGGTTGTGTGGAGCGGATCGAACGCGCTGGACACACCACCACCGCCCATAATCTTAATGTGGGTCGCACCTCGGCGAAAATTGCTCCGTGCCGCACGCCGGGCCTCAGTTTTCCCGTCGACAATATACATCATCTCGGCCCGTTCCAACGAATCTTGCTGGAGCGGTTCGTCAGACCAGGTCCCTAGGTCCGCATGTCCACCGGTCTGCGACAAAAATCCGCCAGCCGGGAACCAACGCGGACCAGCAATAATTCCGTTGTTTATGCCCTTGGCGATGCCAAGGTCATTGCATCCGGCCGATCGCGTTGTGGTGAAGCCTTGCTGAAGGTAGTCAAGGCCGGTTTGGTGAGTGTAGGCTCCTACGGTCTGGGCGTCATAGGGATCACGAAAGAACGATAAGCCATTGTAGATGCACATGTGAGCGTGCATGTCGATCAGACCCGGCATCAAGGTGCGCCCCTCACCGTCAACCGTGTATGCATCCGGCGCGTCTATGGTATCGCCGGAGATCCTTTTAATAAGGTTGCCCTCCACAAGAACCGAACCATTCATGACCAGTTTTGCGCTTACACCATCGAAGATATTGACGTTCGTGAAGAGAACCTGACGTTGCTTCTTGTCCTCGGCCGTTACTGGTGATGAAATAAGAGTTGTCAAAAAAGCCGCAATTATCAAATTTCGGATGAGCATGTTTTCTCTCCTTGGTTTACTCAAATTTTCACTGTTAATTCTGGGTGAATTCTGGTTTCTATGTTTGTTGCTCCACTACAATGCCAATCGCGCTCTCAGTCCGAAGACACCAATGACATCTTCGGTTGGATTCATTGCCGGATTGAATATCACCTGTACATCCGGCGTAATCGCCAAATGTTCGGTCACCTGAATGCGGTAAAAGGCTTCTGCGGTCCATTGATCATTGAGGTCGGGTGCAAAAGTGGTCTCATTCGGTTTGCCCCAATTTAGTCCCACTCCCAGCAAATGGCTGCCTGGTACTGGTTGATAACCAAAACCAACGCTGACAGAACTGCCCAGCAGACTGCCGCCGCCATCAGCATAGCCACCGCGTAAAAACAATAGCAGTTGATCATCAACATAGGTGGTGGCTGAAAAAGCAATACCCCAACCAGGAGCAACGGCCAGTGCTTCACTGCCGTCTGTGTGCCAGAGTGTTGCATGAACATTATCAAAAATCAGGCGATCCTTGGCGGAAGTCCAGCCCAATTCCACCGAGGTAAAATAATCGCCATCTTCAAATGCTGTATGCAAACCATTAAACGGATCCGTTGAAACCGCATTGGCATCGGTAATGCCCGCAATTGCATAGATATTATCCGTCAGCATTGCCGCACCGGCAATACCCAAAGTTGCATCATTGGGCAATCCTATGGTGGCACTGCCGGTTGAAAAAGTTAAATTCATGAAGTGCTGCCAAGGACTGCCCATAGCAAAGGCATCTACATAATCACTGGCATCAAGAAAGCCGGCAGTGACCGTTGCGCGGTCATTAAGAAAGCGTTGCCTCCAAAACAGATTTGACAGTCGCCAGCCCTCATCAGAAAATGACGACTCAAAGATACCGACATAACCAATGGCAAAACTCAAGTCTTTGGGTGTTAACATTGAGTAGCCGTGCCGGTTTTCCACCTTCCAAACAAGAGCACCGCTGTCCGGTCCGCCCGGATTTATCAAATCCCAACTGCCAAAGAAGCGGAATACTCCCCCAGAACCGTAATGTGGGCCCTCATTACTGGAATTCCGCATAACGCTGCTATAGTCTATGCTGAAACTTAAGCCGGTATCTTCGGTCAGTTGTTTCTTGAAAGCAAAATAGTCATCAAACACATGGGTTTGAATTAGCGATGGATGCTCTTTTTCATCTTCGCGAATCTGGTTTCCTACTGCATCAGGGCCGCCAAAACGCACGGGGTCGACATGAACCAAAGTACAGGCTTCAACATTTTCGCGATCACAGTTGATATTGTCTTGCGCATTAGCAGGATTGCCAAATCCCAGTCCCAGGACAAACGCACCTGCTACAACAGCCAGCCGCATGAAACCAGCAGCCGGAACAGTCTTCGAGCATGAATAATGTTGTAACTGTTTCATCAATACTCCAGGCGTAAGTGTCATTACTATTTGAAGTTAATCGGATTAACGAAGTCGACCTTCTTCCAGCCATCCAGGCTGGTCGGAATGTCATATTTTGCTGGCAGTTTTTCCGGCTTGCTGTCAAAACTCCAGCTGTCAAAAGAAACCGCATATTCCGGGCGGCCAATATCCGTATAGGTAACAACCAGCCGCTTGGGCAGATTATAATTACCGCGACCAACCCAGAGCTGCCACACAGTGCCGGGGCTCTGGAACAACAGATGACTGGTTTGCTTGTTACCATCACGTGGATCGATATAACCATCCACCAGGGTCGCCATGAATATCCCCGGCTCAACATCTACGTAAAAATCCTTGCGCATAAAATCATTCAATGGGGTTTTGGAAAGTCCACTCTCATCCATCTTGTCCACAAGCTCACTGACACTGCCCTCAAACGGGATTTCTGAATATTCCTTTGCTGCCGGTTCATAAAACCGCAACATCTTGCCATCAAATACGCCCAGCCATTTCTCACCGTCATCGAAAATCGATTCAACATACATTGTATGCGGTCTCACTACATCCACACGGTGAGTAACCATGCTCTTGATAAACTGGTCCTCAAACTTCTCGTCATAGATGGAAGTCGCGGCAATCGAGAACTTTGCCTTCGATGCCATATTGTCCGACATGCTTTTCAAAATGATCATCGGGCTATTGGATTTTTCCTGGGCAAGTGCTGTGCCATCGCTACTAAAGGTAGTTGCAAGGGCGATACAGGCTAACCCGGATAGAATTGCATTTCTTACGGTGCTGGTCATGATTCTGGCTCCAAATTCACTATTCTGTGGCACTCGGTGGGTTGGAATAATTCTAGAATCTGCGACGGATCCGGCGACGCACTCTCCTGCGAGCGCGGTGGTGAACAACCCGACGTACTCTGCGGCGCACTCTTCTGCGACGGCGTGCCCGGCGCACAACACCATATGGCAATGGATATCCATGAGCTGGGCATTGTACCAAATTCCCGTAGGCATCATAACACTCAACCGCCTGGGCAAGTGCTTTGTCAGGTTTTACTACGGCTATTGTTGCAGCAGTCGAAAACAATCCGAGTAAGAATTTCCGTCGATCCATGATAATTCTCTTTTATGAAGCCTTGCAGTTCAATCTGCGGCCAATTCTTCACATAGGCCGCAGATTACGTTGTCGCTGTTCAGCGACGTCTGCCCGCTCTTGCCCGCCGGTTGCTGCGGCGTTTCTTGACACCCTTGACCGTGCCAACTGCTCGTCCGATGCGAGCCCCTGCTGCAGGGTTGCCAACAATTGCGCCAATGGCGGCACCTGCTACATGCCCTCTTACCCGGTTGCGAACAATCGGCCCGGCATCAGCCGGTGCAAACGAAGCCATGATACCAGTGAAGATGAGAGCAGTTCCGCCAACAAGCGAAGCGGCCAACATGGTATTCCTGATTTTAGCTGAAATGGTCATTGGACCTTACTCCCGTTTTCCCAGGTTTCGATTGCCTGCGTGCCGTCTTTGTTAGTCACCAGGATTTTACCGTGCGCACCGCCATTGACATACCAGCCCTGATAAGTGGTGTCATCGACATCAATCACCGTGCCAACCCCATTAGGTGCTCCCTCGGCAAACAAGCCAAGATACTGGCTGCCATTGGCCGCTTCAAACATACCGGGACCCGATGGGCTGCCATCAACAAATTCGCCGACATAGGCATCCTCATTGGCCATCATCAACATGCCAAAACCATGGCGCTTGGAGTTTTCGATATCTCCGACATAAAGATCCTTGTTGGCATCTTCATAATAGGCGAACGCTTCTCCTATCGCCTTGCCGTCTTTGATCTCACCCTTGATCTCCCAACCTTCCGGCGTTGTCAGCTTACCTTTGCCGTGATTGATGCCGTTTATCAGTTCGCCTTCAAATCGATAACCATCGTGAGAAACCAGCAGGCCTTCGCCTGCAGGGGCACCATTGATGAATTTGCCGACATAGGAATCCATGCCGTCGCCTGCCTCATTGCGGAACTTCATTGCACCTTTTCCGTGAGCACGGCCAGTTGATACCTGACCATCATAACGGGCCAGTACGCCTTTGTTGTCCCAGAACAGCAGATTGCCCTTACCCTCGGCCATGCCACCCTGACAAGCACCCGTCCAGGAAGCGCGTTCATCTTCTTCAGGCTTGTCAGCACTCCAGATGGCACAGCCGGTTACCCGGTCGTTCATCCAGAAACCCTGTGCAGCTTCTGCTTCTCCAGCTTTAGCTTCTGAAATCACGACAAAGGAAACACGGCGGTTCTGCGCACGTCCATTTTCAGAAGCATTGGAAGCTACCGGATCAATTGGTCCGGCACCCAATCCAACCAGCCGGGCACGTTTGATGCCATGGCTTGACACCAGCGCCTCAATCACCGACTGGGCCCGGCGGGCAGACAGATCAACATTATAGGCAAAATCACCGGTTGAATCAGAGTGACCAACCAGTGCCACTTTGGCATCGGGCAATTGGTTCAGGCTTTCTGCCAGTTTTGCAAGAACATCGGATGATGCAGCAGTCAGATTGTGATCGTTGCTCTCAAACAAAGCCCCGCTCATTGAAAGACGACCCTTGGTATTGAGAGCAGCCACAATATCGGCAATTGGCATCGTGCTGATTGACATGGTCTGGGTCTGGGCAAAAGCCGGGGGTAATCCGGTCAGTAATCCGGCAGCCACCAGACTGCCAATGATTATTCTATGCATTTTGCTTATCCTCTCTTGAAACTATTGATTAGTAAAAAATTGCTGGCTTATTCAGGGTAGCATGTCATTCCGTTTCTCTGTGCATTCTCAACACAGTCGGATTTGTTCGAATATCCCTGGCTGGAAGAACCAACAATTCGACCGTTTGTTGCTGTTCGCCGCCAGCGCCAATCGTCATCATTGCCTTTGTAAATCTCCCATTTGTCGCCGTCTGAATCTGTGCATTCAGACATTACTGTTCTCCTTCGATACAAATTTGAAATAATTAACTCTGCACCAGGCAACCAGTTCTTATTATTTTGCGAACCCGCTGTTATCCACATTGATCGAGAATGTGCTGATCCAGCGTTGTGCATCTGCGGGCACGAAGCGACCTTTCGACTCCACCGGGTAGCGGATCGGTTGACCCGCCATCACCTTCTGGGCTTTTGACTTCCGTACGACAATTTTGCCATTGACCATCACATATGGGATACCTGTGCTTGGCAGACCGTGTTCACCATTTTTATACGTCGCATTGTCTTGAACGGTTTTCGGATCAAAGACGACTATGTCCGCCACTTTGCCGATTTGCATTCGCCCGCGATCTTTCATCGCCTCAATGCCGGCGTCACCAAGGTGCTTCGCTGACCAGTAGCTTAGTTGAGCCAGCGTGTGCATCAAGGGTACTCCTGCTTCTCTGGCCAAACGCAGTACTTTACCGTGCGAGCCAGCTGTTCGTGGATGCCCTTTGTAATCGGTGAACGAATCGTCCCAACCGAACAGCTTACCTTCACCAGCCAGGGCTGGCATGCCATCACCGGCAACCGTCATGTGCGGCATCTTTAACCAGTACTTGAGCCAATCTTTGCGCGCTGGAATGAAGCCAACAACGGCCCGGCCGGGGTCGCTCTTGGCGACTTCCAGATATTCCTCCTTGGTCAAGAACTTGTCGGCAGACGGATCGTAGACCGTCTCTTCATATTTGTTGCCCATATTGTCTTCCCAGATCTCGGGTCGAAGCATCTCTGAACCAATGGTGGTTGAGCCAGCTGTATATGGATAATACTCTCCCCAGACATTCATACCCATGGCACGCGCCAGCTGCATCTTCTCCTCATTCTCCCACCAACCAAAATTATTGTCGTGGGCCAGTATCAGCGGTGCCTTGAGTACAACTGCGTTGGCAAACACCTCGTCGAAGGCCAGTGGTGCTTCGGTCGGAGTGTCGGCATTGGCACTGAACCGCGTGTGGACGTCAGATAGTCGGCCGTAACGGGCTGCAGCACGTTGCGCTTCGAACATCTCGTAGCTGGTGACACCCTTTCCCATATATCCGACAGTCGAGCCCAATCCTAACGCACCTTGACGAAGCCCCTCATCGATCAACGAACTGATGCGGTTCATCTCCTCGAGACTGCTCTTGGTGACAGACCAGCCCTCAACGCCATCCTCTGCAGTCCAACCGCGGCCGGAAGAAAGGGCCCACGATGCATCAACAGGGGCATCTACCTCCAATCCGTCATGGACTACCATTCGGACGATTTCCTGACTGACCGTCGTTCCGTAATTCATTGGCCAGTTGGCCTTTTTGGCCGCATACCATTCATCAATGAGCCAAGCGCCATACTCGAGGTCCATTCCCGTTGTCACCCCGTCGCGCAACCCGAATTTCACCGCGAGCATATCAAGGCTATGGAAATGAGTATCAATAAAGCCTGCCGTGACCACATGACCCGCCGCGTCAATCGTCTCGCTGCCTTTGATTTTATCTTTGGTAATCAATATGATTTTACCATCCTTGATCCCGACGTTCATCACCGCATCAAACATGGTTTCCGGGTCCATCACTCGGCCATCATTGATAACGATGTCAAATTCCTGCCCAGCAGCAATTCCAGAGGATAAAATGGTAAGAGATGCGCTAAACGCGCATATAATCAATGGCTTAAACATGGAAATCTCCTTCGGTCGTATTTTCTGTTAAGCTGAAAATAATATTATGGAACATCCTCAAGGCAACGGCCTTCATTTCCACGTTAAACGAAAGTGAGGGGTATTCGATCAAATTTGTGACAACTGTCGCCACGTTAACAAAATCAAACAAATTCTGGGCCGGATCATTCACCACACATGTCTGTTTTTGTTCGCCGAATTGGATTTGCCGGGCTGAAGGTGGGAGATTGCTCTGGGCATTGAACGCGCCGTTTCCTAACCCTAGACCGTGTAAAGAAAACACGGTCTAAAACCAAAGATCTGGGGGAAACAGATTATTTTCATTCTTGACGAGTCGGATTTCCTGCTATTGATGGGCAACCTTGCCCAGGCATTAAAATCATAAGCTGTTTCAACAACTTAATCCATTTCAGTCAGCTATATTACCCAACTCCATGAATAATCCTGGTCCCGAACGCCCAGGATTTGTTATCGAACGTCAACAACTGTATCAAATCCACTCTTTACGCCTATAGGCCATTGGAGACAATCCAGCTCGTTTACGGAAAGCATGCGAGAAATGAGCCTGGTTGGCAAAACCCAGTGCATGCGAAACCTCCGCAATCGAGGTATCAGCATTTTTCAGCAGATCCAGTGAGGCAACAAATCGCTGTCGGCTGACTATTTCAACGAAGCTGGTATCCAGCTTTTTCAGATGCCTTTGAAGCGTCCGTGGTTGCATGTCACAAATTTCTGAAATCAAATTTAGCGAGAGACAGGGATTGCTGAGCTGAGTTTGTATCAGCAATTCCAGATTTGAAATAAATCCGTGGTCTTCTTCCCGATTGGAAATGAAACTTGAATTGTTCCTGAACAGGCTGATTGAATCGCAGACATCGCTACATTTTATTCTAATAACCGTTTCTTTTTGATCAAATTTAATTTTGGTGACATTCTGGCAAAAAGGCGGATTCATTCCGGCAATCTGAAATGTCTGTAGGGAGATGTCGTCAGGCGCCCAACCTGTTCCCAGCGCATCCTGCACAGTGGCTATCATCATCGATAGAACGTAAAGTTCTATCTGTCTCACTTCCAGTAAATCACCTGCTATTTTCTTGCGTACAAACAATATATTTTTGCCATCGGCGGCGACACGGAAATCTGCTTCTGAGTACTCAGACTGCGCAGCTTCACAAAAAAATTTCAATTTTTCAAATAGGGTATCTTTATGAATGACCGAATAACCGAAATCACCGTAGTTTTCCATTTTTGTTGCTTCAGCGGCATACCATCCGATGTTCAAATTACCCGTATGCGACACGCTGTTGCGAATAATATTTGAAAATTGCGGGATAGCAATAAAACCCTCGTGATTTTCCAGCAGGCTTTCGTTCAAATTGGAACCCAACAGTATTTTGCTAACTGATATGCCTTCTTGCTGGGCAATGCTAACAAAATTCGCCGCATATCGGGAACGAGTAATTTCGACCATGTTCAATCTCCCTCAATGCCAGAGTCAGAGTTTGTTCAAATTCAGTGACATATGATCAACAACCGCCTGCAGATATGTCAGCATAGCTGTCGGGCGCGGTCCGGCCAACGTGATACGACGGGTAACCCGGCCGGTAGCCCAGCCGCAAAAAGGCCGCAAATTGAAAGTTTTCTGCGCATCATTCTCTCTCTCCTTTGAATATTATAGTTCAGCAACAATTTGTTGTGTTATTCAGGATTACATTCCATTCCGTTTGTACGTGAATTATCAACACGGTCGGATTTTTAGGAGTATCCTTGGCTGGATGAACCAACAATACGTCCATTCAACGCTGTTCGCCGCCAGCGCCAATCGTCATCATTGCCTTTGTAAATTTCCCATTTGTCGCCATTACTGTCGGTGCACTCGGGCATACTTGTTTTCCTCCAGTTGGAAATACCACAATGCGTGACTGCAGCTCAGGCGTTCTAATATAAACAAAGCACAGGCAATTAATTGTCATTTCTAAAATCAATCAGCGAATGTTTATTGAAATGACAATTAATATTGATATTTTTGTTGTACCATGACTTTTTTGTGAGAAGGATTTTCACATGGCAGTGCGTTTACCTTTGGTCCGGTTGGCATCGATTAAGCCTTTCGTCGACTGTTTGATAAAACAAGGTTCAGACATTGATGAAATACTTGCACAATCAGGATGGACGCGTGATATGGTGGAGGTAAGCGATATGTTTGTGCCTGCGCCTTCGATATATGAATTTACAGAGCTTGCCGCCCAAAAAACAGGTGATCCCAATATTGGTGTTAAGGCCGCATTGGCAATGAATATTAAATCATGGCTACTTCTCAGCAATTCTCTAAAGAATAGTTCCTCGGTCGCCGAATGCCTGAACAAAGTAGTCCACAATGCCAGGATGGAGGCAACTTCAGTTGTCTATTCTCTGTCATCTGACGGCGAAAAAGCTAATTTGTCAGTTAGGCGGACTTTCCAAGTTGCACAAGAACCGGTTCAAGTTAACGCCTTTGGAGCGACCTATTTGCTCTTACTTTTAAAGATGGCAGTTGGCTCAAAGTTCAAGGCTGAGAGTGTTACAGTTGTGACCGCGTCACCAATTAACATTCCGGAACACATTCTTCCTCGTAGTTGTGTAGTCATCAGTGATCATGCTTATTCCATACGATTTCCTGCCGACTGGTTGTTCATAGGGATGGATCATCCTCATTTTGGCAGTATGAGTAATATTGAAAATACAAGTCTTGATAATTTATTACGGGTAAACCAATTGTCGGTACTGACACTCCCAAGAGTTAAAGCTACTATCGAATACGAGTTGGAAAATGGCAAATTGACGGTTGAAAGGATATCCAAAATTCTTGGGATCAAGCCACACCAATTACGGGCATATATGCGCTCGCAAGGCACCACATTCGCTAATGTCCTCCAAGAGATCCGGCGTGCCAAATCCTGTGCATCCCTTCACCACACCAACCATTCGGTCGCTAATATTGCATCGTCATTGGGATACACGGACGTCGGTAATTTTTCTCGATCTTTCAAACGTTGGACCGGAAAACCACCGCTCCAATACCGCAAACAAGTAAATAAGTAGATCAGACGGATT
>JAAEMP010000366.1 GCA_024225445.1 Hyphomicrobiales bacterium | reverse complement strand
GGCGAGCTTGCGCAGGGAAAGTTCACGTTCTTATCCGGGGAGGGCTGGAACCCAGGTCCGGGAGTAGGCTTTATGCCGAAAGCCGGAGTCGGGCTGTGAGAGCAGTTCGGCGGTTCCAGCAGTCAGCAGAGGCCGTAGTACGAATCCGCCATACTCCACTGGCGATCGGAAGGGCCGAACCACGAAGAACAAGGAGGAGCTACCGATGAACTCGGATCGAGGTGCTTTGCCGCAGAAGTTCGAACTCGCTCGCGAGCCAGAACCGACGCGACTCGCGAATTTACTCCGACCGGAGTCGACCGATCCGGCGTTTGACGATCAGCCAGCCTTGAACGCGTCTTCAGCAGACGCTTTGATGGAGCAGGTTGTGGACGTTGACAACCTCGACCGGGCGTGGCGTCAGGTCCGACGGAACCGGGGTGCCCCCGGTCCGGACGGCATGACGATCAAGCAGTTCGAGGCCTGGGCCCCTGAACACTGGCCCGGCGTTCGTCAACAGCTCTTGGATGGCACGTACCGGCCCGCGCCGGTACGTCGCAAAGTGATCCCGAAAGCGGGTGGCGGTGAGCGTTTACTCGGAATTCCAAACGTCGTCGAGCGACTCATCCAGCAAGCCATCTGCCAGGTCCTGACGCCGATTTTCGACCCGACGTTTTCGGAATCGAGTTTCGGCTTTCGCCCCGGCCGATCCGCCCATGGAGCTACCAAGCGAGTACAACAGATCATCCGGCAAGGCCACTCTCATTGCGTCGACGTGGATCTTTCGAAATTCTTCGATCGAGTTCAGCACGATGTCTTGATGGCCATCTTAAGCCGCAAGGTTCACGACCTGCGGTTGCTGCGATTGATCGGCCGCTACTTGCGCGCGGGTGTGATGGTCGAGGGGGTGTTGCAACCGACGCCGGGGGGCTCACCGCAAGGCGGCCCTCTTTCCCCCTTGTTGTCGAACATCCTGTTGGACGACTTGGACAAGGAACTGGAACGCCGAGGCCTGCAATTCGTGCGGTACGCCGATGATTTCATGATCTTCGTGCGTAGCGAACGCAGTGCACAACGCGTATTTGCGTCGGTTCAG
>JAAEMP010000365.1 GCA_024225445.1 Hyphomicrobiales bacterium | reverse complement strand
TACCGCCGGTCTGGGGATGCGCTCCTGCGGAGCTACGGATACAGCTTGTGGGTCTAGGCTGAATGCATGCTCATCCGTGTGCTCCTGACCACGCTCGTTGCCGCAGTCGCATTCGCTGCCACAGGTTGCGGCTCCAGTTCCCCTGGCCAAGTGGTGACCTACCGGGAACAGCTCGAGGTCCAGGTCGACAACACCAGCTACGACATCGTCGACAAGGCAGCCGCCTTGGAGGAGATCCGCCAACGCACCGAACCGGAGCTGAAGGAATTCGTCCGCAACGCATGCGCCACAGCGTCGAACCACAAGGAGGACGCCGGCCGTGTGGACTTCCTCTTCCAGGAGTACGCCGCCAGCGAGGACGCGGATGTACAGTTGTTCCAGGCCTACCGGGTCATGTGGGAGGCGGCCGTCAGGACCGGCTGTCCCGACGAGTTGTAGACAAGCCGTTTCGCCGTCAAGTCTGTCCGGGCTCGGAAACAGGTATCCCCAAAACCTCGCCCAATATCCCGGAGCCGACCGTCCCATAGCGCCGG
>JAAEMP010000364.1 GCA_024225445.1 Hyphomicrobiales bacterium | reverse complement strand
ACATAACCTGCTGGATGCGATCTTCATCTTTGTAATTGACAACAAAATCAGCACCGAGTTGTTTTAGTTCATCGATTTTATCGCTTGATCCGGTCGCTGCGACAACCGTTGCTCCAGCTTGCTTTGAGAACTGAACTGCATAAGAACCAACCCGACCAGTGGCCCCAGCAACATAGATCGTCTTTCCCAACACATCACCATCAGCGAAAACGGCTCGATGTGCTGTCACCGCCGGTATTCCGATTGCTGCCCCCTCTTCCAGGGACATGTTTTTTGACAAGTTTATTGCTTGCAGATCAGGAACTACGCAATATTCGGCGGCGGTTCCAAACGCCTGACTAACCTGGGCTCCAAATATCCATACTGGTTGGCCGATGCGGTCTTTTGATACGCCATCTCCCACCTGATCAATGAAGCCGCTGCCATCACAATCGGGAATGATGCGACCAAACTTCTCGACATCGTGCCCACCTTTTCGCTTTTTTGTGTCGTATGGATTAACCCCAGAAAAGGCAACTTTGACCCTGACTTCGCCAGGACCCGGGAATGGATCATCCATCTCACCAAACTCCAGGACAGCCCGTACATCCCCGACGGTTTCATACCAATGTGCTTTCATGCGACATCCTCCTGTTATCTCGTCAGTCTTTTATTCAGACGACACTATTGCTTCGATCTCCTCATCAGAAAGTCCGGCTTCGGCAAGTATTTCGCGCGAATGTTCACCAAGCTGCGGCTGGTGGCGGTGTAATGGGAGACTTTTTCTGTCAAATCGATAGGGTGAATCTAGAACTTCGATATTACCTTCTGTCGGGTGCTCGAAGGCCTTGAAAAAGTTAATTGCGTTCAAGTGCTCGTCGTTGCGCAAGTCTTCCAGCTGGTTCACCGGGCCGGCTGGAACATCAGCATCACGGAGCAATGCCAACCATTCGTTGGTGGTTTTTGTTGCCAGGGCTTTTGCGGCAATTTGATATAGCACGTCAATATTGCGGGTGCGGTTCCCGACATCGACGAATCTGGGATCGTCGCTCAATTCAGGCCGACCGCTCAGTTGCCAAAAAGACCGCCATTGTTTGTCGGTATAGGCTAGCATGCAGATATATCCATCAGCCGTACTGTGTGGTCGACGATGTGGTGAAAGGGCGCGCGGGTAACCAGACTTGCCCAGCGGTGGCACGAACACTGCGCCATGTTGATGTTCCAGCAAAATGTACCCGACCATACCTTCAAACATCGAGGTCTCGACATAGCCTCCTTTGCCAGTAATTCCACGACGGATGATAGCCGCCATCAGTCCGTTTGATGCCAGCAATGCTGCCGTTTTATCGGCAATGATCGTTGGCATCAGTACTGGCTCGCCATCGCGCGCCATGAAAGCGCCAACGACGCCTGACTGACCCTGAATCACATCATCGTATGCTGGCATTCCCGCGTATGGCCCATCTTCCTGATAGCCATGAAGCCCTCCGTATATGATACGAGGATTGCAAGCAAGAACCGCATCAGGATTGAAACCGAGTGCCGCAATTTTTTTCGGACGCATGTTGTGAACAAACACGTCAGCATTTTCAATTAGTCGCCACAGGGCTTGTTTGTCTTCGTCCCGTTTCAAATCAAGAACAAGGCTGCGTTTGTTGCGATTGGAGCCCAGAAAAAGTGCCGACATTTTGGGGTTCCTTGCCGGCCCGATAGCGCGAACCATGTCCCCTTCCGGCGGCTCGATCTTGATTACATCGGCGCCGAAGTCGCCCAGGATTTGAGTGGCATAGGGTCCGTAGATGACGCTGGTCAGATCAAGGACGCGCAGGCCTGATAGCGGTTGGATGTCGCGAGGAGGCATAACGTCATCCCCGCTGCGAAAACCGCCGGCCAACCAGGGCCGAAGTGATATTTATTTTCTGAATGTCAATGGCCCCGCCAGCGATGCCCCATCCCCAGCCGTCACGCATACGCTGCTCCTGAGGGAACTCCCTGGAATAACCATAAGCCCCCATAACCTGTAGCGCCGTGCCGGTGACGTCACGCACCATCTCGTTGGCAAAACACTTTGCCAGGCTTGAATCCAGAATTGAAGGCAATCCGTCGGCTGAGTTCTGTGCCGCGCGATAAATCAAAAGTCGGGATGATTCAACCTGCATGGCCATTTCGGCCAGTTTCAGTTGTACCGCCTGGAAATCGACCAGTCGTTTGCCGAACTGGTGCCTTTCCTGAACATAGGCTAGTGCATCCTCGAAGGCCGCCTGGGCGATGGCAAGGCACATTGTGGCATTGCCGCAACGTTCCAGATCGAATGCTTCCATCAGTTTTTGGAAGCCTCCATCAGCAGCGACGATCAGGTTCTCAAGGGGCACTTCGACGTTGTCGAAATAGATATCGGCAGAGGGCACACCGCGAAAGCCCATCAATTGCTCGTTCTCGCCAAAACTGAGCCCCGGCGTTCCTTTTTCCACGAGGACAGCACCAATGCCTTTTGCCCCAAGTGTATCAGACATACGCACGTAGACCGCATAGGCGTCGGAATGTCCCCCGCCCGAACACCAGCGCTTGTGCCCATTAACGATGATTTTGTCCCCTTGTATTTCGGCCCTGGTTTTCAGGTCGGTCAGGGCTGAACCGGCGTCTGGTTCGGACATGGCAACGGCAACAATCATTTCTCCATTGCAGACCTCAGGCACGATCCGGCGCACCAAATCCTTGCTTGCGAAATGTTCGACTGCTCGTATGGGCCCCACCGAGCTTTCAAAAATGGGAAAGGCAACAGCTGGAGAAATCTTGGCAAATTCCTCAAGTATGATAAGGGCTTCCAGGTTTCCAAGACCCAGCCCACCCAGCTCCACAGCAATGTTAACACCCAAAAACCCCATCTCAGCGTAACGCTTCACCCATTCGCGGGGAAGTGGCTTGTTGTCTTCCTCCAGTTCGCGGGCAACCGCTGTCATCTCACCCGCGGCAAAAACCCGTGCAGCTTGTTGTAGTTCGATCTGGTCCGTTGTCAGTTGAAAATCCATGGTATTCAGTCCCTTTTTCTAAAGTTCGCAGACGACCTTGCCGAAGTGTTTGCCCATGGGCAGGGGGGCAAGTGCCGCACCAACTTCCTCGAAGGCAAAACCGTTGTCATGGATAACAGGCCGGGTCTGGTGGAGTTCCATGGCCTTCACCATATTGCGAAACATGTCGGTCCCGCCCACTGTGATTCCCTGCATTCGGATATTTCGTGTCACTAAGGGGCCGAGATTGATCTCACCTGATATTCCATCAAGGACACCGATGACGCTGACGGTTCCCCCCGGCGCCACACACGAGAGTGATTTTGCCAGCGTCCCGGCCCCGCCGACTTCAACAATGTTATCAACGCCATCGCCATTGGTGATGTCGCGAACGGTTTTTTGCCAATCGGGGTTTGCCTTGTAATTGATCGTGTGATCGGCTCCGAGACTTTGAGCACGTTCCAGTTTTTCATCACTTGAGGAGGTAATAATTGT
>JAAEMP010000363.1 GCA_024225445.1 Hyphomicrobiales bacterium | reverse complement strand
GGTGGACTTGGGCAAGGCAAGATCCAGGGACATGTTGATCGCTACGCGAACTACGCTCATCAACCATGTTCGAGGACAGATGAAATCCTTCGGTGCAAAGTTGGGCACGCGTGGTGCTGCGTACTTTCACGAGTGGGCGCGCAAGCAAGTGCCCGAAGAACTGAAAGTCGCTTTGGAGCCGATTCTTGACCTGCTTGGCGACGTTGACAAGCAGATCAAAGTGATTGACACGGAACTCGAGCGTCTCGCCGCAGAGGTGTATCCCGTGACGCAGGTATTGCGTCAGGTGGATCGTGTGGGGTTACATACGGCCCTGCGATTTGTGTTGACGGTGGAGGATCCATTTCGGATCAAAAAGAGCCGGGATGTGGCGGCCTACTTTGGGTTGGTGAGCAGGCGCAATCAATCAGGTGTGCGCGACCCCGAAATGCGCATCACCAAAGCTGGTGATAGGGATATGCGACGACTCTTGGTGCAGTGCGCGCAGCAGATGCTGAGCGCCAAGGGCAAGGAATCCGATTTGCGTACGTGGGGTCTGGGCTTAGCAACGCGAGGGGCGAAGGCTGTCAAAAAGAAGGCTGTGATCGCGACGGCGAGGAAGCT
>JAAEMP010000362.1 GCA_024225445.1 Hyphomicrobiales bacterium | reverse complement strand
TGATAAAGAAGCGCTGGAGACGTATCTTGGTGAAACCACCTCCTCAGTACTATTATTGCTGAGTATGATTGCAGATAAAATAAGTCAGAAATCTTCTAACCGGGACAATATTGAATTGCCGGTATCTGTATTCAATTCCGATGCATGTGGTCACGGTGGTGTATTTGTCGGAATTGTGGACTTGTTGAAGATGCTGCCATTGCATGAATATCGAGAACAATCCTATTTCCCACAGGAGTTATCGACCTATAACAGGGTTGCTGAAATTTCAAAATCCGATAACGCACAAAGGATTGATAGCGCCTGGCTGCAGGAAATTTGCAACTACGCGCTGATGCATCATAAAGCGGCGAGGGAAGCCGTTTGTCAGTTACCGGTCCATGTCAGAATGTTATATGGCGGATTGGCGCTGAGAAGGCTTGAATTGGACTGTATCGCCAGGCAGGGAATAAAGTTGGGCAGCATTTATGACCCGCCATCGCGTCTTGCCATCATTTGGTGTTTGTGGAAAGCGAATCGAGCGCTTGTGAAAAATCCGGTGAGCGAATAGATCGCAGTGTTTCCAGATGCATTTTGTTCGACATGTGAAATTTATCACAGCGGCAAAATGATCCATACCCTATGTTACAGTTATCAAGAAAAGCTGGTATCTAATTTAGGATCAATAAAATGGATACGAAATTGTATGAACGTGACGGATTGCCACTGAGCGCCAGACGACTGCAGTTGATGGGTTGGCTAATATCTGGATTAATGACCGTATTTGGATTTGTAGCGATCAGCTTGGGTCTGCGCTAATTTGGCGATCATCAAATGCTTCCGTGTAAACAAGATACGGTTCAGATTATCTGCTTTTCAGCAAATCAGCAAAAATCGCCTGTTTTTTCTCCATTTTTGCCTTAATAGCTCCCATAAGATCTTCCGGCCGTAACATTCCGCCATTCCAGGTGGCAATTTGTTCAAGGCTATCGGAGACACTATGGTCTCTGGCAAAATCCACCGCTTTTTTGATGCCTGATATGGCCAATGGTGATTTTGCCGCAATTTGCTCAGCTAATTCCAGTGCTTCTTCGACAACCTTTTGCGGGTTGTCGCAGATCTTGTTGACAAAACCCCATCCCCTGGCCTCCTCAGCAGTAAATCTGCGTCCGGTATATGCCAGTTCCTTGACTATACCGGGTGCCACCAGTTTTGGCATGCGCTGCAAAGTGCCGACATCGGCGGTCATGCCAATATTGATTTCCTCGATTGAAAATGTTGCCTCAGTTGAGGCCAGTCGCATATCGCAGGCGCAGATCATGTCGATCCCGCCACCAATGCAAGCACCGTGAATTGCCGCAATTACGGGAAATCTTGCTTCTTCCAGTACATTAAAACTATTCTGTAACTTTATGACAAGATTTCTTAACTCATATGCAGCACGAGCTGGTTCCGTATTAAGTAATTCCATGATTGATCCAAAAGCCGCCAGATCCATGCCTGCGGTAAAATGTTTTCCCCTGCCGGAAATGACCATGGCACGTATCGTCATATCCTGTTCCAGTTCACGGGTAAGACGGGGTAAATCTTCCCAGAAGTCAGGGGACATTCCATTGGCCTTTTGCGGCCGGTTCATGATCAGGTGAACAACCGGACCGTTGATTTCAATTTCAAAAAACGTGCTGGTCAATTCAGTCATTCTGCCGGCTCCCCAAGCATTTCACATTCGTTTAACCAGGATGCACAGTCGCGCAGGGCGCGTGCGGCCATGGTCTGTTTTTTAACTCTTGCCTTGTCTTTTCCACGAAATCGCCCAATGCCTTCCGGCTTGACGATCTCGACAGGTGGAAACAGGCCAAAATTTATGTTCATCGGTTGAAATGAACGTTTGCCGGGTTCGTCATCCCATTGAATATGGCCCTCGGTGATATGGTAAAGCAATGCGCCAAACGCAGTGGTTTTAGGAATCGGTGGAAGATCATGGCCTCGCATTTCGGCTACAGCGAACCTTGCTGCCAGCAATCCGATAGCGGCGCTTTCAACATAACCTTCACAACCGGTGATCTGGCCGGCAAACCGTAGTCCCGGCCGGGTTTTCAACGTCAGAGTGGGATCAAGCAATGCAGGGGAATTGATGAAGGTATTGCGATGCAATCCGCCAAGGCGGGCAAATTCGGCATTTTCCAGTCCCGGTATGGTTCGAAATATTCTGGTTTGTTCGCCATATTTCAACTTGGTCTGAAATCCGACCATATTATACAGGCTGCCTAGCGCATTGTCCTGTCGTAGCTGGACCACTGCATATGCTTTTTCCTCGGGTTTATGCGCGTTGGTCAGTCCCATCGGCTTCATTGGCCCGTGTCGCAGGGTCTCGGGGCCGCGTTCAGCCATGATTTCTATCGGCAGACAACCATCAAAATAGGGGGTGCCCTCCCATTGTTTGAATTCCGTTTTATCGCCACCAACCAGCGCATCGATGAAAGCGTAATATTGTTCCCTGTTCATCGGGCAATTGATGTAATCCCTGCCATCTCCCCCCAGTTCTTCAGCAAAAGGGCTTGCTTTATCGTAGCGGGACTGGAACCAGGCGGTGTCGAGATCAATTGAATCAAAATGAACAATAGGGGCAATTGCATCAAAAAATGCCAGGGCATCTTCACTTGTAGCCGTAGCAATAGCCTCGGCCAATGCGGGAGAGGTCAGAGGACCCGTTGCGATGACGACTTGTTGCCACGTGTCTTGTGGCAAAGTTTCTATTTCCTCACGCAAAATGGTAATGCGAGGATGATTTTCCAGCGCTTTTGTCACTTCATTTGAAAAATTTTCCCGGTCCACGGCAAGAGCTGAACCGGCAGGCACCTTGTGCTTGTCACCGGATGCGATAATGAGGGAGTTGGCAAGGCGCATTTCCTGATGCAATACGCCAACGGCATTCATTTGATGATCATCAGAGCGAAAGGAATTGGAACAAACCAGTTCGGCCAGATCGTCTGTGCGGTGGGCATCGGTGCCGCGTATCCCTCTCATTTCGTGCAAAACCACATCGCAGCCCGCATTTGCCGCCTGCCATGCTGCTTCACTGCCCGCTAGTCCACCACCAATAATGTGGAGTATATTGTGCTTCATTATACCCGTTGCCCTACCGATATTAAACTGATGTCTTATTCGCAGATCAGGGCAAAATGTTCAATGGTGATCGGTGAGCGTTGAAGCAGAAGAAACAGGCTTTAGCCCGAATAACAGGTATTGCGATCTGGTGCCTTGATGGCATAATTTCTTTGAGTTGCAAAAACAGTTGGCGGGCAGGCGGGGAAAATCCAGTTTATTCCTGCAATATTGTTTATTATGGACTGTTTTCAGATGGAACCATCAACCGGAAGTA
This sequence comes from Hyphomicrobiales bacterium, assembly GCA_024225445.1. Lineage (GTDB taxonomy): Bacteria > Pseudomonadota > Alphaproteobacteria > Rhizobiales > Rhizobiaceae > JAAEMP01. The sequence goes on along the minus strand of JAAEMP010000362.1, from coordinate 290 downwards.
CCCCAGACAACAATTACCCGACCGGGCACTCTTTTTTGGTAAATTTCCAGCTTGTGTTGTTCAATACCCGCGAACATTTGGCAATCTTGTAGCCTTTAGCGGTCTTGATACAAGTACTTTGCCCCTCGGGAACATTTTTTCCCTTGTAGCGGCAGGTGCAGTTTGGTCCGGCGGAAGCCGGTATAGAGAACAATAATCCAGCAGTACCAATCACAGTTATGAATAGCAGTGTTTTCATAGATAAATGCTAGCAGAAAATGTTTATTTTGTCACGTTTTTCCGCATATGCG
>JAAEMP010000361.1 GCA_024225445.1 Hyphomicrobiales bacterium | reverse complement strand
GTCCCCAAGAATCTCGTCTAGCCCGTAACCAAGGGCTGGCAGGAACGCAGAGTAAAAACGTTTCGCGCGAACGATGTCGTCAGCACCAACAGTGACGTAGGCAATCATTCTGTGTGTTCCTTTTCGGAAGTCTGGTTTTTGGCACCAGTTTACCACATTTTTGGCACGCCAACACACAATTCAGATCAATAGCCGCAACACGAAACGCCGCATGATCGACCTTTTTGGGTATATTGCGACTAGGGACTTGATCTAGTCATTCATACGCTGGCAAAATCACCGCGAAAACGACCGTATGTTGAATCCCGCCTCCAAATCCGACATTGGTGCTGTGTAGATTTGCTGCTTTTCTCAATCGGCAGGTCGAGCGACGGCTCTGAGCACCTTTGTGCCCGCACCGAAAAACCGATATCCTGCTTCTAAATAATAGTAATTGAGGGCAAAATGTTAGAACCAGTTACCCTGCATGGCTATCGCTTCAGCGTCTACAACCGCGTCGCTCGTTTAGTTCTACATCAAAAGGATGTAGCCTATGACATTGTTGAAGTTAATCCGTTCAACGATCTCGATCCCGCGTATCTAGATTTGCACCCGTTCGGACGTGTGCCGACATTAGTACATGGGGCGTTCAGCGTCTTCGAAACACGCGCAATTACCAGCTATATCGAACATGCTTTTGTTGGCTTACAGCTTCAACCTGACAACTCCAAGGCGTTTGCGCGTATGGACAAGTCATCGGGATCATTGACCACTACGGTTACTGGCCAATGGTTAGGCAAGTCTTCTCCCAAAGAATTTTTCGACCGTTGGCAGGCGAGCCTTCAAATGAAGAGGAAATTGCCGCTGGCCTCAAAGCCTCCCGAAAAGTTCTATATGTGCTAGAGAATATTGCCAATGAAGGTTTTGTATTGAACGGTGATCTGCTCACTCTTGCAGACTGTCATCTTGCGCCGATGATGGACTATTTCGTCCGTGCGGACGAAGGGCGGAACGCCCTGTTGAAGCATCCAGCATTGAGCAAATGGTGAGAACAAGTTTCTTTCATGCCCATGCTACAATCTACGGATCCAAAACTGTCCGAGTTCACATCTTATTGAAAGGCAGTTTTGTCCCCGCACAGCCGTCATTACGCCAAACAAAATTGCCTTCGCCCCGAATAATAATTATTGGTGGAAAAGAAGAATGTCCATGTCACGTTTGTTTTGGTTCAACGGGGAACAATTTAATTGCACCAGTCAGGAATTTGAACTTTCCAGCTTGCGGGCGCAATTTCGACAAAGGATGGCATAGGGTACAATATCCAGCCGCTCAGGCAGAATTGGCTCATCACATTTGAGACAATAGCCGAATGATCCATCTTTAATTCTTTCAAGCGCAGCATTGATCTTGCGGGACTCGACCAGTCCGTCATTACCAAGTTGCTCCAGCACTTCGTCGTCCTCGTGCTGAACGGAACGTTCCGCAAAATCGGGATCCGGGGTCTCATCCAGTTCTTCTTCGATATGGATAAGCCGGTCTTCAAGTTCCTTTAATCGGGCTTCAAGCTGTTGCCTGTATTTTTCTGTGTCAATCATTCCTGTTATTCCTGATTTGCAGAATCTAGTATAAACCTAAACACGGAATTATCCAAATTCCTTGATCCATCTCAAGTGGATATGCCGCGGGAAGGCTAAAATCGCATCAATAAGGATTAATAGTAGCACAAAGGAATATCAATGTCTCATACCCCGCATGAGTTGGCCGAAGAATTTCCGGACAGGATTGAGGAAATTCACAATCTGAAACTGGCAAATACACACTTTTCAAAACTGGTCGATGAATATCACACTGTCAATCGCGATATTCACCGCGCGGAAACCAATATTGAACCGACCGATGATTTTAACATGGAAACCATGCGCAAGAACAGGATGCATCTGAAAGATGAAATCTATTCCATGCTGTCGTCCTGAATAATTATCTCAAAATACAAATAATACTGTCAGTTCGAGCCTAAAACCCGAAACTGGCCGATTTTGCCAGATATAGCAGAACACCTTTATAATGATCATGCAATCAGGAGCGAAAAGCGACCGGCGCCGGTGCGCCGCCCCGGTGGAGGCCGGGCGTTAGCCCGAATAGCCGTGAGCAAAAAAAATTCAAACTGAATCAAAATAAAGGTGTTCTGCTATATGCAAAACAAACAAATACCCATCATCTGAGGTCTGCTTGAAAGAATATTATTGAAACTTGAAAATGGTGATCTGCCGGTATTGGTCATTGGCCTTTAAAACAATATCTGGAAAATTGTCCTGGTTTGGTGCATCTGGCCAGTATTGGGGTTCCAGAGCAATACCGGCATGTTTTTTGTAGGGCCTTCCAGAATATCCCGGAATATTTGTCAGTGTGGATTGGCCGTCAAAAACCTGGAGGCCGGGTTCGGTGGTGATCACTGTCATTTCCAAGCCTGATTTCAAACTGCGAAGCCGGGCAACCGGTCTGGGGTCGGTTCTGTTGTTTGCCAGGCAAAAATTGTGATCATAACCAAAGGGCTTTTCCTGCCACGCTATCGGGCGAGACTGCCGAAAGTCAAATGGCGTATTTGCAACCGGTTCACAAGCGCCTGTTGGAATCAGGTTTTTATCAACCGGCAAATAGGTATCAGCATCAATCTGAAGGTGATGGCCCAGAATATCGCCTGATTCATCAAGGTTGAAATAACTGTGATGGGCAAAGTTGCACAAACTATCCTGATCACAGGTAGCGCATATTTCAATTTCCAGACCCGGACCAGTGATGATGCGGTAGGTAAGTGTGACATCCATCGCTCCCTGAAAACCCATATGGCCATCGGGCAGATGGTCTGTCAGGGTCACAGTGTCTTTACCAAAGTCCTGGATTTTCCACAGCCGTACCCCTGATCCATCGCAACCGCCATGCAGGGTTTGTATGTCAAGATTGTTTATGTCCAACTGTTGAATATTGTTTCCAATCGGTGCTTTGGCACCGGCAAGTCGATTGGCAACCCGACCGACATTGGCACCAAAATATCTTGGATATTCCAGATAATTGTCCAACTGACTAAAGCCCAGTACAAGAGAGAAAGGGAATTGATCCAGCCTCAAATCCTGTAATGCGGCACCACGGGTGATGATCCAGGCACGTAAGCCATTACTTTCCAGCATGATGCGCTCCACATCACGTCCGTCGGGCAGTGTTCCAAATGTTTCTATCATTCAATCCCGCTTTTCAGGCGCCTCAACCGCTGGTGTCGAAGATGGAGACAATTCATCTGGTTGCTTGCCATAACTCTTGAACCTCTCCAGTATTCTGATCATTTCCCCATCATCAAGAATGACTGGATCACCGGCCTGACAGGCGATGAAATATTGTTTGCACAGACTTTCTATTTCGACAGCCAGCGCCAGGGTTGATTCAAGACTGGGGCCAAAACAGATCATGCCGTGATTGGAAAGCAGGCAGGCATTGCGGTCTTTCATCGCCTCCAGCATGTTTATTGACAATTGTCTGGTGCCAAAAGTGGTATAATTAGCGCATCGCAAACTGGAGCCTCCGGTAGCGCCAATCATATAATGGAAGGCGGGGATTTCCTTGCGAAGACATGAAAGGGCTGTTGCAAAGGTTGAGTGGGTATGCACCACTGCACAAGCTTGGGGGTAAGCATTAAATATGTCCTGATGCATGCGCCATTCCGAAGATGGTAAAAAATCGCCAAAATAACCGCCTTTCCCATCCATCTCGACGATATGTTCGGGTTTCATTTTTTCATAGGAAACACCGGAAGCAGTAATCAGGAATCGATCTGCGCTCCTGACACTGACATTGCCGGATGTGCCCTGATTGATTCCAACTGCATTCATTTTCAGGCAGGTATCGATAACGCCCTGTTTTAGTTCGGTAAAAGATGAATCCGACATGCAAATTCCTTAAAGTCTGTTATTTCGGGCTTGCGCGGTAGTAATGATTATTCGATTATGTCGCCTTAGACCATCTCTTGTTTACACGGAATCATTTGATGGACCAAACCCTGGACATTAATCCTCATGAATTCCCTGCAAAATAATATTCCTCGCGGAATTGTCGTGATTGACATTGGTTCCACCAATGTCAAGGCGACATTGTTTGATGATAAGTTAAATTTTCTGGCCGGTAAATCTATTGCTTCTTCCTTAAGGGACACAACGCCTTATCTGAGTATCGATCTGGATCCGGTGGTCGCATTTGCAATCGGGGCGATTGAAGAATTTGATAATCTGTTACCGGTTGATGTAGTCGTTCCCTGTTCGCATGGCTCATCTCTTGCCCTGCTGGATAAAAATATTGAACTCTGCCTGCCGGTAATGAGTTATAATGCCGAACCACCTGAAGACATTGCAATTGAGTATCGCAACATTGAACCGGACTTTTCAGAAGTATTTGCACCAACCAACCCCGGTGCACTGACTCTGGCAAGACAATTACTCTGGCAGGAAAGCAAATTCCCCGGGGCGTTTGCCAGGGTTGAAACAATGCTACCGCTTGCACAGTTTCTGACTCTGAAACTTTGCGGGGTAGCGGCAAGTGAAGTCAGCGCGCTGGGTGCCCAGACCCATTTATGGAATCCGAAAGAGGGTGATTATTCAGGCCTTGCCAAATCCCGTGGCTGGGCACAAAAGTTTGCGCCAATCCGCCCTGCATGGGAATCTGCGGGTAAAATGACTTCAGCGGTATTGCGCGGACAAAGTCATGTTCTGACCGGCATTCATGATTCCAATGCCAACTTCTACCGTTATCATAATGCTGGCGAATTTGCGCTATTGTCCACCGGAACATGGATTATTGCCTTTGACAGCAGTATAGAAATCGAGCGTCTTGATCCGATTCGAGATCAGGTTTCCAATACCACCATTTTCGGTGATCCGGTTGCCTGTTGCCGGTTTATGGGTGGACAGGAGTTTTCGGTAATTGCCAAAAATGCACCACCTCATCTGGCAAATATTGAATTTGTTGCCAGTATTGTCAGGGACAATATTTTCTGCCTGCCTTCATTCACCGATTCAGGCGGTCCTCTTCCTCATACCGGCGGGAAGGGAAATGTCGTTGGCCTGATTGGCGATAGCGATGAATTCCTGGTTAATCTCGCCTCTCTTTATACAGCCCAGATGACTTCCGTTGCGCTGCATGCACTTGGAACCAGGGGACGGGTAATCGTTGATGGCCCGTTCAGCAGCAACATGGCATATCTGAGAGTACTGGCCACTTGTCTGCCTCAGTGCGAAGTCATGTCTGCAGGGGAAGGAGGAACCGGTTTGGGTGCTGCAATGCTCGCTTTGCTTTTTTCCGGTCATCCCTGGAGCAAGAACCCGCCTTTGCAGAGGATAGAGTCGCTGAATGATATCATTTTCAGCGATTATCATTGTAAATGGCTCGAAAAAATTGGCACAAAAAACAGTGCATGATCCGGTCCTGGCAGCCGTTTTGCATGTAGCCGATTTAGACAGTATCAATATTATACGGGCATTGGAAATTCGCGATAGATCGCCTGAATATCAGCCATGATCTGTTCATTCAATATCAGGTCTTTTGCCGCCAGATTGATTTTCAGCTGTTCCATGGAAGTTGCGCCAATGATTGTACTCATCATGAAAGGGCGCGAAATACAAAAAGCAAGCGCCATTTGCGCCAATTCAATGTTATGGGATTCGGCGGCTTTCGCATATAATTTGATAATTTTTTCGCCCTGCTTATCATATCGACCGTTCAGATCAGGTTGCATGGATCTGCGGCTGCCGGCAGGAATGCCGCCGTTCAAGTATTTGCCGGAGAGGCCACCGGCGGCAAGCGGTGAATATGCCATCAGGCCTACATTTTCCCGAATGCTTACTTCGGCCAGGTCCAGGTCAAAGATACGGCAGACCAGGTTATATTCATTCTGGATTGACACAATACGGGGCAAGCCATGTTTTTTGGCAGCCTCAAGAAACTTCATTGTCCCCCAGGCGCTTTCATTGGAAAGGCCGAATTCTTTCATTTTTCCCTCTTTTTTCAACAAAGCCACTTCACCCAGTATGTCGGCCACTTCCTGATCCATGTCTCCGGGTTGTTGATTACTGGCATCATAAGTCCAGTACTTGCGGAAATGATATGAACCGCGATTGGGCCAGTGCAATTGGTAAAGATCAACAATGTCGGTTTTCAGCCTTTTCAGACTGCTTTCCAGAGCCTGACGGATCATTTTACCATCAACTCTTTTTCCTGCCCTGAAATCCTGGTTGCCTTCGCCGGTAATTTTTGTGGCGATAACAAGATTGCTGCGGTCTGGTCGGTTGTTAAGCCAGGTACCAATCAACTCCTCCGTCAAGCCGGTTGTCTCAGACTGGCATGGTGTGGCGGGATACATTTCTGCCGTATCAATGAAATTGATACCTTCGCCAATGGCATAATCAAGTTGCTGATGGGCTTCAGTTTCGGAATTTTGTGACCCCCATGTCATTGAACCAAGGCAAATCTCGCTGACTGATAATTCCGATTGGCCGAGCTGATTGTATTTCATGATATTCGTCTCCGCCTAAACCGTCAGGATTTTGCGTTCAGGTTCTAAAACAAATTGATATTATTGTGGATCAGACGGGCCTGACTGAAATGTTGCACTTTCGATAATTTTGCCGGCATCCAACAATACATCTTCACGGAAACGGCCAGATACCAGCTGGATACCGATGGGTGTTTTGCCGACATAGCCGGTTGCAACAGCCAAACCGGGGAGGCCGAGGGCAGGTAAGCCAAGCTGGGTTAACTGGGCTTCCATGACTGATGCAAAAGCTTCTGGTGATTGTACATCCTGTTGGTCTTTAAATGGTAATTCGCCAGATACGGGACAGATCAAAACGGGGTATTTTTCCAGGAAAATCTGCCATTCACGCAACAGGGTAATACGCAATTGCAAGGCTGCTTGCAGGCCATTTACATCAATTGTATCGGATCGGTCGGACATTTGTTGAAAAACAAAACTGGAATCTGCCTCCGCTTCCCTTTCAATCATCGTAGCGGCGGCAAAGCGCATCTCGGCCAGCCACAATTGAGCGTTGATTTCGGCAGGCTTGCGGAATGACGGACAATCGACCTCTTCAACGCTCCACCCTGCCTGTTCAAGACAAAAAGCCGCTTCCCTCAGTGCCTTTTCCACCTCTTTGTCAACAACGAGTCCTTCCGGTGCAATGCATATAGCGGCGCGTTTGGGGAATTCACCCAGATCAATCGGTGCCGGGACCCACCATGGATCGCGGGCATCCTGTTTGGCCATTGCCTCCAGTGAAATTCGAATATCATCAATAGTGCGTGCTATGGGTCCTGAAACAGCCATCATCTGACCGGCAATATGGCGCTCGCCACCGGATGCATTAAAAGCGGCAATTCGACCAAAAGTCGGGCGCAGCCCGTGCAGCCCGCAGGCATAGGCCGGGTATCTGATGGATCCTCCAATATCTGTACCATGGCCAATAGCGCATATGCCACTGGCAACTGCAGCAGCAGCTCCTCCCGATGACCCGCCTGGTGTGAGCGTTTTGTCGCGTGGATTGAGGGTGTGTCCGTGGAGATTGTTTTTTGTGAACCAGCGCAGGGAAAAAGCTGGTGTGTTGGTGCGCCCGATTATTATCCCGCCTGTATTTCTGACATTTGAAACGACCGGACTGTCGGTTTTGGCAATCTGGTCTTTTTGAATGACCAGACCGTTGGTGTTGGCATGACCTTTTTGGTCGACATTGACCTTGATGGTTACCGGAACGCCACATAAAGGGCCTGGATTTTCCCCTTTGGAGATTTGTTCATCTACCAGATTTGCCGCGATCAATGCCTCGTCGGGAAATTCCTGAACAACTGCGTTTATCGCAGGATTGACTTTGTCCAGTCGATCAAGATGGGCTTTTGTAACCTCCAGAGCTGAAAATTCCTTTGACCGGACGGCGGATGCAATTTTGGTGGCGGATAGTTGCCAAATTTCTGACATGATATCGGGTTCCTGAGCAATGTTTGATACAAATATTTTTGGGTGCTGGACAAATAATCAATTCATCAATTTTATTTCCATTCAGTATAAATTATGCTGTTGTTGTCAATAGCAAAGATGTAAACAATAGCAAATCAGAAACTAGCATAACCTATAGTAAACTATTTTTCGTCAGTCAATTTAGAAATCAGCAGAAAATGGGATTAATCATTGCAACGTAAACAACATATTGACCTGCTCGGCGGTTCGGTGCTGGTGGCATTTTCCGCTTTGATGGGTTTGAACCAGGTGCTTGTCAAAATGGTCAACGCTGGTCTTCAGCCTACATTCCAGGCTGGTTTGAGGTCTGCATGTGCAATTGTGTTTATACTTGGCTATGCAATATTCACCGGAAAAAAACTTTCAATTCGTGATGGCAGTTTTTGGCCCGGCATATTGGTCGGTTTGTTTTTTACCGCTGAATTCATCTTGTTGTTTCAGTCGCTGGAATTTACATCGGTTTCAAGAGCCTCAATCATGTTTTATTCGATGCCATTCTGGGTCGCCTGCGGTGCGCATTTTCTGATACCTGGAGAGCGGTTGACCCGAATTCGGATCGTCGGCCTGTTGATGGCAATAACCGGCGTTTCCCTGGCATTGTCTGACAATGCCAGGCCGGTCACTGATCTGGCCTGGCTGGGTGATTTGCTGAGCTTAATGGGAGGCATGTTTTGGGCAGGAATACTGTTAGTGTCGCGAACCACCAGGCTTGCCAGGGCAACCCCTGAAATGATCCTGATTTATCAGTTGGTCGTATCAGCTTGCCTAATGTTGGCTATCGCCCCGCTGTTTGGCCCGATAATAAGAGAAATAACACTATTGATCATCGGAATTTTTTCCTTTCAGGTGATAGTCGTCGTCTCTGTTGGTTTTATTGCCTGGTTCTGGGTATTATCCATATATCCTGCATCTGATATGGCATCTTTCGGGTTTCTGGCTCCCCTGTTTGGTGTGTTGTTTGGATGGATGATTCTGGATGAACAGATCACCCTGCGTTTTGTCGTGGCGCTGGCATTGGTGTGTCTGGGAATAATCCTGGTTAATCGCACAGTACGTTAAATTTGATAAGTCACGTTCTATAAGAAGTATTGTCAGAGAAATTGCTCTGAATTTCGTTCGAAATGAAGTTAGAGTTTCCGGATGGCGATGGGTCAATATTGCACTGGCGGCAAAGTGGGAGAGTTCGCCGCAGGAAACCATAATGCTTCGCGTATTAAACTCGCAGCCGGCACCAGTGCCCTGATTTGAGAAGGCTTTGAAGACAAAATGAATATTCTCCTGCTAATTTCGGGATGCCTGGCCACCTTTATCGTTGTCGGGCATTCGACTATCGGGAAGAAACAGTTTTTTGATCTAATGCTGAAAGCTGATTTCGAACCGACATCAAAGCGCATGATGGCGTTTGTCTGGCAGATGTCGACGGTCTACCTGTTGGCAGCAGCAGCAGGGTTGCTTTATACCGCACTGATTGTCCGCACTGGCCCTTCGCTGACGGTGCTTGCGGTATTTATCGGCATACAGTTTTTGGTAATCGGGGGGTTGCATCTTTTTCTGGTTGCCACTTCTAAATTGCCCGGCGCGATTTACAAACTGTTCCAATGGATGCTGTTTCTCGCCGTCGGCCTGACCGCGATCATGGGAAGTTGAATAGTAACCATTGCTGGTGGGTCAAGTTTGGCAATGCAGGCAGTTTACTCACTAACCGCTTGCATTAATTTTAGTTAGTGATTACTTACTAACTAAAATTAGTGCAAATGGAGAAGATAATGAAACAGACATGCAAATTTTGCTGGGGTCTGAGCGCCCTGCTGATCGTGGCGGTTGTCAGCATGGCATATGTTTTTGTCATCCCGGGCAAGTTGGCCAAAAGCGACGACGGGCGCACAACTATTGTTCTTTCTGCTGTCGAGCGTGATTTGGTACTGAGTGAGATGCGGGGATTTCTTGAAGGTATCGAGACCATTACTACCGGGATTGCCGAAAATGACATGAAGGTCATCGCTGAGAGTGCCGCAAAAATGGGCATGGCTTCGGCCGGGCAAGTGCCGGTGGCACTGATGACCAAGCTGCCTTCAGAATTCCGCTCTCTGGGAATGGCAACCCACAAGGCTTTTGACGCGCTTGCGCTTGAAGCGCAGGATATGGGCGATGCAAAAGTGATCCTGACCGCGCTTGGCGAGTTGATGAACAACTGCACAACCTGCCATGCAGGTTATCGCCTCGATATCGAGAACAACAAAGGTAATTAGGATGATGGGAAATTCTGTTCAATCAAGGCCAAATATCATTTTGGCAGCTGCCATAGTTGCAGTATTGTTTGGCGTGCTAACCATCTTTTCCGGCGGGTCGGTAATTTTCTCAAGCAGTGCAGCGCAGGCTGCCGGCAATTATGTACCTTTTGTTGTGTGGTTCAATTTCCTTGCCGGGTTTGCCTATGTCATTGCCGGCATTGGTCTGTTTCAATGGCGACGCTGGGCGGTGAATTTGTCAGTGATGATTGCAATAGCCACGTTGCTGGTTTTTGCGGGATTGGGCTTTCATGTCATGCAGGACGGAGCTTTTGAAATGCGCACAGTCTTCGCTATGATATTCAGGAGCGTGGTGTGGATAACAATCTCAATGCTGGCGAATACGGCATGGAAGAAAGCCAAAACCGGAATATGAGTACGAAAACCCGAAAAAGTGCCGAGGAACGCAAATCTGAAATAATTGATTGTGCGATGAAACTTGCCGGCGAAGTCGGCCCAGACCGGTTGACAACAGAAGCACTGGCGCTGGCTGTCGGCATCAGTCAGCCCGGGATATTTCGTCATTTTCCGAAAAAAATTGATATCTGGGAGGCGGTAGCGCACCGCATTGGTGAGTTGTTGCGAAAAAACTGGACGGCCATGGAAAACGGGGACCAGGGTTCCGCCGACAGGTTGAGATCATTTGTAACAGGGCATTTGACTTTCATACAGACGACGCCGGCGATCCCGGCGATCCTGTTTTCAACAGAACTTCACGCCGAAAATGAATATCTTCGATCATTTTTTTCCGGCCTTATGCAACGTGTTCACCGGTTTGTGTCTGAAATGATTGCAAGCGAGATCGAGGCAAAAAGATATGACAGGCGGCTTGATCCGGACGATGCCGCCTTTCTTGTTCTGGCGCTTATTCAGGGGCTTGCCATGCGGTGGTCGCTGAATGAGCGAAAATTTGATCTTGTCAAAGAAGGTGAACGATTGCTGGCATTGCAGTTGAACGGGTTCAGGCAGAAAGCCTGAAAGTTCCTGACCGTTATTTCTCTTTATTTCCTGCAGGCCCAGTATCTGGGTTTGTCTATTGAATAAATCGTTATTAACGATCCAGCCCGACACCTTTAAAGCGCGAGCGAACAGTCAGATAAGCACCGATATCAAGCAAAGGTCTGGGCGGTATCCAGGCACCTGGTGAGAAGGCCAGACAATCATCAACCATATCTGACCGGTTACCGCTGGCATAATCGGCAAGGGCTGCACCAAATGCCGTTCCCCGGCTGACGCCGGAGCCGTTATAGCCGCCGGCAAAATATATATTGTCACGCTGGCGACCAAAAAAATGGGTCATGTTTCGGCTGATACCCTCGACGCCCGACCATGCATATTCGAATGGCACCGATGCCAATTGCGGAAAACGTTTTTCAAAACCTGCCCGATGGATGGCTTGTCTGCGGGCTAACTGCCTGTCCGACAACAACGCTCCACCATGATATTCTGCAGTGTTGCGCAGACACAGCCGATGGTCTGCCGTCAACCGCACCGTTGCGCCACCACCATGAAGGGAGAGCACACCCCATTCACGCAGGCTTCCAAGACTGGCAAGTTCGCGTTTACTCAGAACACGCGTAAAGCTGCCCGATAAAGTGCTGCCGATCAGATAGCGGTTCAGAAAACCAAGTTTTGAGGCCTCGTAATTGGTTGCCAGGATGAGTTTGTCGGTTGTTATCTCGCTGTTTTCAAGCTTTAGCGTAAGCGGCGTGCTGTTTTCGATCCCAAGCACCGGGCTTTGTTCGCAGAGCCTGATATTGGCTGGCATGCTGTCGGCTAACCCGCGAACCAGGGCTGCCGGTTGCAACAACACACCATTGGGCACATGAATGCCGGCCCGATAGTGATCGGTTCCCAGGCGCTCGCTGATCGCCTCACGCTCAAGCGATGTATGCTCGATCTCCAGTTCCTGCAGATAACGCTGGAAATTGTCGCACTCCTCAACTGACAGGCGATCAGCGGCAACATGATAAAAACCACCCTCGTGCCACTGACAGTCGATGGCGTGCTCAAGGACCTGTTCACGCAACATGTCCAGGCCGGCCTGGTTGATACGATTGATCCTGCGATAAAAATCTTTCTGGTCAGCTGCGAAACCACCGCTGAAATGACTGACGCTTACAGCAAATCCGGAATTGCGCCCGGATGACCCCTGTCCAACCAGCCGCGCCTCCAACAACAGTATTTCCTGATCGCGGTGCAGTTCGCCCAAACGACGGGCACAGGCAAGTCCGGTTACCCCGGCTCCCACTACCACCCATGGTACCCGCTGCGGACCTCTCAGGGGTTGGCGGGCCTGGCGTTGCCGTAGAAATTCCGCCCAGCCATGCCGGTCTGTGGGATATTTGTCGATGCTCATTACCTGACCAGATCGCTTCACTCTGTTTTCTTTGTACGCAAGCAATTGATGGACCAAGCCGGTTCATTGGGCAAGACGCTAAACGCATAAATAGGAATCAATGAGCTTTGGAGTAGGAGCATCCACAATTTGCAGTCCATTTCAAATAACGTCGATAATGACGCTCAAAATCTTGCACTCGTCAGCATGAATAACGCCTCCCAACATTTGGAACACATAGCCGACATTCTTGCCTCTGTAGTTCCTAGGCTGCTCGGTGGTTGTATATTACAACAGGATGATAGCGACGACATGATATTAAAGTGCTACATGTGCTGCCAATATCCATGCTCATATAAATTTCTGATGATTGCTATGTTGGCTCAAAAGCTTCTTTTCCAGACGGCTTCTGCTCGACTCCAAGCCAGCCCTGGTCTATGAATCAACCGCTATCGCGTCATTACAACTTAGCATTTTGCTAACCTCAGCAAGGCATCGAATTGCAATCGAAAATAGTGGAGGCAACGTCATTCGGGTTCGTCTGCATATCGGCATCGCGACGATCTTTGTGGTCATCGTATCTGCGCTGACCGCCGTCACCATCTGGAGCAATCATCAAGAGGCCTCAGCGGCAGCCGAAAGAACCGCCGATCAGCTGTTTAAGGAAGTCTCCGCCAAGACTGATGAACGCGTCAACCGATTGCTCAGTGCGGTCAAGGCCACGGTGGATACTGCGTCTGCGATGCCTAGCCTCGCCAACGAGCCTGAATATGATGGTCTTGCGTACCCGGCGCTCAAGGCCATGATCAGATTTTTAGAAGCCCGCCCCCATGTTTACACGGTGGCAGCAGGATTCAGTTCAGGGGCGTTCATCCAGGTGTTGTTAGCGCGCGATGACGCCGTTGCGGCAGCATTTGACGCGCCTGATGGGGCTTACTTCGTTGTTCGCACGATCAGTCAGGATCGTTACGGCAACCGCCATCAATATGTGCGTTCTCTCGACCGCGATCATCGGGTCGTGGATGCCAAAACGGAAGAAAACCCCAACTACGATCCCCGCGAGCGTATTTGGTATCAGAGCGCGCTGATCGCCGATGAAACCGTTTTCTCGAACCCGTTTGTCTTCGCTGCACTACAGAAACCGGGCATCACCGCATCGCGGCGTCTGATAGGTGGTGGTGGCGTCATTTCCGTGGCCCTGACATTATCCGATATAGCCGATTTGCTTGGCGCCCAACCCGTGTCACCGAACGCCATAGCGTTTGTTTTCAATTCGAAACACAAAATCCTGGTCCAAAGTTCGAACTTGCTGGCCCAGATGGCCGACCCAAATGAGTTCGGTGCTGATTCCGAATTACCCAAAATCAATCAAACCGGCAATCCAATCATCGAGAACGTAATCCGCCTCGGCAAACCCTCCACTCCCGCCATCTCGGGTGCGTTGCGGTTTGACATTGAAGGCCAATCGTATTTGGCAAGGGTTGAGCCTATCGGAGCACAATTTGGATTCGGGCAATTTGTCGCGGTTGCAGCACCCTTGACTGATTTCACCGAGCACATCACCCGTATGCAACATCGGAACGTGGTTACGTCATTGGCCGCATTGTTAATTGCTTTGCCGTTGATTTACCTGATCGCCAAACGAGTAGCCGCCCGACTGGCAGAATTAGCCGGCGAAGCCGACAAAATCCGACACTTTGACTTCGATTCACCAATAAATGCACAATCATTATTTCACGAAGTGCACGACTTGGCGCGCGCCTTTTCATCGATGAAGCAAGCGATTCGGCTTTTCACTCGCTACGTCCCCAAAGCGCTGGTCCAGGAAATCATTACCTCTGGTTCTGGCGGCGATCCAGGCGGCGACCGCCGTGAAATCACCATACTGTTTTCCGATATCGCCGATTATACGAGGATCGCTGAAGACACCGATCCAGAAGATTTAATGCAGCGCACCTCAACGTATTTCGAGACTTTGGGCACTGTCATCTCGAAGCATTCGGGCGTTGTCGACAAATATATTGGCGATGCCGTGATGGCACTTTGGAACGCGCCGCATCGAGATCGCCAACACGTTGCCAACGCTTGCGCCGCCACACTCGGTTGTCGGGCTGCAAGCCGGAAACTCGCTGAACAATGGCGGTCGCAGGGCATGCCACCATTCAATACCCGGTTCGGACTGCACTGTGGCGAGGCGGTTGTCGGCAATATCGGTGGCGCGGATCGAATTAATTTCACGGCGGTCGGTGCAACGATTAATCTGGCATCACGCCTGGAAGCCCTGAATAAAATGTATGGTACGGAAATACTCATTTCCCAGGATGTGGCCGCACGGATTGATGGCCAGTTCTTGACGCGATTGATTGATCGTGTTCAACCCGCGGGTGTAAACCAACCGATTGATATTTACGAACTGATGGCGATCGGCTCAGGCGATGACGATCGACGCAAGCTAAGCGAACTCTGGCAGGACGCAATGACTTTATTTGCTGAGCGTGATTGGTCTCGCGCGATGGAAGCGTTCACGGCAATCGCGCTGTGCTTTCCAGACGATCGGCCAGCAGCGTTATATCTCGAACGTTCTGACAAATATATCAGCTTTCCCCCAGATGCTGATTGGGATGGTGTAACCCGGCTGGCGAGCAAATAATGAGCGATCGACATTCAAAAATAATCACGTTCTTTTTTGTACTGGCCGTCGCTCTGCCAACAATTGGAAATCCCGCTGACGGGCAGGAGTTGCGGGTCGGTTACCCGGTCGATATTGCAACACTGGATCCCGCGGACCATCGTGACCGCTGGACCGAAATCATCCTGCGCAATCTTTACGATGGCCTTCTGACGCACGATCCACTGATGCGCCTGGTGCCCGATATTGCTGAAACCTGGACCCAGATCAACCCGACGGTATACGAATTTAAGCTGCGCGACGGCATTATGTTTCAAAGCGGCCGGCCGTTGGAAGCCGACGATGTGGTATTCTCGTTTGAGCGCATGATTAAACCGGGACCTCTCGGGCGACGCAGTCCGCGGGCAAGCCTGCTTGGACCACTCAAATCGGTGCATGCTGTCAACCGAAAAACGATCCGGTTTGAACTTTCTGAGCCCTGGCCCGTTTTTCCGGTCATGATCCCTTTCCAGCAGGTGATTGAACGTCCGGAACAACAAGGTGCCGAGGGTGGCGAGAGCCACAATTTCATTGGTTCAGGGCCATTTCGCCTGGCCAATCACTATCCTGGTGTCGCCCTGGTTTTCAAACGGTATGACGACTATTTCGGAGGGCCAAAAGAGGTCGCGCCAACAGGAAAGTCTTGTGTCGAACGCCTGGAAATCAACGTGGTGCCAAGCAATGAGTCACGGGTCGCCGGATTATTGGCAGGCGATTTCGATCTGGTGGTGGATATCTTGCCGCACTCGGTACCCGTGATTGAACGAAATCCACGGACTTCCGTTGTATCAGTCGACGGTACACGCTCATTCTTTATCATTGTGAACAATGCGGTGCCGCCATTCGACAACCTGCTGGTGCGGGAAGCGGTGGCGCTTGCACTGGACCGCGAAGCACTGATTGCCGGACATCTAAGTGGTGAAGCAACGTTGATTGATGGTATCTTGAGCCCATTTGCGTTTGGCAAGAACCCTGATCTGGAGAGGCGTAGTCATGATCCAGAGCGCGCTCGAAAGCTTCTGGCGGAAGCGGGGCTGCAACAGGGTTTTGCTTTGGAGCTGGACGTGAATCCGCAGTTTTTTGAAATTGCCGAGGCCATTGCATTGCAACTTGCCCAGATCGGTATCAGCGTCAAGACGGTGATTAGCGACCCGACGGAGACGGCTGCGCGATGGCGTAAATCTGACAATAGGTGGCATGGGCGGATGTGGCTTGGGTCCTGGGGTAACGCATCGCTTGATCCGGTCGGTATTTTTGATCCGACCCACCGAACAGGTGGACGCGGCAATTTTTCGAACTATTCCAACACAGAACTTGACGCACTCCTGGAGAAGGCAGCCGGAGAGCAGAATTTTGCACGCCGAGCGGAACTCTATCGGCAGGCCGAAATGCTTGCTAACCAAGACTTGCCCTATATCTATCTTTGGGTTCCCAAAGATATTTACGGCGTCTCAAAACGGATTCGGGGTTTTGAAGCAGCACCAGACGGAAGGCTCAATTTACAGGATGTCTGCGTTGATTAGCACCAAACATCCAACACCTCTGTTTGTGAATGGCAAGACTCTGGACTATGGAAGAGAACGGGTCCTCGGGCCCGGTTTCGATTCAGTAAAGAGTACGTTCCGGGTAACTGCTGCCGTCATCACCTTGACATCGAATGACAGCAGTGGGGACCAAGTTACCGTTGATCAAAACAACGGGGCAAACTAGAAATCGAACTTCTGATTGAGAAATAGTTATTGAGGATGCTGGCTTATTCGGGCAGAAATCATTGAGATCAGTTTTCCGATTTGGCTCCCGTCAGGTCAGGGCACAATCAAAAAGGAGCAGCCTCATGCGCATTGGGGTAATTGGATGTGGAACGATTGCCAGCGCTGCGGTCCACGGTATTGCAGGGGACGGGCATCAGATCACGGTTTCAGAAAGAAGCGCAAGTCACGCGAACGCGCTTGCTGAAGCCTATGAGAATGTCAGCATCGCTGCCAATCAGGACGTTGTGGATGCAAGTGACGTAATTTTCTTGGGGTTGATGGCCGAGGTTGCTCCCGATGTACTAAGGGCGCTTAGATTTCGTGATGACCAAAGATTAATCACTTTTATGGCGGCGGCCACTCTCGAAGAGGCAGACGCGATGGTGCGTCCGGCACGGGCGGTAGCGATCATGATGCCGTTTCCGGGGATTTCGAAAGGCGGAACCCCAATTATGACGCAAGGCGAGTTCGCACTGGTTCGTGAGATATTTGGAAGTCGAAACAGCATTTTTCCCCTGAAGGACACCAACGAGATGACCGCATATTTGTGTGCGCAGGCCGTGCTTTCGCCGGTGGCACGGATGGTAAATGATGCCGCAGAATGGCTTGGAAAACGAGTGTCAGATGAAGCACAGGGTGAGGCTTTTCTGAGGGCACTCGTTGCATCGAACCTGTTAGAAACCGGGAGTGCCGCTCTGATTGAGGCTCTGAACACACCTGGCGGATATAACCAGCGTCTACGGATGCACATGGAAGCAAGCGGTTTTGGTGAGGCATTGAGGCGCGGGCTGAACGAGTTAGAGTAAACAGACCGACTGTCGGAGCCACGCCTGCTTTAATCTCGAAGCGGTCTGTTCGAAATGGCGGTTCCGGGTCAAAAGGGTGATAATCGCAGGGCCGTTTTCTGCTTCATAGCCTCATTCAGTGTATGTCAATGTGTGTCAATTTGGCAACACCGACCACAAAAGAAACCGCGATTGGCCCGATTAAATCACAATTTGATACGATATCATTGCTTTC
>JAAEMP010000360.1 GCA_024225445.1 Hyphomicrobiales bacterium | reverse complement strand
TTTCTCTTTCAATTTCAAATTATCCGCTGGCCATGTGTTCCCTGCAATGGCGGCCTAGAGGCTTTCATGTTGATAGCGCGATTAGTGAAATTCTGGGGGGTGAATTTCAGAAGCTGTTGGGTATCATAACGACTGCTTGTGGCACAATGTGACGATGATAACCGTATCGCAGGCAGGACAGTGGCTAATTCAAAAACGGTGTTTTGTCCGCACAGTTGCCGTTGGTGCAATGCGCATCGAATGACTGCATTCTCCCCGCATTGTCTTACTGAGTAACTGCTGCGGGTGCGTTTACTACGGCCATTTGACCGAGGGAGGCATGGAGGAGAGGATTGAATCTACGTTGCCGCCGGTTTTCAGGCCGAAAATTGTTCCCCGGTCATAAAGCAGATTGAATTCGACATATCTTCCGCGGCGTATCTGTTGCTCATTGCGCTGCATCTGGGTCCATGAACTGTTGAAGTTTTTGCGAACAATGGCCGGATAGGCGACATTGAAGGCACGTGCAACATCACGGGTAAAAGCAAAATCGGCTTCAAATCCTCCTGCTTCGGGTGCTGAATGCAACCAGTCATAAAATATACCACCGACACCACGCGGCTCATCCCTGTGTTTTAGGTAGAAATAATCATCGCACCAGGATTTGAAACGCGGGTAATCGGCAACTTTGGCGTGGCGGGCACAGGTAAATTCCAGCGCCTTGTGGAATACCATAGTGTCCTCATCTTCCTGCGTGCGCCTGGTATTCAGAACAGGGGTTAAATCTGCCCCGCCGCCAAACCACTGGTTGGTGGTGACCACCAGTCTGGTATTCATATGTACCGTAGGGACGTTAGGGTTTTGCGGGTGCGCTATCAGCGATACGCCCGATGCCCAGAAACGCGGATCCTCATTGGCACCGGGAATTTGCGAGCGGAATTCCCTGGAGAATTCACCATAGACGGTGGAAGTGTGTATGCCGACTTTTTCGAATACGCGACCCTGCATCATCGACATGATGCCGCCACCGCCGCGGCCTTCATCACGCTGCCAGCTGGTACGCTGGAAGCGGCCAGGCTGCCGATTGCTCAAGGGACCAGTCAGTTCATCTTCCAGTTTTTCAAGGCAGGTACAAATGTCGTCGCGAATTTTTGCAAACCAGTTTTCCGCCTGTCGCTTTTTTTCTTCCATATTATCAGGAATACCCACCGGCATTTGGGGAGCGAAGCGACTCTTGGGTTGTGACATATTTTGTATCTCTGTTTGTGGTTTTTACCCATGTTTTACGAAGCATCTGAGCCAAGCACATGGGTGAATTGTGACTGGTCTAAGGAAATGGGATACTATTACGGAAATTTGTCCGTTTGACGAAGCGCTTCACCCATTACCATTGCGCCGCTCAGGGCGATGTTGATAGAGCGGGCCTGCTTGTGCATCGGAATGAGGATCGAATGGTTGGCAGCGTTGTGGACAAAATCGGGGACACCGGATGATTCGCGGCCAAGCATGATCAGATCGTTCTGCCGGTATTTGATTTCAAGATGACTTTCGCTTCCCGAGGTGGTTAACAGCAGCAAGCGGCGGCTCTCCCCGTTTCGCCACGCTTCAAAATTCTGCCAGTGGGAATGACGAACCAGTCTTGCCAGTTCCAGATAGTCCATGCCAGCGCGCTTCAGGTTTGTGTCATCCAGGCGAAATCCGGCAGGTTGAATGATATGGATGTGAAAATCCAGGCAGGCGGCAAGGCGCATCAATGTGCCGGTATTTCCCGGAATATCAGGCTGGTATAATACAAGATCGGGCATGGGCTGCTGCTGAAATCAAATAGGCCTTGAATGACTCGATTTTATTCACCTTCATATTCGATCAGTGTGCGAACGGGTACATCCAGTGCTTCAATTTTCTTGCGACCGCCCAGATCCGGCAGGTCGATAACAAAACAGGCACCAACAATATTCGCACCCAATTGTTTCAACAATTTGACTGCTGCTTCTGCAGTGCCACCCGTTGCGATGAGATCATCAACCAGAATAACCGATTCACCAGGTTTAATTGCATCCTTGTGCAATTCCATTTCATCGATGCCGTATTCAAGTGAATAGGCTATGCGAACCGTTTCGCGGGGAAGTTTTCCTTTTTTGCGGATCGGGACAAAGCCGCAGGATAACTGATGTGCCATTGCTCCACCCA
>JAAEMP010000359.1 GCA_024225445.1 Hyphomicrobiales bacterium | reverse complement strand
GGGCATTTTTGGCTTTGTTGATGGCAATGGCGATGTGACCATAACCAGCACCGGCGATATCTCCACCGAGGGCGATTCTGCAAAGGGCATTTGGAGCTTTATTGATGACAATGGCGATGTGACCATAACCAGCACCGGCGATATCTCCAACGAGGGCACTAATGCACATGGCATTTTTGGCTTTGTTGATGGCAATGGCGATGTGACCATAACCAGCACCGGCGATATCTCCACCGAGGGCACTGGTGCAAATGGCATTTGGGGCTTAGTTGGTGGCAATGGCGATGTGACCATAACCAGCACCGGCAACATCTCCACCGAGGGCACTAATGCACATGGCATTCATGGCTATGTTTACAATGGCGATGTGTCCATAACCAGCACCGGCGATATCTCCACCGAGGGCAATTCTGCAAGCGGCATCATTGCCCACAACAATGGCACCGGAGCATTATCCATCACCTCGACCGGTGCGGTTAAGGGAACTGCGTATAACGGCATTAATGCCATCATTTATAACACTGCCAGCACCGGAGCATTATCCATCACCTCGACCGGTGCGGTTACCGGCGGAGATAGCGGCGGAGATAGCGGCATTGTTGCCCGCAACAAAGGCACCGGCACTATAACGATCACCCATTCCGGGGCAGTGACCGGTACCACCGGTATCAAGGTTGACGACCGTACCAATAATTCACCAGCAACCATAAACAGTTTTG
>JAAEMP010000358.1 GCA_024225445.1 Hyphomicrobiales bacterium | reverse complement strand
TGCAAGCTTTGCCAACCATATATATTTGTCATTTTCCCATCAATGAGCGTCGGGATTATCTTGCCTGTATAGCTGAGTATGGCTGCCGTTGTCGCAAGCCCTCGCGCTGTTTTCTGGGCAGTTGTTATTCCGTAATCAAGGTTTTCCAGCGTTTCAAATTCTGACCTGTAATCATCAACCAGCGCAGAAGTTAAACAGGGCAGAGAACTGGCACCACTAACGACAAGTACATCTTTTTCCTTGGCCAGGTTATCAAGTGCGGTAATGCCATCAACAAACTCACGCCCGTCAGCCAGATCAATATAATGACATCCCAGCACAATGCACGCCTTCGCAACATCGTAACCCTGCGCCTGAAAAGGCCCTGATGTGTGGATGAGTATATCAGGTCTGATTTGGGTCAACGCATCGACAAGACCGTGATGAATGTCAAGGCGCACTGCTTGCGGGGCATGAACAGCTTTCAAGATGCCTGCCAATGCCTGTGCCTTATCCAGAGAACGCCCCGCAATGACAACCTGGATATCATTTTCCAGTGCCAGCTTCTTTGTAATGAAACTACCAAAACTTCCATACCCGCCGATAATCAAAACACGTTTTGTCATGCCTGTGCTCTTAAAGTCTGTTCAAGAATTCCTGATGGCCTTGATTTTGGTGATCATATCAATTGTATTTTCATCAACTGTTATCTCCTCTGCATAGCCCATACCCGCCGAAAGAGTAAGTGGCATTACGGTGACGAAATTACCTGATTTTTGGGATTTGGGCTCACGGTTGCCGCGTTGGGTGACGTGGTGAGGCAGATTAGATGCAACATGACGGGTAATTCGGGCCATGGGATTGCGATATCGTCGTTGTTTGTAAATTGCATTGATTTCGGTTGCTGGTGCCGATCACCCAGATCGCGCCGCGTGCCGTGTCTTGCAAACCGGGCTGATCTGGCTCCATCAAACGGCTCAATGTAATCATGAAAAGGTCTAGAAAAACTCATCCAGCATTCGATAGAAGCGCATGCGTTGATAGTCTGGGTGTTTTACGCCATATGCATCAAGAAAAGGGTCAACCCACTCTTCGCCAAGGTTATATCGAATGCTACGGGAGCAGATCGCCAAATCTTGATATCGATCAGAAAGACCAACATTCCCACAGTCGACAATGCCGCTTAATTGTCCTCCTCTGAGAATAAAATTTGGTAGGCTTGCGTCTCCGTGAACCACTACAATATCCTCGGAGGTGGGAACGGTCTTTATCAGTTGCGCTAAAAGTTGCGGGGCATTCATATGACGGTGATCATCATCAAAATCCCGCTCATCGACCAAACCGTTTCTAATATTGTCTTGCGCACGCGCAATCTTTACAGAAAGCATTTCGTTGTAGGGACAGGTCGCAACGCCCAGCGCATGTAACCTCGAGAGTGCATTGGCCATCACCCCTATTTTGGTTTCTGGTTTATCCTGTGACCCGACAGCATTACATCCAGGCAGGCGCTCCATGATCAGCCAGCAGGCATCTTTCGTATGTCTGATACTCAAGGGCTGCGGCACAGGAATGCCAGCATGGCCAAGCCAGCTGAGGCGGGCATGTTCGCGCTTGGCGGCAACACTTTTGGATGGTTCAAAAATCTTGACTACCAATGGCTGTCTTTCAGGAGCATCAAGAAGAAACACACTGTTGCCAGAACGCCCAATTCTTTCCCGGCTGGTTTCGTAGCCATGCAGAAAAGACGGAAATTCATCTGGAATAATCACCATCACTATTTTTATCACGATGATAAAGTTGTCAATGATCGCATTTGGTTTTTTGAATTACATTGACGATGGGGTTATTGAGGTGTCAGCGTTGGGTTGTTTGATGCATTTGGTCAGGTGTCAATG
>JAAEMP010000357.1 GCA_024225445.1 Hyphomicrobiales bacterium | reverse complement strand
TCTGTTCCCATAAAGCGTTTGGATATTTCCTAAATTGGAGACAATTCAAATAAATCAATATAGCCCAGCATTTTCTGACGCATCAAACTGCAATCAGTATTCTGACAGCGACTGATCAGATATTTAACTGCCAAAATACCACTGCCCAAATACCATTGGTGATATCATATTTGCCTCGGCCACCGGCCCTTCCGGTTGACGCCTTTGAGCATATAGGGTACCGCATGAGGAAAGATTTATGCGGGATCAGAAATCTGCCCGTATTAATACTATCAAGGCGATTGATGTCCAATAGCGTCCCCCAAAAACATTACAGTTTTTTAAAGAACTTTCGCAACAGTGAACAATATCAGATCGTTGCACGGGTTTTTGCAGATAACTTTGCCCAATACCGTAACCGATATTTCCTCGCAATTGTCCTGATGATTATTGCATCTGCCGCCACCGGCGGTAGTGCCTGGATGATGCGCGAAGTTATCAATTCCATTCTTCAGGCAAATAATTTCGATTACATATTATATGTTGGATTGGCTGTAATCGCAATTTTTATGATCAAGGGCTTTGCAACCTATGGTCATACTGTAACTCTGGCGGTAGTGGGAAATTCACTTGCAGCTTCAGTTCAGAAAAGGGTATTTAACCATCTTTTGAACCTGAAAGTTGAATATTTTGACGGTACGTCACTGGGAGAAATTTTCACCAGAGCCAATATGGGTGTGCAGGCTACCCGAAATATAATTGAAACATTGATTATGAGTGTGTGTCGTGATGTGCTCACCCTGTTTTTTCTTGCACTTGTGATGATTGTTCAAGAACCGATGATTTCTTTAAGTGTATTGGCCATCGGGCCCCTTTCGGTAATGTTTATTCGCAGTATCATCAGGAAAACCCGTATGCACGCCAAAAAAAGATTGCTTGATATTGCGGCATCACAGTCCTTGTTGAAGGAAACCATATCCGGAATCACGATGATCAAGACATATTCTCTTGAACAAGAGATGAGCAAACGGATGAGTACTGTTGTTGATGGGTTGAAAATTCGCAACGACCGTATCGCAAAACTGACCGCACGCACTTCCCCTATTATGGAAACACTGGGTGGTATAGCATTGGGATCCCTGGTGATTTACTCTGGCTGGTGGATTATTGAATTTGGAACTGAAGGACTGGACCCTGATTATCCCGGTAAGTTGATGTCGTTTATTACAGCATTTTTGTTGGCCTATGCTCCGGCGAAAAAATTAGCAAAACTTCGGGTAACACTTGAAAAATTCTTCGTGGATGCGCGATATATGTATGATCTGATCGATGGTCAACAACCGGAATCACTTCAGTTTAGCGGCAATGCACCGATCAATGCACCCAATGGCAACGTGGAAATAGAAGATGTTAATTTCGGCTATGGTTCGCAGTTACCGGTGTTGCGTAATGTGACGTTATCGGGCAAAGCTGGAGAAAAAATTGGACTGGTTGGCCCTTCAGGCAGCGGCAAATCAACAATATTCAAGCTGATACTGGCGCTCTATAAACCAAGTTCAGGTTCTATCAAGATTGATGGGCAGGAGGTGTTTAACGCAACACCGGAAAGTGTTCGCGCACTAATCTCGTATGTAGGACAGGAAGCCTTCATTTATTCTGGTACTGTATCTGAAAATATTGGATTTGGAAAACTGAATGCAACCAAAGAAGAAATTGTCAAAGCAGCCAAACTTGCCAGCGCCGATGAGTTTATCAACAGGATGGCGGACGGCTATAATACCTATGTCGGGGAAAATGGCACCCAGTTATCGGGCGGACAGCGACAGCGTATTGCCATTGCCCGCGCATTTTTGAAAGATGCGCCAATTGTCTTGCTTGATGAGGCAACTTCTTCGCTGGATACAGAATCTGAACGGGCCATTCAGACCGCCCTGGATGAACTTGTGGAAGGAAAAACTACATTTATTATTGCGCACCGATTATCGACCGTACAGAAATGTGACCGGATTTATGTGGTTGCAAATGGCTCAATCGTTGAACAGGGCAGTCATTCAAAATTGATTGATGACGACAAAATTTATGCGCAATTGTTCAAGCTTCAGTTCGTCGGGTAATTTTCATTCATATCTGGTCACTGGCATATTGACCGATTAACCGTGAATTGATTTGCCGGTGCCTATTTTCAGAAACCGAAATATTGAACTTTAAAACAGAGTTCAGGCCGAGGGCGAAAATTGTAATTATTCAGACAAATTTAACTGACAAAATTTCATAGGCTTTAGCGCCACCAGGGGCGGTAACTTCGATCGAGTCACCTTCAGATTTGCCGATGAGTGCACGGGCGATTGGGGAGGAAATAGAAATTCTTCCCTCTTTTACATCGGCTTCCTGATCACCGACTATCTGGTAGGTTTTTTCTTCATCAGTATCTTCGTCAACCAGATTGATTGTCGCGCCGAATTTAACTGTATCACCGGTAAGTCTGGTGATATCAATGATTTCTGCCAGCGCTATCAAACCTTCAAGTTCCGAAATGCGACCTTCATTCAGGCTTTGTTGTTCTTTTGCCGCGTGGTACTCAGCATTTTCCGACAAATCACCGTGAGCGCGTGCTTCTGCAATTGCCTGAACGATTGCCGGACGGTTTTCGCTTTGACGTTGTTTCAATTCCACTTCAAGTTGACTGAAACCGTTCGCGGTCATTGGAACCTTGTCCATCTGTTTTCCTTTTCGCAGGCCCGGGTTGGCGGGCATGAAAGCACAAAAATTACCGGCTGCGGAATTGCTTTCTTCGTTCCGCAAACCAATCCAGGCTCTTCTGTATGTTGCGTGTGTCCTGCAGGGTGCACAATTCACCCATTTGGCCAGGGTGTCTGTCGAATTGTTTCCCGCGCGACAACAGGCAGCAGTCAAATAATGCCAACTGATGCAAAGGTCAAGGGTGAGTTGAATGCATGAGAGAAATTGGTACCGGTCCAATCAGTTGAAATATTCCTGCAAAGGGCGTACGACCGGCGTGTCTTTGTTCAAAGCTGCAATAGCCTGTGCTGTCGCCATTGCGCCGGCCAGGGTTGTTACATACGGAACTCTGTTCATCAGGGCAGCTTGACGTATGGAGCGGGAATCCGAACGTGCCCTTGAACCTTTTGTGGTGTTAATTACCAACTGGACCTGGGAATTCTGAATTGCATCCTGTATATGCGGGCGACCTTCGAGAACTTTGTTGATGCGTTCGCATTCAATTCCATTGTCGCTCAGATAACGCTGGGTGCCACCTGTTGCAATCACCTTAAATCCCTGTGCTGCCATGATCTCTATGATTGGCAAGATCGGTTTCTTGTCGCTATCACGCACGGAGACAAACAAATTACCCTTTTGGGGAAGCCTGTTGGAGGCACCAAGTTGAGCTTTTGCATAGGCAGTTGCAAATTCCATATCAATGCCCATTACTTCTCCGGTTGATCTCATTTCCGGACCGAGCAATGTATCAACTCCGGGAAAACGCGCAAACGGAAATACAGCTTCTTTGACGGCAACATGGGCGAGACTGCGCGATTGGGGCTCCGCGCCATAAGTGTCGAATGTATCTGAAAGCTTGCTGCCGGTCATTACGCGTGTCGCTATTTTGGCGACAGGTGCACCAATGGTTTTTGCAACGAATGGTACTGTACGTGAAGCACGCGGATTAACTTCAAGAACATAAATTACATCATTCTTGATGGCGTATTGAACATTCATCAATCCACCAACATCAAGTGCCAGGGCCATCTCCCGCGATTGGCGTTCCAGTTCATCAAGAATATAATCGGCAAGGGAATGGCTGGGCAGTGAACAGGCTGAATCGCCTGAATGAATACCGGCTTCCTCAATGTGTTCCATGATGGCGCAGATAAAAACTTCACTGCCATCACAGATACAATCAACATCCACCTCAATTGCGTTGGTCAGGTAAGTATCAATCAGTACCGGTGTATCACCGGAGACAATTACCGCTTCATTGATATATCTCTCAAACTGGCGATCATCGCGTACAATTTCCATTGCCCTGCCACCCAAAACATACGAAGGGCGGATAACAACCGGATATCCTATTTCTCCGACGATTTTTCTGGCTTCATCGACCGATCTTGCAATGCCGTTTTCAGGTTGTTTCAAATCAAGGTCATGAAGCAGTTTCTGAAAACGGTCACGGTCTTCAGCCAGATCAATTGCGTCGGGAGAGGTGCCCAAAATCGGTACGCCTGCGTCTTCCAGGGCATTTGCCAGATTGAGAGGTGTCTGACCTCCGAACTGAACAATGATTCCTAGAAATTGCCCGCGTGATTGTTCGACACGAATAACCTCCATGACATCTTCAAATGTCAGTGGTTCAAAATACAGACGATCGGAAGTGTCGTAGTCGGTTGAGACGGTCTCAGGGTTGCAATTGACCATGATAGATTCGAGTCCGGCGTCAGCCAGGGCGAAAGCGGCATGGCAGCAGCAATAATCAAATTCAATGCCCTGACCGATACGGTTTGGGCCACCGCCCAGTATCATGACTTTCCTGCGGTCAGACGGAGCGGCCTCACTAACGCTTTCTCCGGCAAAGGGAATTTCATAGGTGGAGTACATATAGGCGGTTGGTGAAGCAAATTCCGCGGCACAGGTGTCAATGCGCTTATACACGGGATGAATATTGAGTTTGCTTCGAAGTTTGGCAACATTTTTTGTTGTGGTATTTGCCAAATCTGCAAGGCGTTTGTCCGAAAAACCCATGGATTTGAGCATTGCCAAATTTTGAGCATCAGAAGGCAGTCCGTGGAATTTAACGCGGTCTTCAACCTTGATGATTTCTGCAATCTGGTCAAGAAACCACGGATCAATTCTGCACAATTTGTGGATTTCTTCGAGATTGGCGCCAACCCGCATGGCCTGGGCGACTTTCAAAAGTCGATCGGGGCGCGGTGTGCTCAGTGCTGCGCGAATGGCATTTTTGTCATCGCCTGCACCCAGCCCTTCTATTTCAACCTCATCCAGACCGCTCAATCCGGTTTCCAGACCACGAAGTGCTTTTTGCAGACTCTCGGCGAATGTCCGGCCAATCGCCATGACCTCACCGACAGATTTCATAGATGTAGTCAGTATGTCAGAAGTTTCGGCAAATTTTTCGAAGGCAAAACGCGGAATCTTGGTGACCACATAATCGATTGATGGTTCAAATGATGCCGGTGTTGCACCACCGGTAATATCGTTTTCCAATTCATCCAGCGTGTAACCAACCGCCAGACGTGCCGCGACCTTGGCGATTGGGAAACCCGTTGCTTTTGAAGCCAATGCTGATGAACGAGACACACGGGGGTTCATTTCGATGACGACGAGGCGTCCATCTTGTGGATTGACTGCAAATTGTACATTGGAACCTCCGGTTTCAACGCCGATTTCTCGCAGGACAGCAATCGAGGCATCACGCATCATCTGATATTCTTTGTCGCTCAAGGTCAGAGCAGGAGCAACAGTTATTGAATCGCCTGTATGAACTCCCATTGGATCGACATTTTCGATGGAGCAGATAATTATGCAGTTGTCCGCCTTATCGCGAACAACTTCCATTTCAAACTCTTTCCAGCCCAGCACGCTTTCCTCGACCAGTACTTCATTGGTTGGGGAGGCTTCCACTCCCCCCAATACGAGTTCGTATAATTCCTCCAGCGTGTAGGCGATACCGCCTCCTTGCCCACCCATAGTAAATGAAGGGCGCACGATTGCCGGTAATCCAGTAATCTGACTGGCTTTCAAGGCTTGAAGCTGGGCTACGAGGCGGTGTTCTTCCCGGCGACTGATTTCGCCTTTTTCCCATTCAACTTCAAAGTTGACGAGGGCGGTTTCTCCCTTCAACTGTGAACGGTTGCTTTTGTATTCATCAAGAAAGCGTTTTTTCAGATCCGAAGTGTTGACGAATTCCGAACGGGGGGTGGCAAGGCCAATATTGTGCATTGCTGTGCGAAACAAATCACGGTCTTCGGCCTTGTCAATCGCGGTGGCATCAGCACCAATCATTTCCACGCCGAATTTGTCCAGGGTTCCCAGTTTCTTCAGCGACAAAGCGCAGTTAAGGGCGGTTTGTCCGCCCATGGTTGGGAGCAGGGCATCAGGTCGTTCTTTTTCAATGATTTTGGCGACAATTTCAGGTGTGATCGGCTCAACATAAGTGGCATCTGCCATATCCGGATCGGTCATGATGGTTGCCGGATTGGAGTTGACCAAAATGATTCGATAGCCTTCGTCTCTCAATGCCTTGCAGGCCTGTGTTCCCGAGTAATCAAATTCGCAGGCCTGACCAATAACAATTGGCCCCGCTCCGATGATCAGGATTGAGGATATATCGGTTCTTTTTGGCATCTGGGGACTGGTCCGGTTATTCGCGCGAAATCCGACGTATCGATCGGGAGAATCAGAGACGTTGGTGCATTTTAATTCTGGTGGCTAGAGGCTTTCATGTTTATATTGAATCGTTTGACCGGTTTTTGGCGTTTGCTGGCAAGGCAGGTTTTGCGCCGTGGTCTGGGTGACCACAAGCGAAACATAACGCAGTCCAGCGAGCTCCAAAACCGGCCTTTCAGGTGG
>JAAEMP010000356.1 GCA_024225445.1 Hyphomicrobiales bacterium | reverse complement strand
GCGGACCTTTTACCGTTTCCGATTTTGTCAACTGTTCAGCTTGCGACCTGCCAGCCTCAGTCGATTTGTGCCAAATCCACCAAATTCAACTGTTTGTATTGGATGTCAACAAAGCAAACGCTGAAATTATCAGATTAATGCCACAACCAGCCCTAAAAGAATTTTGTCAGTCCGAACCGAAATTGCCTGAACCGAAGCTGAATGTGTTGTTCAGCACATTATCAGGCCCAAAAGATTACTATTTCCGGATGGGGCGCCACAATCCGAATTCAGGAGAATAAATGATGCCCCGCCTTATCACCAACACTCTCGCCGCCGCATTGGCTGTTGTTGCCATCACCGGCAGCGCCCAGGCAAAAAACAAATTCGACTTCAAATCCGGTCTAAGCCAGTTCGGCGAACCGGCAATGCTGCAGATGGACTTCTCAAACGGCAAATACAGCCTTCGTTCAAAAACCCATGGCGTACCCATCCGATACCATGCTGAAGTTTCCGGGTCTGCCAACCTTCATTATGTAGATGTCGAAATCAAACATATCCTTTATGGCAGAAGTGGCTATTTCAGGCTCCGTTCGTGGGGTGGACCGCAGGACATGCAACGGAAAGCTTTTGGCAATGTTAACCTGCCACTGACAAAAAACAAACTTGCAGTGATGGAAAAACTGGGTGCTGAACTATGTGCTACCCACAATGGTTCAAAAGCTAAACTGATCAATACGACTATTCCAATACAGATGACGGTTGAGTACCGCAAGAAGGGAAACAACATACGGGTTCATCGTGATGCCGATATGCCGGCGATAATTGTATGCAACTCGAAATCGGCAGCAGATACTTCATCTTTCAAAGTGAAAATGACCAGCCTGAAACTCTACACAATTCCCGCAAAACCGCGTTGTGGCAAACAGGTAAAGCTGATTACTGAACTATGGACAAACTTGCCTGGCAAAATCAAATTACGTTTAACGCGTGGCGATGGCGGCACCCAAAATGTGTCGCTGACCACCGCAAAAGTCAGTGGTGGCTTTTCCAAACGCTGGGCAAAAACTTATACCTTCAACAAATCGGTGAACCGCAAGTACAAGATCAGCGCCAACGGCTCACCGTTCTCCACCCCATGGGTTCCGTTGAAAATATCGTGTGGCGCGAATACCAGCAAGCAACCCGGTGCGCTGAAAAACTGAAAACGTAGTATACAAACTCATCAATCCGCCCTCTCCGGCATTGTGAAACCGGTGAGGGCATCATTTTTTTGTTAGCTGGACCTGTCGCGCTTTGGTCAGGACTTTGGTTCACTGTAAGCGGTAACGACTCGCAACACCCGAAACCGTCGCTCCCACTAGAGGCTTTCATGTTTATATTGAATCGTTTGACCGGTTTTTGGCGTTTGCTGGCAAGGCAGGTTTTGCGCCGTGGTCTGGGTGACCACAAGCGAAACATAACGCAGTCCAGCGAGCTCCAAAACCGGCCTTTCAGGTGG
>JAAEMP010000355.1 GCA_024225445.1 Hyphomicrobiales bacterium | reverse complement strand
TGAGCATCGTGGTGATTTTGTCAGCTAAAATCCCTCGAATAGGAACAAGAACTAGACCGTGTCTTCTATACACGGAAGCATTTGATGGACCAAACCAATAGACGGGAAACTGAAACAAAACGGCGTCAGCTCAGATCATGCTGGCAATCTCGTTCTCGACATCCCAATCGTTTTCAACAGACGTGTTGCGGATATTGCAGCCTTTGTTGCCCAATATTTCGTTCGCATTTTCAACCAGGGTTCGATCTAGGCGGCCCGGCGAAATTTCCTATTTCTGAAGTCCATTGATGATGGCGACGTTTTTCTTCAGTTCAAGATCCTTCAATTTTTACTAATCCGGCACCATGAACTTTTCTAGTTTCGATAGCCACATGAGCACTTGAGAGTTCAGCGAAAGCAAAAACCTGCCCGATACGGTGCTGGATATTGCCTGTGGAAACCAGATGATTGATATGATCAAATGTAATTTCCTTGATCTCGTCACGCAAAAAGAAGATGGCAATATAACGAAGTACAGCGTTTTCAAGCATGAGGGGCAAATGGGGCATGGCTCTCGATCCAACATCATCAAAACCAAATGCGGCAATCACCCCATGCGCGGCAAGAACAGCAGCATCAAAGTCGATATTTGCACCAAATGAGCATTCAACAATGCGTTCAACCCCCTTGCCTTGAGTAAACGACATAACCTGCTGGATGCGATCTTCATCTTTGTAATTGACAACAAAATCAGCACCGAGTTGTTTTAGTTCATCGATTTTATCGCTTGATCCGGTCGCTGCGACAACCGTTGCTCCAGCTTGCTTTGAGAACTGAACTGCAT
>JAAEMP010000354.1 GCA_024225445.1 Hyphomicrobiales bacterium | reverse complement strand
TTAGCCATAATTAGGTTGCCAAGCTTTTTCCATTTTTACATCACACTTTACACAAGTACCAATGTCTTTACCATCTACTCTTATTTTGTCGTGATTACAACCTAACAGTTCACGTTGTTGGCTAACACTATGTATAAGTAATTGCTCTTGTAGGTAATCATACAGAGGGCTTAACACTTTACTTGTATCACACTCTAAATGCTTAACTAATATTTTAGCTATTTCAAACTTGGTATCTATTTCTTTTTTAGTCATTATTTACTATCTTTTAGGTTAACTTTACGCAACTACTCATACATTTTAACATTGTAAAACATTAAAACGATTTTACAACAAGTAATATAAAAAATAACTACTTCTCTATTTTTTTCCAACCTTTTATATATTTGCATCTTTCTAAACCAAAAAAGTGTTTATTTACAAAGGTATTAATATAATAAAGTAGTCTAGGTATATTTGTTAGGATGATAACACCAACAGCTACTAAAAACCAATCGTATGGTTCAAACTCTAACATTGTTTTATATAATTCATTAAATTTATCTCTCATTTTTTTATTTTTTTCCGTTACTTTTCATATTACAAAACGTTGTAAACAATTAAAAACACTACTTATGTGCTTCATCAAGTTTACTGCATTTTATCCAATCTACATCCCCTGTAAATTCGCAAGGCTTTTGGTGTTCTACGCAAAATTCACATTGTTGGCATTTCACACTACCAATCATAATACCGTTGTCTTTTACCTTACATCTCTCGGTACAAGTTCCGTTATCCCATCCAGTTGTTTTAAAATAATATTTTTCCATTTTATTCGTATTTTTAAAAGATTTACAACAACGTGTATAGCACATTAAAACGATGCCATACACAATGCGTTAGCAAGCATTAAAAGTCTCTGTCATTACCCATTTGAAATTTGGGTATTCAGTTTCTATTTTTGCTATTGCTGTTTCTCTATCATCACAATCATCTACTAAGTATTTTGTTGGCTTACCATCTTCCTGTCCACTAAAC
>JAAEMP010000353.1 GCA_024225445.1 Hyphomicrobiales bacterium | reverse complement strand
TCGCGGAGGCCGGGCGCAAGCCCGAATAGCCGTGAGCAAAAAAAACAAACTATAGCAGCACACCTTCAAAATGATCCTGCAATCAGGAGCGAACAGCGACCGGCGCCTGTGCGCCGCCCTCGCGGAGGCCGGGCGCAAGCCCGAATAGCCGTGAGCAAAAAAAACAGCCTGAATCATCTTAAAGTTGTTCTGCTATAGCTGAAAAAAGCGGCAATTGTTGGGTCGAACCCACCCCAAATTCACCTGCCCAACCTGCCGCGAACCAATCACCCCCCACAAAACCCCCGGCGTCAAAGGCGTGTCGGCGTGGCTAATCCCATACTCCCGGTTAAGCGCATCGACCATGGCATTCATCACCGTCGGGCAGGCGGCTTCCATGTCCATCACATCGGTGGATAAACACTCGTTTCGTATCCGTAACGAGAAATCGTGGATATCTCCCGACCCGCGGCAGGCAATAACCCCTCAGCCGGGCATCCGGAAATGACCGATTATCTCGAAATCGAACAACCGGTTTTCCAGGCGTGTATCCGCGCCGATATTGTGATTGACCATCGGTGTAATGCCATCGGCACCCAGACGTTGACCACTGACCAGGCCCTCAGTAATGCAACGTGCAACCACTGTCTCAAAGATATGGCCTAACAAGTCACTTTCGCGAAAACGACCATGACGGTTCCTGGAGAAGGTCGAATGGTCAGGCACGGAATCCACTACAGCAAACCACCTTTAAAATGATCCTGCAATCAGGAGCGAAAAGCGACCGGCGCCTGTGCGCCGCCCACGCGGAGGCCGGGCGCAATCCCGAATAGCGTGAGCAAAAAAACAGACTGAATCAAACTACAGCAGAACACCTCTAAAATGATCATGCACTCAGGAGCGAAAAGCGACGGGCGCTGATGCGCCGCCCTCGCGGAGGCCGGGCGCAAGCCCGAATAGCCGTGAGCAAAAAAAACAAACTACAGCAGAACACCTTTAAAATGATCATGCAACAGGAGCGAAAAGCGACCGGCGCTGATGCGCCGCCCTCGCGGAGGCCGGGCGCAAGCCCGAATAGCCGTGAGCAAAAAAAATCAAACTACAGCACAACACCTTTAAAATGATCATGCACTCAGGAGCGAAAAGCGACCGG
>JAAEMP010000352.1 GCA_024225445.1 Hyphomicrobiales bacterium | reverse complement strand
CGTCAATTTGAAGCTGACAGGCCAAATCAGCTCTGGGTGGCGGATATTACCTTTGTTGCTACCTGGTCCGGTTTTGTTTACGTGGCTTTCGTAATTGATGTTTTTTCACGCTATATCGTTGGCTGGCGTGTTAGCCGGACGATGCGGACAGATCTGGTGCTGGATGCACTTGAACAGGCGATCTGGGCCAGGAAAGAGACCAGAAACCTGATTCATCATAGCGACCGTGGCAGCCAATATCTGTCGATTCGCTATACGGAGCGATTAACCGAAGCTGGTATTGAATCATCCGTTGGCAGTGTTGGCGATTCATACGACAATGCTTTGGCTGAGACAATTAATGGACTGTTTAAAACCGAGATCATCCGCAATCCTCAACGTGGGCCGTGGAAGTCAGTTGATGATGTTGAATATGCCACGCTGTAGTGGGTAGACTGGTTCAACAATCAGAGGCTGCTGGAATCAATAGGTGATATTCCCCCAGTTGAACTTGAAAAGCGTTATTATGAGCAAATAGAAGAGCCTGCCATGGTGGCATGACTCAAACTAAGCACCCTCCGGAATACCCGGGGTGATTCACAACACCAATTTAACCAGGTGGATTCTAAGAGGCATCACGCCAATT
>JAAEMP010000351.1 GCA_024225445.1 Hyphomicrobiales bacterium | reverse complement strand
TTGCAGTTTGTCAGAATGTTGTCCAACATATCAAATACTCCTTATTTAAAAATCTGTTCAAAGTAACTGTTAACGAGGTGACTGCGGAAGGTGATATGTTCTGCCGGGGCTGGCGGGGTAAAGTCAAAATCAAAATAAACTTTTCCAGCCTGCAGCTGCGTCGGAGTATTTAGTTCCGGGTCAGCCCAGCATTCACCACCAAGTATCGCGCCAATCTGAGTGAGGTGCCGCAGATAAGCATTTACACCTGCAGTTACATCTTCAATGTAAGTTTTAGTGATATTGCGATCGACTGCCCAGAGGTGGGCTCGTTGCAAACTATCCTGAATCAAATCGGCAGTTCTCACTACATTAAGGAACGCCCATTTTGGGTCGATACTGCAAGTACGATTTCCCCAGAGACGGTAACCATCTTCCTGAATAATAGTAGTTACTTCATTTTCATTCAGGTGGTTAGCCCGGCAGTTAGTATCGCCAAGTTTAAAATCGACTGGTCGAACAGTCCCAGTAATACCATAAATAGGCTGGTTAGATGGACTCCACCAAAAACCACGTTCATTATCACTTTTGGCAATCATGCCAGCGACACGCGAACTTGCTGGGTCATTAACTTCAGCATCGACTTCGGTATCCCAGATTTTAACTTGTGGATCAATGATATAAGCTCTACGGCTATTAATGTTTTCTCTGAAACTGATTGCTTCGGCGTCATTAGTATTCGGGCCGTCCAGAATTGTAACCGCATGCAAGCGCTCAGCGGCACTAACCAGAGCTGCAGCAATAGCTGCCTGATCGGAAAATCCCGGTGCAATAATTACTCTCGGTTCAACTTTGGCAATAGATTTGGCACTGAGTAAAGCTTTGATTCCGGTATATGCTCCGGTATCTGAATCCACATCACCAATAATATTGGAAGTGGTTTCAGCATCGTCAGCGCCTTCAGCAACTCTGATAACCACGACCATGGCACCAGCC
>JAAEMP010000350.1 GCA_024225445.1 Hyphomicrobiales bacterium | reverse complement strand
GATCACGGCAGCCAAATAGCATGAGAAAATCTGAGGAAATACGGCTAAGGGAAATAAGACAAAAAGTGCTCATCCATCTACATGTTCTCGTGAGGGTTGCTTCTGCAAAAAAGATGGAAAAATCAATTTCCAATCACATCTCCCAATCCATCAAAGGAGCCAAACTATTGTTTTGGATGTTTCTCACCGGGATTTACTGGGAACTTGTCAGTTGCTGACCAGAGTACCGATCTGATCTTTCCCATTTGCATACCTGTAGTATAGAAACTGTGGCAAGCGCTGAACTTCAATCTTTAGCCGACCGCTTTTGGTGGGTTTGGCACCATAGGAGACCTTTTGAGCTTTGATTGCTCTTCCCAAGTCATCGCGCTCGACAATTACAGCCCCATGACGTGTATAGGCTGCAAATTTACCTTTTGACTGGCGGTTCCAGCCAATCAGTTTGCCGCTCGAGGAATATTGGTATTTATCACGCCAATTGCGGGCAGGAAACAATAGCGGATCGGTATATCTGTTTTCGAATTCTTTGTACTGATAATCAATGCTGACAATCTGCTTTTGCTCGTTGTAGATACGTTTTTGATGACCGGGATACATCAGACTGATAAAGGCGGGAGCTGACAGGTTTTTACCGTTTTCGACAAATACGCCTATATCAACGCGGTCGCTTGTCAGTTCAGGATTCCCAGCAACAACCGAGCGCTCATGCCAGGGAACAATTATCTCAACCCGGGAACCTGCGGAATTTTTTGGGGTAATTTTAATGCGCTCAACGTCACCTCTTAGAACTACCCAGTGGTATTTCAGTTTCTGTGATTTCCCGATCCTTTTACTGGCAGCTTGAACAGTCATACGTTTTTCATAAGCTGTGGATCGCACCAGTCGAGAGATCGCCCCGGGCGTATCAAACAGTTTATTGGGTAGCCTTGAGGGCAGAGGATCAACTCCTTTGTTGTAACCGCTTTCCTCGATTATTTTGATACCTACCATCGCGGGGATGTCTTCAACCTCCAGTTCATTGGCCAATTTGACCATCTTGAGGAGATCAATGTTTTTGGCGTCAAACACCGAGGGATGCGCTTTGCCGCTAAGATAATCCTGATCGGTCTCGATGCCTTTTTGCCCACGCCGGAAAATCATCTGAACCGCAGGCATTACCAAACCGGCTTTTTTCAGGGTTTTCTTCACAGCTGGCTTTAACGCCGCAAGAATGCTTCCAACCGCTTTCAAAAAAGGTTGATCTGACCCCGATGAACCTTGCGACGTAATCAGATAGGGCGTGTTCACTGGAAAGACATCACCGTGCTTGGGATCGTGGTCGCGATGTTCTGGGTAGAAATAGAGATGGTTTGAAATATATTGCAGGTAAAGCAGAGCGGGTGCTCCTGCCGTTGTCAGGGCAGTCCTTGTCTGGCTGCGCCACAAATTTCTTCCCCAAGCCGTGGAAGAATTGCCAATCGTTATGGTGTTATAGAAGTTCTTTGTGTTTAGCCCGTAATGCATGGATGCCGCTTTGGCTTCTTCGCCATAAACAACAGAACTAAACTGCGGCAACAATCTATGCCGCATTGTCGAATGGCCGGAATCTCGGTTGTCATATAAATCGCCATAATTTCCAGCTGCCGTTCCCTGTTGAAACCATTTGTTGACTTGCTGGGCAGCAGGGCTTTTACCGCGAATGGGGTTGTTCAATTCTGGTTTTTCAGAGTCAAATCCAAACAGAATCTTCAAAACATTTAGCCGGGGATCCCATGCTGTATTTTTGCTGTCAACTACAGCTTTGAATTCAGAAACCTTGCGCGGATGTGGACGCCCTATTGTCACTGGGGAATTTTGTGAAATAGCTTCAATTGCCTGCTTGATCAGGGGAGAAAATTCAGCGTGACGTTTTCGGGCTTCCAAATATTTTTTTTGTGGGATTTTTTTCACAAGCCTGTAGTTCAGTTCAAAAGCACGCGACAATTTTTCCAAAAGCAGCTTATTGACATCTCTGCGGTTTTTGACGCCTTCGGGGTCGTACTCCAAAGTTGGAACGAGCGGAAACAATCTAATCATTTTATTGAGAGCTGACCTGGCTTGCTTGTCATTTTCCCTGGTTAAGTATCCTACCGCCTTTGCCGGTAATTCTAAAAGTCGGGGAAGAGTGAAAATACTTACAGACGAAGAACGGGGCTGGCCGGTTTTTAAATCCTCCTTTGCATTTGCAGCATGAGATTTTGACATGGGCATTGCTAACACCATCGCAAAAGCCATGACTGCCACAATCTGTCTCCACCGATCAGACAAAATATGATTCATCTCAACACTCCAGAATTTGGATGGCCAGGGGTATTGATCGATGATAGATGCAACAAAAACGACTTCACTGGCAAAACTCACACATCATAAAACTGGCAAAATCTGTCAACAGGAACGCGTTCAGTTTCCAGTTGATTTTCAACACTCGTTGTATCAAGGAACCCCAGTGACATACCACAAACAACAATGCTATCGCCTGATAAATTCAATTGCTTTCTAACCGATATCCCCCGGATGGGATTGATATGAAGAGCAAGACTGGCATGGGCCGTTCCTTTTAACAAGCCCGTTTTGGTTGGCGGTGCATGTGATTTGTTTTTTGCAAATTTGGCATTCTGTGGCGAAATTTGGTTGATTGTTCGCGAACTCGCGCATTCAGCTCCAGCCTAGAGCACGCAATACTTTGCCAACATTTCTATAAATAACAACAGCTTACAGAAAGTCTTGGAATCTGATTTAAAACTTTAAACGATTGAATCACGACATCAAGAATAATAGCCGCCGTTTGTCGTCCTTAAAGAGACCCGCCGACAACCTGGCGCGAGTACAGATCGATCACGACTGCCAAATATCACAAGATCGACCGGATTGACGAGATGATGCCTTGGAATTACATTGCAGATGAAAGCAAATATGCGGGCGCTCACCGCATAAACGTGGAGCAGCAATTAAAATGCTGAGTTGGAAGTTAGAGACAGGATGGCAATTTAGTTATTTGGGAGCGGTTCTTTTGGTCGGTGCCATTGCATTTACTATTTGGCGTAATCGGGTACGTCGTCAATCGTTGCACCGACGCGAAGATGGAATGTATATATGGATCGAATGGTATGGAGGTGAACGGTGCTCACCGATCGACCCCTCCAGCCCAGGGGGTGCTTGGGACAGTGATGGAGACGGCGATGGTGGGGATTAGTTTTCCCCGTTTGGTAGCTTCCTTTTTGCACCCAGTCAGTCCAGGCATCAGGTGCACTTTCCGAAAAAGCTTTGCCATCCGAGAGGCCCTGTAACCATCGGCGTTTGACGACAGGCGTGTTTAGAACTGTAAATGTGGCTTGGTAATTCTGGAAACGCTGATGGATTAACAGCGGATTAGTAATATAACCGGACGCTTACGATTGGCCTACCTGAGAAATAGGTGGCACTTTGTACCGGAGACATAGGTTGCACAATTAGCGCTTTGCAAGGAGACGCAAGGTGGTCTGGAAGGAGTGTAACGTTATGGACGAACGTCTTCGATTTGTAGCCGTTTGCTGGATGGGGAGAAGATGACACCATCTTGTTTGCTGGTTTGGTGGGAAAGAATTGAATTGAAGTAACACCCGTCGAACCCGCTTTAGGATCGTCGAATATCATCAGATTTACGATGTCTGCGATAGCGACGCGGCTGTGGTGAAATGGGGAAAATCCAAAATTTT
>JAAEMP010000349.1 GCA_024225445.1 Hyphomicrobiales bacterium | reverse complement strand
GCATCAGGTGCCAATGATGATGTCACGGAAATTATCATTGAACCGCCACAGGTGGTCGAGCGCTGGTATGCCGCACTTGGTAGTGTCAATCGCCGCGATTTTGGTGAACTGATTTCCGATGATGCAAAGATCGTGTTGAAGGACCTGGGTATCGAACAAACCAAACAGGAATTCATTACGGCACTGACGGAATGGAACAGAGTGACCAGAAATGCCAATATCATCTACCGTTATCAGACCATAGAAGAGGGCACCGCATCAGCCCTGGTTTGTTATCGTTTCGAGTCAAATGAACAACTCAATCTGGAAAGTTTTACCTTTTCCGGTGAGCAGATTACCGGCTCGGTGAAGGAATTCAAAGGCGATAGCTGCAGCGATATGTAAAATAGTGTTGATCAGGAATTGTTGAACAGCAGCTTAGCAACTTTCACGATTACATTGGCCCACCGAAGGCGCGTTTTCACGCTCGCCTGACATCGTTATCTTTTCCTTATGGTTAGCCAGATCAGGGCGCAAACCATGCCTAGACCGTTTCTTGTTTACACGGAAGCATTTGACCGGTTATTCACGTTTGCTGGCAAGGCATGGTTTTCGCCTTGGTCTTTATGACAACAAGAAAAGCATAACGCTGTCCAGAATGCGTGAATACCGGCCTTTGGTGAACCAATCCAGCCCATCTGCCCAGTTTATGTAATGGCGCAAAACTTGTCCGATCAACCAGATCGCCCAAAAACATTCCCGGGTTTCGCGCCTTGCTGAGTGAACTGGATTGGTCCATCAAATGCTTCCGTGTAAAGAAGACACGGTCTAGCCGACAAACACAAAAAACCGTCAAATGATTCAAAGTGACCGTGAAAGGCTCTGATCAATCTGAATACCAGATGAATGGCCGGTTCCCGCTGTGTTCAGCATCGCAATGATATCTTCACAAACATAGCAACCTGTCAAACAAGTTCCCGACCTTCAAATATCCTCAAATGGTCTGAATTCAACGGTTGCTACAACGTCAAATGAAGGAGAAAGTCATGCAACTGTCCAAATCAAATCTGCTGAGAACAATAACCACCCTGGGTGCCACCCTCGGACTGGCTGGTGCTATCGGCCTTTCTGCAACCGGTAATGCCAATGCCGGCAATCTGGGTATTGATCTTTATCTTGGTAACGGCGCCGGTATTTACTACAGCGGCAATCGTAATCATCGTCATGGATACAATAATCCGCGGCATTACCGGCAGGATTATTACAGACGGGATAACTATCGCCACAAGCCGCGCCGACGGGTCTGCAGTCCCCGCAGAGCGGTGAAAAAAGCCTATCGGCTTGGGCTGAATAACCCGCAGGTGCACCGCATCAAGGATCGCCGGATTGTCATCAGCGGTTATCAATATGGCTATCGCAAAAAAATGGTGTTCAAGCGTCACTCCAGATGTCACTTGCTCAAGACGGTAAATTTTAATTGGTAATAATACTCTAAAACATAAGGGACCGGGCGAAATTCCGCCCGGTCTTGCCATGCGCGGAAGTCAACTAACTAAATATCCGGCAGATAATTCCAGAGCGTTTGCGGATCATTGTATAGCAGAACACCTTTAAAATGATCACGCAATCCGGAGCGAAAAGCGACCGGCGCCGGTGCGCCGCCCTGGCGGAGGCCGGGCGAAAGCCCGAATAGCCGTGAGCAAAAAAATCACACCATTAAAATGATCACGCAATCCGGAGCGAAAAAAATCAAAACCGAATCAAAATAAAGGTGTTCTGCTATATCACCAGCAGTTTTGGTCACATGTCAAATTCCTGTGCTGTTGAACAGGGGTTGGTTGACGGCGTATTTACCTGTCCTCGAGGCTGAGTTTGTGTCCGGATGGTCCGGCTACAGGGTCATCAGATGAGCGCTGATCATGTTGATGATGGTTGATCTGACAAAAATCCGCGAATTCCCTTACACCGTCAAATTTTGGGCTTGTTGCCACCTGTTAAACAGGCTATGGCTTTGCCCGAAACGGGTCTGTAGCTCAACGGTTAGAGCCAGCGGCTCATAACCGCTTGGTTGTAGGTTCGAATCCTACCAGACCCACCACCCAGTCACACCCTTTCATCACTGTTATCAATACTATAGTCCTTTCCTGGGGTGGGATAAATCAGCTCATCAGCGTCCCCATTGGTGTTTGGGCGAAGCTTGCGCGATGCGCCACCTCGCGCCGCGCGCCGCGCCTGGCCGAGTGAACCGGTTTATCCCATCAGATGCTTCAATGTGGTCGTAAGCTGCTAGATGCCACCGCTATTGTGGCCAATTCCGAATGCGTTGCGCTCGCTTTCGACGTATCTCAGCCGCAAAGATTGGACCAGACCGGTTCCACCAAAATTGCATCGTTTCGTGACTGATTTCAATTCCGCGCTCATGTAACAAGTCTTCCACATTGCGCAAACGGATTTGTCATCTGCCAAGTCTGCGAGGCGGACAACCAGAGTTCAAACCATTGTCATCTGACAGCGCCCTCTGAAATGATGGCGGAAGTACTGTTCAAATGGGAACCAAATCTCCGTGCCTGACGTGATTGGCGTAACAATCCCGATGAACACCAACCGGTCCACGTCCCGGCCAGCGGTCCTGAACTGCAGTTACAAGGCGTGTGAGAAGCAGGAATGAATTGGTGAATATGATGGCCGATATTTTACCCATGACGTTGACCTTGTCTTGGTTTTGCTGCATCTTCAATT
>JAAEMP010000348.1 GCA_024225445.1 Hyphomicrobiales bacterium | reverse complement strand
CAATCTCGTGCGACACCAACGACGCATCTGGAACTTCTTCTTCAAGACGCACTTGAAGTGCTTCCACATGGAAAATGACAAGCATGGCTACACGTTCGACCACATAGTCGAGACGGACGGTATCAGCATCAGCATCTTGCTGTGCGCAAGGAGTTCGTGGGCAAGAACGTGAGGAAACCGAGGGTAGGGCCGCTCCCGCCCGAGCAGTACATCGATGAGCTGACCGACTACAGCCAGGTAGCCCGACAAGAAGCTGGTTTCTATCGACCCGAACATGAGCGACCTCCTGTACTGCGTCGATAGTCCAGACGCAGACAAGGCTATCTACCGCTACACGCAGGACACTCGTCGCAAAGAGACCTATGTCAAGAAGCACCGCGACTACCTACAAAAACGTAAGCACGAGGTGATAGACGGAAAATGTGTCGTCGAATGGGAGGCGGAGCTGAGCGCGTACAACAAGAAGACCACTCGGCTCGAATCCTTCAAGGATTATGCAAGAAAAAAGAACGAGATGAACGTGCGGCTGGCGCCCTTCTACGAGGACCACACCTTCCGCCGTATGAAGATGCTGTCTTTCATCGGGAGACAGCGTACAGAGGCGAAGATGATACGGGAGTTTCGAGCGAAGTTCGGAACCGGCGAGGAAACTGTGATTGCCATCGGGGACTGGGAGCAGAGGCAGCACCGTAAGTTCAAGGAGCCCGTCAAGGGCAAGGGGTTCAGGCCGCTCTTACGTAAGGCGGGCTACGGGGTGTATCTGGTCGACGAGTTCCGAACCAGCTGTCGATGTAGCCACTGTGAGGAGCACGGCGAGTGCGAGAAGTTCCTGGAGTGTGAGAACCCGAGACCGTACCGTACAGGATACATCCTGCGTCACGGGCTTGTCAGGTGTAAGACCTGCCAACGTCTATGGAACCGGGATACAAACTCGTCCAGCAACATCTGGAGGGTAGCTTACAACGCAATCCACGGGTTGCTACGTCCAGAGCACCTTCGAAGAACTCAGGCCAACTACACGGT
>JAAEMP010000347.1 GCA_024225445.1 Hyphomicrobiales bacterium | reverse complement strand
CGGACTCCCTGTTCATCATCCCTGTTGCTTATTGTTAATTCGGCGTCGGCATAGCAGTATTTCATTCGCTGTAATATATTGCCCAGGGAACGGGAAAATACGTCCTCTTTTTCAAGGCCCACTCCATTGTCCAGGATCTCCACTCTTACTTCGTCTCCATCCCGTTCCGCTGCTACCCGGATATATCCCTCTCCTGCCCGGTGACGCAGCCCATGCTTTAACGAGTTCTCCACCAGGGGCTGCAGCGTCAGGGGCGGGATTATTATATCATCAAAATCTCCCTCTTTGCTCATTTCTACCGACAGGACATCGTCGAACTGCAGCTCTTCAAGCTCCAGGTAATTCTTCACAAACTCCCACTCATCATCAAAGCCTATCACAGACTTTAGCACCTGGTCCATTAAAAAACGGTAATTATGGGCTAGCTTCAGCAGGGCCTCGTTTGCCGTATCTACATTCCGGAACATCAGCGCGTGCACCGTATTTAAGGCATTGAATAAAAAATGCGGGCTCATGCGGTCCTGGAGCAGCTTGTACTTTGCCTCTTTATGATCACGCACTGTCTGCTTTAACTTCACCAGCGTCTTTACCCTGGCCAGCAGCTCGGCCTTGTTTAAGGGCTTTGTTAAATAATCGTTTGCCCCTGCTTCAAATCCCGTTATGAGATCGGGTATGCTGTTTCGCGCTGTTAAGATGAGCACCGGCAGGTCATATATTGAAAACTGCTCACGCAGTTTCCGGCACACATCATACCCTGATATTTTCGGCATCATTATGTCCAGCAATACAAGATCAAAATCCTGCTCCCGGATCAGCTCCAGGGCCTGTTCTCCGCCGGAGC
Source organism: Hyphomicrobiales bacterium (assembly GCA_024225445.1). Classification (GTDB taxonomy): domain Bacteria; phylum Pseudomonadota; class Alphaproteobacteria; order Rhizobiales; family Rhizobiaceae; genus JAAEMP01. The sequence continues at coordinate 1,408 of JAAEMP010000347.1, read as the reverse complement.
AGAGCTCCAGGCCATATTCTTCTCCTGACAAATAATTCTTTATTACCTGTAAATTCACCAGGTCGTCATCTACCACCAGTACGGACCCGCGTCTCTTTCCCGGATGCTTTTCCGCATGCTGCGGATCATCCGTGTGGCGCGGATCATCCGCTGACGTTACCTCCTCTACTCCCAGGTCACGGATTCGCGTTACTGTGGCGAGGTTTTCCGCGATACTTTCCAGCCGGGTCCTGTCGCTTGTGAGGGGCAGTGTAAAAGTAAACGTGGTTCCCTCTCCCGGTTTGGACTCCACTCCGATCTCTCCTCCGTGCAGTTCTATGAGCTGCTTTACTATTGACAGCCCTATCCCTGTTCCGCCGTACTCCCGCGATATTGATCCGTCGGCCTGCTCAAACGATCGAAAGATCAGTTCGTGCTTCTCCTCAGGGATGCCAATCCCCGTGTCGCTCACGCTCACCCGGAGATATTTCCGGCCTGGTACTGCCTCGACGCTTACCCGGACCCGGCCCGTTTCCGTAAACTTGATGGCGTTCCCTACAAGGTTAAACAATACCTGCTGAAGCCGGTTTTCATCTCCATTTACCATATGCGCTTCTTCACCGATCTCGTTTACCAGCTCCAGTCCTTTTTGCCGGGCAAGAGGCTGGGAGAGTTCCAAGACTACATCGGTCAGGGATTTTATATCCAGGGGCTTTAAGCTGAGTTCTATATCACGGTTCTTGAGCCTGGAAAAATCAAGAATATCATTGACCAGGTTGGCAAGTCTTCTTCCACTCGACACGATGAGCGACAGGTTGGCTGTACTTTCGGCGTCCGGGTTATCCCCACTCTGCGCAGCCCCTTCCTCTACCCTGTCGAGCATTGAATCGGCGATCCCGATTATGCCGTTGAGCGGCGTTCGCAGCTCGTGCGATGTATTGGCAAGGAACTCATCCTTGAGCCGGTCCAGCTCCATGAGTTCCTCATTCTTCTGTTCCAGGTTTTCGTATAAGCGCGCGTTATCCATTGATATGGCTACCTGGGACGACAGCACTTTCAGGATCTCAAGCCGTTCAGGGGTAAAGGCTCCCGGGGTTAAATCGTTTTTCAGATATAAGATTCCTGTTAACACTCCACGGCTTACAATGGGTATACAGAGGATTGACTTTGGCTGCTTCTCCCGTACAAAGGGGTCGCCGGTAAAATCTCCTTCAGCTGCCGCGTTATTCAACAGTACGGTTTCACGGGTCCGGGCCGCGTAGGTTGCTATCGTTGCCGGGATGTCCGGATGCTCCTCAAGAGGCACGGCCTTGAGTACGGCTATCTCTTCCGTTCCTACGGCGCCCTCCGCTTCCACCAGGAGCTTCCCGTTCCGTTCAAGGATCATATATCCTTTTTCCGCTCCCGCGTTCTCTATTGAAAGCCGCAT
>JAAEMP010000346.1 GCA_024225445.1 Hyphomicrobiales bacterium | reverse complement strand
TCTTCAAAAATTGAATGCCACGTTTGGAAAAATAGCTCGGGTACAAAGTGCACCCCTCGGCAAAACTTACATCTTGGCCGCAACAGGTTGATTTCGCTGCGAAAATCGGATTGCATCGTGTTTGTTCGTGAATCTTTCAGGTTAGCGGAATTGTTGCCGGTAGCGAAACTCGCGGAACAGGAGTTGAGATCAGGCTGTATGGTTGCGATCCTGATTTAGCTGAAGCGGCTGCCAGAATATGCGATGCAATTATTCTAAGCGGCACCATGGATAAACCACACGGCCTCCGGGAATGCATGATCATAGATGACGATGGCTATATATGGGTTCCATCAGTGAAGAAGTCCTGATCATGCCTTCATATTCTATGACACAGAAACAACCGGCACGCCCACGCGGTTCGATCAAATCCTTCAGTTTGCAGCTATCAGGACCGATGATAACCTGAATGTTGTTGACCCTTTTGAGGTGCGTTCCAAACTCAATCCGCATATTATCACATCACCGGGCGCAATGAATGTCACAGACGTTTCGACGGATCAACTTTACGATCCAGGAATTCCTTCGCATTTTGAAATG
>JAAEMP010000345.1 GCA_024225445.1 Hyphomicrobiales bacterium | reverse complement strand
TTTTGATTCAGTCTGTTTTTTTCGCTCACGGCTATTCGGGCTTGCGCCCGGCCTCCACGGGGGCGGCGCACCGGCGCCGGTCGCTTTTCGCTCCTGATTGCGCGATCATTATAAAGGTGTTCTGCTATATGTCTGGGGTGGATTATGGGTGGGGTTGATCATGTATTAGATGAGATGGCTCAAGTGTGGTTTTCCGGTCAAATCAGATGTGGATATCGCGGTTTTGAACATCAAAAAACCAATAGATGAGATTTTACCTTCCTTATGGGGGTTGCGTTACCGGTAATAAAATGCAACGTGTCAGGATTGTGCGTTTGTTCGATTGATCGTAAAAGTTGTTTGACGAAATACTGGCACATAACACACCGCGTTGGTGGCATTGGGGCTGGTGGCATTGGGGACCGGGCAGGTTTTTTTACAAGCCTGGTTCTGCCGCGTTTTTTACCGGCGTCTGAAAGGGAGTAATATGTGGCAAAAGCAAAGCGCCGGACTGCTGGCAGTAGGGCTACGCTCACCGGCAGTCAGTTGTCCGCAACTGTCCGCAACCGGCACCACCGGTGCAATGATTGACAAGGCATGGGGTTGATTATGTATGCGGTTAGATATGTGTGATTTTCCGGTCAACCCAGATGTGGATACTGTGATTTTGGACGCGGAGTGTCAATAGATGAGATTTTACCTTCCATATGGGGGGTTGCGTTACCGGCAATGAAATGCAACGTGTCAGGATTGTACATTTGTCCGGTTGATCGCAAGAGTTGTTTGACGAAATACTGACACACAGCGTTGGTGGCATTGGGGCTGGTGGCATTGGGGCCCGGGCAGGTTTTTTATAGTCTGGTTCTGCCGCGTTTTGTTCACCGGCGTTTGAAAGGGAGTAATATATGACAAAAGCAAAGCGCGGGACTGGCGGCAATGGGGCTGGTGCCGGCAATGTTAAGAGCAATGCCAAAAGCGATGCAGCGGTTTCGCCTGAAGCGGCTTCTCCACAGGCGGTTTCGCCTGAGGTGGCAGAGAAGATCAATGCCATGCGCACGCGGTTTTCCGCGCCTTTCTCGCAGGTGGTGATCTCGCTGATGTCGACAGGGCGTTATCGCCACCAGTCGCTTGGCGATCTGGAACATCTGGTGACAGAACCATTGAT
>JAAEMP010000344.1 GCA_024225445.1 Hyphomicrobiales bacterium | reverse complement strand
TCGGAATTGAATACAGATACCGGCAATTCAATATTGTCCCGGTTAGAAGATTTCTGACTTATTTTATCTGCAATCATACTCAGCAATAATAGTACTGAGGAGGTGGTTTCACCAAGATACGTCTCCAGCGCTTCTTTATCACTCATTTGGTCGTTATAGAGGTCAAAAATGTGAGCCTGCAAAAGCCGTTCTATCACATCAACCGGCAATGAATATTCGACGATTACTTTTTGTAGTGCATTGGCAACAGGATCGCCGGAATGGGCAGCGTTATTTTTGATGACATCAATCCACCATTGTATCCGGATTTCACCGGGCATGGGGGCAGAAACCATGGCGGGAATTTGGCTTATCCTGTTATGAAAAGCATAGATCGCGAAGGCTGCCTGGCGCAACTGCGGTTCGAAAAACAGACATGAAATATATCGGCCATAATCATGGTTTCGCAAATGATCTGCACAATATTGAAAATCAGAATCCATCTGCCGGTTTCCAGACCAGGTCATAGACTATTTTATCAAGTAACCGCCAACATGGCAGCAGCCACTGCCCTGCCCTCGCCAAGTAATATGTTATATGTGCGCACCGCCGCCCCGGTACTCATAGGATCAGCCGATATACTGGCTTCTCTCAATGCCGAACGAAGACTGGCATCAATCAGACACAAATCGGTTCCACTGCCAACCAGTAAAACCTCGATATCGTCGGCTTCTTCGAAAATCCTTGCGAAATTCTTCACGATCAGTTCATCAGGTGTTGCAACGTTCCAGCCGTAAATCCCCGAAGGCAGGCAAATAATGCTACCGCGATGGCTCATACCGGCAAACCGAAACCCGCCATTGCCATAAGCATCAATGGGGGCATTACCGGG
>JAAEMP010000343.1 GCA_024225445.1 Hyphomicrobiales bacterium | reverse complement strand
TGTGCATTGGCGGACACGGTAGCGACATTGACTTTACAGCAGGTGTTGAGGCGCAATCCGACATCTTTGCACCAGTGATGCGCAAGGGTGATGATGCCTTCCTGTTGATGTCGACTTCCGGCACTACAGGACCGCCAAAGGGCTTGAAGATTCCGTTACGCGGGCTGCTTGGAATTTTAAACTACATGCGTTTCGGACTGGATCTGCGGCCCGATGACGTGTTCTGGAATATCGCCGATCCTGGCTGGGCTTATGGGTTGTACTACGCTGTGACCGGACCATTGATGATGGGCCATCAAACAACCCTGTATGAGGGACCCTTCACGGTCGAGAGCACCACCGCAATAGTGCAGGAGCTCGGTGTCACCAATTTTGCCGGGGCGCCGACAGCCTATCGCATGATCATCGCCAGCGGCTCTGAATCGGCCAGGCCACTGGCCGGAAACTTGCGCGTCGCCTCCAGCGCGGGTGAACCGTTGAATCCGGAAGTCATGCGCTGGTTCAAGCAGCATGTCGGTTGTGATTTACTCGACCAGTATGGCCAGACTGAATGCGGCATGGTGCTGGCCAATCATCATGGTTTGCGTCACCACGTGCACCCCGGCTCGGCCGGGTTCCCAATGCCCGGATTCCGGTTGGAGGTTGTAGATGAACGAGGAGTCTCGGTACCGCAGGGCGCGCAGGGCATATTGAGCGTGCATCGCCCGGATTCGCCGTTGTTCTTCTTTGATGGTTATCTGGGTGCGGAGGGCCAGGGGTGGACAGGTGATTATTACCTGACTGGTGATACGGTCGAACAGAATGAAGATGGCACGATCAGCTTTGTTGGACGTAGCGATGATGTGATTACCTCATCAGGTTATCGCATCGGGCCGTTCGATGTCGAAAGCTGCCTGCTTGAACATGATGCTGTCGCCGAAAGTGCGGTGGTAGGTAAACCTGATGAAGAACGCGGGGAGATCGTCAAAGCGTTTGTTGTGCTTGGTTCGGGATATATGGGCGATGAGGCACTGAGCGCAGAACTGACACAACATGTCCGCGACCGATTGGGCAAGCACGCCTTCCCTCGCCAGATCGCATTTATCGAATCATTGCCGAAAACACCAAGCGGGAAGATCCAGCGGTTCATCCTGCGCAACGAGTAGGCTGGCCGGTGTAAGTTACCCCTTTGTTCATGCTCATAAGCCGAGAATGGCCTGCTACGTCGATTGCCAAAATTTCTGCAGGGTGTCGTTGAGCGCGCTCTTCTTTCATGGAAAGCTCGCGACAATCAGGGTTCAGGTTGATTCCATTTCACCAAGGCTCCATCATCATCATCTTTCGCAGACACCCATTCGCCCTTGCTGCCATCTGCAAAAAATTCCTTTTTCCAGAACGGTGCGCGGGTTTTCAGGAAATCCATCAGGAAATTAGCCCCGTCAAAAGCTGCCTGGCGGTGTTTGGATGCAGCGACTACAAGAACGATATTTTCTCCAGGCAATATCTTTCCGTACCGGTGAATGGCGACCATTCCACCGAGCGGCCAGCGTGAACATGCAATTTCAGCAATTCGCAGAATTTCTGCTTGCGCCATACCCGGATAATGCTCGATTTCCAGGGCGCTCAACGTATGATTTTCATCCCGGCAAATCCCGGTGAAGCTTACTACCGCTCCAACATCAGTTCTATTTGCAGTCAGTGCCCTGATCTCGTCATTGAGATCAAAATTTTCCTGCCGTACCTGAATTTTGATTATCGGTATTTTCACCAGACTATCCGCCTGTCATAGGCGGAAAAAGCGCGATCTCTTTTATTCCTGACAAGGATGCTTCGCGCCCATCTGCATGTACATGATCAAGCGCTACCCGAATAATATCCGGTTGCTGTAAAAACCCCTCAAACTCTTCGCCCCTGCCTCGCAACCAGTCAAACAGGTCGGCCACAGTTTTAACATCTGAAGGCAGGTTGACTTCCTCTTCTGAAAATCCGACCCGTTCCCTGATCCAGGAAAAGTATACAAGTTTCATATTCATATTATTGTCCGGTTCTACTCGATAACATGACGCAATCCGGCGCGAAAATAATCATAACCAGTATATAGGGTAATGATTGCCGCAATCCATAGCATTCCAAGGCCAATTTCAGTTGTATAGGTGATAAACTTGTCACCAGCGGGACCCGCCAGAAGAAAACCAATGGCAATCATCTGGATTGTCGTCTTCCATTTGGCAATTTTTGTAACCGGTATACTCACCCTCAGTTCGGCCAGATATTCTCGTAAACCGGAAACCAGAATTTCTCGGCTCAAGATGATAATTGCTGCCCAAATTGTCCAGCCGGCGATGGTTCCCTCCGCTGCCAGTAATAACAGGCAGGCAGAGACAAGAAGTTTATCCGCTATAGGGTCAAGCATTCGTCCAAGAGCTGAAGATTGTTGCCAAATCCTTGCCAGATATCCATCAAAAAAATCCGTAATTGATGCGATGGTAAATATCGCCAACGCCAACCAGCGCGCCAGATCATTCCCATCCAGTTTTCCTTCTATAAAAAAACAAAGAACGATCAGGGGTACAGCAACAATCCGCCCGTAGGTCAGAATATTGGGAAGTGAGAAAACATAGTTTGGATCTGGGTTGGTCTTGGTCATAATTTTCAACAAAGCCGAAGTGAAGATAAAATTCAACCTGATATTTGTCAGCCAATCTATTTTTGTTGATTGTTTTCATGGAAAAAATCGTAAATCGATTGCGCCATATGTGCAGATATTCCCTCGACTGCCTTTAAATCGGTCAGCGCTGCTCGACTTACTGCCTTTGCTGTTCCAAAGTGATGGAGCAGCGCACGTTTTCGCGCCGGACCAATTCCGCTGACTTCATCAAGCGGATTCTTGACCATTTCCTTTTTGCGCCTGGCCCGGTGAGAGCCGATGGCAAAGCGGTGGGCCTCGTCACGAAGCCTTTGCACAAAATAAAGCACCGGGTCGCGTTCAGGTAACATGAAAGACTGTTTTCCCGGCATGAAAAATTTTTCAAGCCCAGCGTCACGTTCCGGGCCCTTGGCTATTCCAACCAGTGGTATCTGACCTTCAAGGCCCAACTCTGCCAATGTGTCTTTAACCGAGTTCAACTGGCCCAATCCGCCGTCGATCAACAGCAAATCCGGCCAGGTTGTGATGGAACCGGTGTCATCGGTTTCGCTGTTGTCGTTTGGGACAGGACGATCGCCATGCTCTTTCAACAATCTGGAAAATCGCCTGGTCATGACTTCGCGCATCATGGCATAATCATCACCAGGTGCCAGGTCCTTGGATTTGATGTTGAATTTTCGATATTGATTTTTGGCAAATCCATCTCTGCCGGCGACAATCATAGCCCCCACTGCATTGGTTCCCATAATGTGAGAATTATCATATACCTCAATGCGTTGTGGAGGATTTTCAAGTCCAAACGCTTCAGCGACACCCTTCAGTAATTTCGCCTGGGTCGAAGTTTCCGATAATTTGCGCCCAAGAGCTTCCCTGGCATTGATAATTGCATGATCAACCAGTTCGCGTTTTTCGCCACGTGAAGGACTGACCAGCGTGACTTTGTAACCTGAGCGGGCAGTCAACGCATCGCTGATCAATTCAATTTCATCAATTTTTTCAGATATTAGGATCAGTTTTGGGCACGGCTTGTTATCATAAAACTGGGTCAGAAACGACTTGAGAACCGAACCTGAATTGAGCGATTTGTCAGCCCTTGGAAAATAGGCATGATTTCCCCAGTTTTGTCCGGTACGAAAAAAGAATACCTGCACACAGTTCATTCCACCTTTTTGTTCGATTGCGAACAGATCAGCTTCCTTCACTGTACGCGGATTGATACCCTGATGAGATTGTATGTGACTGAGTGCCGAAAGCCGGTCTCGATAAACTGCCGCGGTCTCAAAGTCCAACGTCTTTGATGCTTTCTCCATTTGAGCTGCGAGCTTGTTTTTGATCGAATTGCTTTTGCCAGTCAAAAAGCGTTTGGACTGCACCACCAGTGTTTTATAACCTTCGGTGGAAATCTCTCCGGTGCAGGGGGCGGCGCAACGTTTGATCTGATGCAGCAGGCAGGGTCGGGAGCGGCCCTCAAATACCCCATTGCTGCAGGTGCGGATCAAGAACACCTTCTGCATGGCATTGATGGTACGGGCAACCGCGCCAGCGGATGCAAAGGGTCCGTAATAATCGCGATCTTTACGTCTGGCACCGCGGTGTTTGAATACGCCTGGGGAATTATGCTCATCGGTAATGACAATATAGGGAAAGGATTTGTCGTCGCGCAAAAGCACGTTGAAACGAGGGCGCAGCCGTTTGATCAGATTTGCCTCCAGCAAAAGAGCCTCAGTTTCTGTGTGGGTGGTGACAAATTCCATTGTGTGTGTTTCGTGGATCATTCTGGCGATGCGATTGGTGTGTCCAGCCATTTTTGTATAGGAAGTAACCCGCTTTTTCAGGTTTCTTGCTTTCCCTACGTACAATACATCTTCCGTTGCGTTAAACATGCGATAGACACCCGGTGAATTTGGCAGGCGCCTGACGATGTCAGTAATGAGTTTGACACCGGTATTTTTCTCACTGTTTTGATCGTCAACTTCAAATTCACGCCAGCGCAAGGTCTCCGACAGGGCATTGTCCTGTGCGTCGGGATCCGCGCCAACAGCATTTTTCTCTGTCATTTTTGTGGTCTTGTTCTTGCCTGTATCCATAATTCAAATTATTACCATGTTTGGAAACCTAAACAACGATTTGGAAGCGCAAATGCCATTGGCGTTGATTACCGGCGGGGCAAAACGTATTGGTGCCAGTATAACCATGGAGCTTGCCAAAGCCGGGTTTGATATCGCGTTGCATGTTAATAATTCCAAAGTTGAAGCTGAAAGCATTGTTGGACAACTGCACCAGTTGGGGGTTCGGGCCGAAACATTCAGACTTGATTTGAACCGGCTTGCAGAAATCAGGACAATGCTCGCAAACATCAATAAGTCTATGGGACCAATTGATCTGATCGTCAACAATGCTTCGATGTTCGCCTATGATTCACCGGACAATTTTGATTATGACAGCGCAACTGAACAATTACGCGTAAACCTTTTGGCACCCGCCGAAATCACCAGGTGTCTGGCTGAATGCAGTCAGCCCGGATCGGTGGTCATTAATATGCTGGACAATAAATTATTCAGCCTTAATCCTGATTATTTCAGTTATACAATGTCGAAATCGGCACTCAAAAGTGCCACAGAAATGATGGCGATGAAATTCGCGGCTAAACTCAGGGTAAATGCCATTGCGCCCGGCGTTACCTTGAGAAGCAGTGATCAAACACAACAGAATTTTGAAGATGGCTGGCGATTATCATTGTCCGGCACCGGCGCCACTCCCGGGGAAATTGCCAATACGGTATTGTTTATCTGGAACACCAAATCCATTAATGGTGAAACAATTGTACTTGATGGCGGTCAGCGTTTGATGGGATTGGACCGTGATGTGGCATTTTTGGTAGATGAATAACATGGGTAAAATAACCAAAACTATTGAACTCTCGAATCTGCAGTTGAACCTGTTTATCGGCGTGCATGAACATGAACGACTGGAACTGCAAAGATTACTGGTCTCGGTATCTGTTCGGGTAAATGACTCTGAGGAAGCAGATAATATTGAAAATACCCTGGACTATGATCAGGTTTACGATTTTTTGAAGCAACTTGAGACTTCTGGTCATTTTGATCTGCAGGAGACGGTTTGCAGAAAAATACTAAAATATGTGCTTGATATGAACGCAGTGGAATACGTGAAGGTGTCCACAAAAAAGACCGACATTTTTGAAGATGCGGATTTTGTCGGTATAACAATGTCTGCTGAAAACACTTTATGAGATCAAATTTTCAACATGTGCCTATATAACCAGCGTAAACGCGATATAGGTACAATAAATCAACGACATGATCAAACCACCCGAAAACTTTATGGTTTTACCATAGTGGGCCAGCAGCAAAATCAACAAAGAAGTTGCGAGCATCACCCACATATCGATCTGAACGATATTCCCGCCCACTGGAAGAGGCTTTATTATTGCGGTAGTTCCCATGATTCCGGCAATGTTGAAGATATTGGACCCCACGACATTGCCTAGCGCTACCGAAGCGTTTTTGCGAAATACCGCCATCACAGTGGTTGCCAATTCGGGCAGTGATGTACCTATTGCAACAACTGTCAGTCCAATGACTTCATCGCTGACATTCCATGTGCTGGCAATTTTGCTGGCGGAATCGACAACAAATTCAGCTCCCAATGGCAGCAATATCAGTCCAGAGACCAGAAGCAGGCCAATTACCCAGCTTCTGGTGGGAATACTTTCAATCTCGTCGTGGTAATCTGCAATGTCCTCACCATTGCTAGCGGATTTCAGTTCTTTTCTGATCTTGGTGGCATTTCGAAATTGGGAATAAAGGTACAATATAAGCAGCGTAAACAATATTGCGCCATCATAGATTTCTATTCGGCCATTCAGCATCATGCCCATGAAGACAATGGTAATCCCTAGCATCACCAGCAAATTGCGCCCGATGCCGTCTTCCTTGCAAATGCAGGGGTGGATCATTGCAGGTATACCAAGAACCAGCAACACATTGGCAATATTGGAACCGACAACATTGCCGACTGCCAGTCCGGCGGCGTTTTCAAGTGCTGCTTTTACCGAGATAAATAGTTCCGGTGCCGAGGTCCCGAAAGATACGATCGTCAATCCGATAATCAATGGTGGAATAGAAAGTTTTTCCGCAAACCCCACGGCCCCCCGCACCAGTAAATCACCTCCTACAAGCAGCAAAGCCAGACCGGCAATCAATACGAAATAATCCATCATGTCAGTAAACTAAATTGCCACCTGTGAGGTAATACCAAAGGCTCTTGATAATGACACTTTGGTTATGATCGGTACAGGTTGATATAAGGATTCAGGCGCAAATTGAAAGGGATAGCGCAATATATTCAGTGGAACAATACTGGCAATATCAATATTAGTCGCCATCCAGCAAATTACCAATACCACCCAGAACTGACCCTTCACCGACTTTGCGTGAGCCTGCTTGCGGACTGGCTGCGAAAATTCGCCCGGCAAGTCTGGAAAATGGCAGCGATTGGATCCACACGCGTCCCGGACCGCGAAGTTTGGCAAAAAACATACCCTCGCCTCCGAAAATCATCGATTTGATTGATCCGGCTTTGACAACGTCAAAATCAATATCGCCGGTATAGGCGGCAACACAGCCGGTATCAATGTGCAATTCTTCTCCCGGCCCCAAATCACGCACGGTGGTCGTGCCGCCAACATGAACAAACACCCAGCCGTCCCCTTGCAGGTCCTGCATGATAAATCCTTCACCACCAAACAGCCCGGTCAGAATTTTCCGCTGAAAAGCAATGCCAATTGAAACGCCCTTTGCCGCGCACAGAAATGCGTCCTTCTGACAAATCAAACGACCCTTCACCTCGTCCAGTTTGATAGCCAGGATGTGACCTGGATATGGTGCTGCAAATCCCACTCTCGCCTTTCCGTGGCCCTGATGGGTGAACACAGTGGTAAACAGACTTTCTCCCGATAAAACCCGTTTACCAGCGCCCAGCAACTGATCAAAGAATCCACCTTCCTGAGCTGAACCATCCCCAAAAATGCTAGTCATCTCCACTTCCGGATGCTTGAACATCATCGAGCCTGCTTCCGAGATTGCCGATTCACCAGGATCCAGTTCGATCTCGACAAACTGCATCTCCAGACCCTTGATTTCGAAATCGATATCATCGGCAATTCCCGACTGGCGCGAATGGCGATTGCTTGGTACCGATGGAACAGATCCGAAAACCATGTGATTTTTCTCCGCAAGTTGTAATTGTCAGTAATATCAGATTCAGGATAATTTCAATTATGCTATTTGCTGCATCAAAATGAACTTCAACCAGATGAAGCACAGTGGCTGGAGGAATAGCTGATACTTATTTTCGCAAAACCCGACACCAGCCTCCATAAGCATGCCACAAATCAGATCCTTTGAGGCAATATTCAACGCCCCAGCCAAATCCGATCAGACCCATTCCTTGTTCAATCAAGAAATGAACCCGGCGATATTTTCCGTCTGCCATATTGGCACGGCCGGCGCAGTAACGGCGATTAATCTGGCTGTCAGGGTAGATATTGTAGTTTTTTTCAGTTGTATTCCCGATCGAAATTATCCGGTCTCCGCTGTACCACAATTCCTCGTCAGTCTTGTTAAATCCGCTAACTATCTTGTCCAGAACTTTCGCTTCGCCGCAGGGCGGCAATGTGCCCAAAAATTGTGCATTCGCTTCGGGAATGACAATGTTCATCATTGCAATCATGACAATGGGGAGAGTACCTCGATAATGTGGTGAAAACGATGCCTGTCCGGTGTTGCGCCGATTAATATACAAATGCTGCAAAAATTTTATCATGGGAATCCGTAACGGTTGGTTAGCGTAGCGAAATTAGAAATCAAATCTGCAAACCAGTCAAGGTGTGGCGCTCGACAGGTTGCTATAAATTGCCTTTCGAACTGGGGTTTCGATAGCCGGTTTTTGACTGTCTATCGATATGCACGGCGCAGGAAACGCTCAACTGCACGCGTTACCTCCGCACTTGAGCCAATCTTGCGAATGATTGATCCGTGATTATATTGCTTGCCATCAAACATAGTCACCCGCGTTCCCTGTTTGCGCAGCGCCCGGCCAAATCCATTTGCCAGTTTTTTGCGTCGCTGATAATTTGAACCTGAATACATTATTAAGAATGGCGCGTAACCATTTGATTTTTTTACGTAAGTAATTGGTGACCACTTGATCCAGTTTTCCGGATTGGAGCCGAATGCCGCCTGATAAACCCGTGGCAACGAGCCTCGCATTCCACCATAGGCTACCATGTCATAAGCCTGAACATCATTGGGAATGATGCCGCGTAAATTCCCTCCCAGTTTTTTTACTCCTACCATGGCAACCAGATGTGATCCGGCTGAATGACCCATAATGGCTATTTTTTTGGGGTTTCCTCCATATCGCTTGATATTGGCGCGTACCCAGTTGATTGAGCGCACCACATCGCTGACTTGTCCGTCAATATTTGTTTTTGGAACCGGACGATAATCAACCGACACCAGCATCCAGTTTCTTTTGGTGGCAAATGCCGGTAGGCTGTACACCTTCTCCCTTGTGCCCTTGATCCAGCCACCGCCATGCACATAAAGCAATACTGGCACCTTTCTTCCAGGCTTGAACAATCCACGTCTTTTGGTGACCAAGGGCGCATGAATGTCTATTTTCAGACCTCTGCCGATTGGTACCGTATTTTTGATTATTGACACGGCTGGGGTGTTGGATTTTTTCTGTGCATAACCCAGCTGATGACTGGATTGAGCCCATACAGATGAAATGCCCGCCATCGTAAACAACAACAAGAACAACAACGGCAGGATATAGTATTCAAGGAATTTCATAATATTACCCGTGAAATAATCCCTGCATTTACCGCAATATGATCCGCAGTGCCAGCGGTTATATGCACTTATCGACGGAAATTTTTGTGACAGGGAAGAGGATATCTGACTGAACCAGCCTTTGTTGCTCAAAATAGATTTTACCAATAGAGGAAAACTCGACGATATTATTTTGAAGGGATATTTCATTGTGGATCCCACACAATAACTCACCCTTTTGCATACCAGCCATTATCCACAAATAATGCGTTGCCTGTGACAAAATTTGCCTCATCAGAAGCCAGAAACACAACTGCAGCTGCGACTTCCTCAGGTTTGCAGATTCGGCCCTGGGATTTGGCCAGCGCTGCATCCTTCTATTTTGCAGGCGAGGAATGAAATCGTATAGTCTTTTGTTTCGGAAAAGATAAAAATAACATGAAGAGGAAGGCCTTATGGTCACCAAAATCGAATCTCCAACATTGATCGAATCTGCCGGCAACAAGCCTAAAGTGATTGAAGAGTTTATTGGTCAGGTAACTTGCGGGACATCCCGGGTCAGCATCGCGAAGATGCGCAGTCCGGGCGGATGGCAGGAACCGGGCCAGACGCCGGAATTTGACGAATACACCATCGTCATTGCCGGTGTGTTACAGGTGGAAACCCGGGACGGGACAGTTGAGATCAAGCCGGGGCAGGCGGTGATTGCGCCAAGGGGAGAGTGGGTTCGATACGCCAGCCCGAATGAAGACGGAGCAGAATATGTGGCGGTCTGTCTGCCGGCTTTTCATCCAGAGATTGTGCACCGCGACGAATAGAGATATTTCAGCCTCCACAAATGCATAAGGAGATCTGGTCTTTGCATGTTTGTGATTGAAGCAAACTTCACTATCAAGACCGGAAAAACCGAATTTCCTGTTTGTCTATGATCTGGAAGTATCTGCACTCAAAACGACAATGACGTCAAATTGAAGATCATTTGACCTGTATAGCAAAACACCTTTAAAATGATCATGCAATCAGGAGCGAAAAGCGACCGGCACCGGTGCGCCGCCTTCGCGGAGGCCGGGCGTAGCCCGAATAGCCGTGAGCAAAAAAAAATCAGAATTGAATCAAAATAAAGGTGTTCTGCTGTATCAGTCGTTTTTCTTCGGCAACAATCTCAGGCCCAGTTCCATCAGCTGGTTAGACATCACTTCGCCCGGTGCCCCCATCTGCAAATCCTGCGCCTGCTGGTTCATCGGGAACATGGTGATTTCACGCAGGTTTTTTGCCCCGCAAAGCAGCATTACGATCCGGTCAACGCCTGCCGCCATGCCACCATGGGGTGGGGCGCCATACTGGAATGCGCGGTACATGCCGCCAAAGCGTTCTTCAAGAACCTCTTTCGAGTAACCGGCAATTTCAAATGCTTTTTCCATCACTTCCGGCTGGTGATTGCGAATCGCACCGGAAGCGATTTCAAAGCCGTTGCAGACCAGATCATACTGGGCTGCTTTGAGTTCCAGTGGATCTCGGTTCATCAATCCTTCCAGACCACCTTCGGGCATGGAAAACGGATTATGGGAGAAATCAATTTTCTTGTTTTCCTCATCCCATTCATACATGGGAAAATCGACGATCCAGCACAATTCGAATCGTTCCTCGTCAATCAGGTCAAGTTCTCCTGCAGCCCTGGTTCTTGCATCTGCGGCAAATGAGGCAAATTTTTCAGGTTCACCGGCAACAAAGAAACAGGCATCACCATCAGCCAGATCAAGTTGCTGGCGAATAGCTTCGGTTCGCTCCACACCAATATTTTTTGCCAATGGACCGGCACCGGCAATGTTATCATCTTCCAGCCGCCAGAAAATATAACCAAGACCAGGCTGGCCCTCCTTTTGTGCCCAGGAATTCATGCGGTCACAAAAAGCCCGGCTGCCACCGGTTTTTGCCGGAATTGCCCAGACTTCGACTTTTGGATTGCTTTCGATCATGCCGGCAAAAATCTTGAATCCTGAACCGGCAAAATGTTCAGTTACCGCCTGCATTTCAATCGGATTTCTCAGATCAGGCTTGTCGTTGCCATATTTACGAATTGATTCGGCAAATGATATCCGGCGAAATTCCTGTGTAACCGCTTTCCCTTCGGCGAATGTCTCAAACACATCCCGCAGAACCGGCTCCATTGCTTCGAGCACGTCATCCTGTTCGACAAAGCTCATCTCCAGATCAAGCTGGTAGAACTCTCCCGGCAACCGGTCGGCTCTGGGGTCTTCATCACGAAAACACGGAGCGATCTGGAAATACCGGTCAAACCCGCTCATCATGATCAGCTGTTTGAACTGTTGTGGTGCCTGGGGAAGGGCATAGAATTTACCGGGATGAATACGGCTGGGCACCAGAAAATCGCGAGCACCTTCCGGAGATGAGGCTGTCAGTATCGGGGTTTGGAACTCGGTGAAGTTCGCTTGATTCATTTTTGCGCGCATATGCTCGATAATGGCCGAACGTCTCATGATATTGGCATGCAGGGTCTCACGTCGCAAATCGAGAAAACGGTATTTGAGGCGAATGTCTTCCGGATATTCAGGCTCACCAAATACAGGCAAAGGAAGCTCGGCTGCTGACGATAACACTTTTATCTCACGGGCATAAACTTCAATGTCACCGGTTGGCAGGTTTTTGTTGACGGCTTCTTCATCACGCGCCTTGACGTCTCCGTCAACACGAACCACCCATTCACCGCGCACCGCTTCAGCGACACTGAAAGCCGATGAATCCGGATCAGCAACCACTTGTGTAATGCCGTAGTGATCGCGTAAATCAATAAACAATACGCCACCATGATCGCGCACCCGGTGCACCCAGCCTGACAGGCGCGTTGCAGACCCAACATCCGTTTTTCTCAAAGCCTCACAAGTGTGGCTGCGGTAACAATGCATGATAAAATTCCCGGAATTTGTGATCGAGGTCGCATCAGGCGAGCTCGCATAAATGATTTGCGCGACAAACACATGGAATCGGGTGATTTGTCAAGGTGGCAAGCTTTTGCGTTCAGGCGCTGGTTGCCGGGGCAGCCCATGCAATAATTGCATGTATCAGCAAACAGCCATGCAATATCCGGACTTCCAATGGAATCCGATATATATTAGCGTCCAAACGGTTATGCTCGCAATTCGTCCCCTGATTCCCCTTTTGATTGCCGCCGGAATTTTGCTTGCCGGCAATGGTTTGCAGGGCACGCTGATTGCTATTCGCGGCACCAGTGAGGGATTTTCAACTTTGCAAATCGGTGCCATTGGTGCCGGTTATTTTCTTGGGTTCATGATGGGCGCACTGGTCGTGTCACGCATGCTCCAGGCGGTAGGCCATATCAGGCTGTTCAGCGCCATGGCGGCGATTGCCGCTTCAGGCACTTTGATACTTATCATGTTGGTAGATCCACTCACATGGTTTGTCTTGCGGGTATTGATGGGATTTTGTTTTGCATGCCTGTTTGCCACGGTTGATAGCTGGATCAACTCAGGTGTCAGCAATGATATTCGTGCCAAAGTACTGTCAGTTTACAGAATAGTTGATATTGCCTGCGTGACGGGATCGCAATTTTTGATTCCCTTTTTTGGCTCCGAAGGGTTTGTTATATTTGCAGTCATGGCCATCATGGTAAGTATTTCACTGGTACCCATATCGCTTGCCGACCGTTCCAATCCACGTCAACCCTCACAGGTATCATTCAGTCTGGATAAAGTTTGGCGAATATCTCCCATTGCCTGCATCGGTTGTATCGCCATTGGCCTGACCGGGGCCACCTTCAGGCTGGTAGGTCCCGTATATGCCCAATCTATTGGCATGTCTATTGCTTCAGTTGCCACTTTTATGAGTGCGGGAATTTTTGGCGGCGCCGTGTTGCAATATCCGCTGGGCTGGTTGTCAGATAAATACGGGCGGCGGGAAGTATTGATCATTGCGACACTGGGGGCAGCTGCAGCAGGATTTTTTATCACGAATTTTGCTTCAGATGATCATTCTCTCAATATGTTGGGCATTTTTCTCTTCGGGGCTTTTTCTTTGCCGCTATATTCGCTTTCCGCAGCCCATGCCAATGATCACGCCAGCAAAGATGAATTTATACAAATCGCCGCCGGCCTGATGTTTTTTTGGTCAATCGGCGCCATCATCGGTCCGGTAGCCGGTTCCTATATGATGGAATTGTATGGACCGTCCGTCCTGTTTTATTTTACCTCCGTTATTCACACGGTTCTGGCAATGTTCACCCTGTGGCGCATGTGGGTGAGGGGAGTTGTCCCCAGAGAGAAGCGTACAAAATTTGCCATGTTGTTGCGGACCTCCCCAATGATGATGAAATTAACCCGTAAATCAAATCCAAAGGCTCGCAGGTAAATTTTTCTGTTTGAATCCCGCATAGCTAGCGACAATCTCGTTCGCGTCGGTTATAGAGGCCCTATGAAAATAATATCTGATACAAAAACACTGGCACAAATCTGCCTTGAAATTTCCAAACATGATTATGTTACTGTCGATACCGAGTTTCTGCGTGAAACAACATTCTGGCCAAAATTATGCCTGATACAAATGGGTTGGCCAGGTGAGGCGGTAATTGTTGATGTTCAGGCCATAGATATTGACCTGGCACCCTTTTTTGAATTGATGGCTGACGAAAGTGTGGTGAAAGTGTTCCACGCCGCGCGTCAGGATATAGAAATAATCTACAAACTGGGCAATCTGCTGCCCCACCCGGTTTTCGATTCGCAGGTTGCCGCAATGGTCTGTGGATTTGGAGACTCAATTTCTTATGACCAGCTAGTCTACAAAATTACCGGCGCACGCATTGATAAATCATCCCGCTTCACCGATTGGGCGGCCCGTCCGTTGAGCGATAAACAGTTAAACTATGCACTTGGTGATGTTACCCATTTGCGCAAGGTCTATATTTCGATCAAGGCCAATCTGGAGGAACAGAATCGCGCTCATTGGGTGGCAGAGGAAATGGAGGTTTTAACCTCGGTTGAAACTTACGATATGCCACCGGAAAATGCCTGGAAGCGCCTGAAAATGAGAGCGCGAAAACCACGTGAATTGGCGATCATGAAAAAGCTGGCAGAGTGGCGTGAGAATATGGCACGCATGCATGATGTACCGCGCGGCAGAATTATCAAGGACGATATGATTTATGAAATCATGTTCAATCCGCCCAGAAATGAAAAATCACTCAGCGCCATGCGTAGTATGAAGCGCGGGTTTGACAGGAACCGGTATGGCGCGAAATTGCTGGAAGTAATTGCCGATGCCTTGGCCATCAACAATGATCAACTACCAGTATTACCAACACCCCGCCAGGCACCTGAGGGTACTGCGGCAGCAACAGAAATGTTGAAAGTACTGTTGAAACTCACTGTTGAAGAGGAGGGCGTGGCAGCCAAGGTTATAGCCAATGTGGCTGATCTTGAGCGTATTGCCGCCGATGACAATGCTGATGTCAGCGCACTTCACGGCTGGCGTTTTGAATTGTTTGGTGAACGCGCGTTGAAATTGAAGAATGGCGAGATTGCCATTGGTTTTTCAGGCAAAAAGATATGTGTTTTTGAATTGCCCGACAATATAAGGCAGATCGCAGCGGAGTAGGTTTATTCTCTATACCGGAAGGTAAGTTTTCCATGTCAGCAAGAATTCCCTCCGCGGTTGCTGGAAACGCATTGAAGTGTCTTGGAAAGCTGGATGTCCTGGCACGGCATGAATTGACCCATTCACCAACTCCACTGGAAGAAATGCCAAACCTCGGCAGAACCATGCAAGGTGCGAAATTGTGGATCAAACGCGATGATTGCACCGGTCTTGGAATGGGCGGCAACAAGGTTCGGCAACTGGAGTTTTACTTTGGTCAGGCATTGGCAAATAATGCCGACACAATATTGATAACCGGTGCCCTGCAGTCAAACTTTGCCCGGTTGACGGCTGCAAGTGCCTGCAAAACAGGTTTGCAATGCCATATCCAGGTTGAAGAGCGGGTGCCAAATCCTTCGCCGTTATACCGTCACTCCGGCAATATTCTGCTGAGCAGGTTATATGGTGCAACATTTCATTCTTTTCCCAAAGGGGAAGATGAAGAAGGCGCAGACATGCACCTGGAGGAGATTGCTGACAAACTGAAATCTGAAGGCAAAAACCCCTATGTTATCCATCTTGGTCACAGCCATCCGCCTCTGGGGGCATTGGGATATGTCGTTGCTGCGCGCGAGTTGCTTGAACAGATAGCGCACAACAATATGAAAATTGATGAAATTGCCGTTGCCTCGGGCAGTGGTGCCACCCATGCCGGTTTGCTGTTCGGGTTGCGCACTCTCGGCAGTTCAATACCGGTCAGGGGAATTTGTGTTCGCCGCGAAAAACACCTGCAACATCCCCGTATTGCCAGTCACTGCAACGGGATTGCCAAAATTCTGGCAACTGAAAATCCGGTGACGGACAATGATATCGACCTCAATGATGATGTACTGGCACCCGGATATGGCAAGATAAACGATGCGGTGCTTGAAGCGATAAAACTGACAGCTCATAACGAGGGTATTATCCTCGATCCGGTGTATACCGGTCGGGCCATGGCGGGTTTCCTGAACAATGTCAGGCACTCGGATACCTCCGGCAACCTGTTGTTTATCCACACCGGTGGCCAGCCTGCCATCTTCGCCTATGAAGATGATTTGACGCCTGTATTGAGTGACAACATCGAATGATCACAGACCCGGCATTCTATCTTCCCGTATTGATCCTGGGAGCATTTGTCGCGGCATTCGTCACCGGTGCAGTCGGCTTTGCCGATGCACTTATTCTGAATGCTGTGTGGTTGCATATTATGGATCCGGCAGCCGCAATTCCCCTGGTGGTGACCTGCGGGATTTTCATGCATGTGACGCCATTGTATAAATTACGCTCAACGCTGGATTTTTCCAGACTGCTGCCTTTTGTGCTTTTCGGTCTGATTGCCGTGCCTGTTGGCGCGTTTGCTTTGGGATATGTCTCACCTGATTTATTCAGGAAGACCGTTGCTGTATTCCTGATTTTCTATGGATTCTGGATGTTGTTGCGACCACACACCAGTGTGGGGGAATATGGCGGCAGGGTGGCCGACAGCATGATTGGGTTTGTCGGTGGTTTTATGGGAGGTTTTGCCGGATTATCCGGTTTGATGCCAACCATCTGGGCAGGAATGAGAGGATGGCCGCGCAACACGCAACGCGGTGTATACCAGCCTTTTGTTGTCGCCATGCACGCATTGACAATTATCACATTCGCGGCGAGCGGCATGATTTTACGCCCAACCCTGGTTGATCTTGTGTGGTGCGCACCGGCAATTGTCATTGGCTCCTGGCTGGGAGTGAAGATTTATCCATTTTTGAACGATCAGTTGTTCAAACGGATAATCCTGGGTTTGATCCTGCTGTCCGGCATAACATTACTGGTTTAGGCCAACTGGCTTCAGCAGTTTTCGCCAAAATAGCTGCCGTACTTCGGTCCTGTAAAGATTGGCACAAACCTTCAACTTAGCAGCCGGTCGATCACCGACACCGAACCAGCACATTCGGCCCTTAGCCGACGTTGATGCTTTGCGCAACTAATGTCAGATTTGAGTCCTCTTTGCCAAATGCTTCGTGCTGTACGAACGGTCAAAATGCAGGCTTTTGATGAAACTTATCAGATGTTCGAATCTTAAAACCACACAAGATCTCCTACGGAGGGCAAAACAAAAGCGCGGCGTGTGCCGCGCTTTCGCCTTCTCCAAACTCGCTGGTCTCTATCGAGCAATTGCCTGGTTGTTGATCAGGTCGCTAAAGTTGCCGATTTCAAAACTCATGCTTTCCTGACTCGGCGGAAATTCCTCGAACGTCTTTAGGAATGCCGCGATGGGCTTTCCAGCCTGACCAAAGACCCAGCTACGGTTCTCAGCCCACTCGTCATAGCCACGCGCCTCGTGGAAACGCTCGAACGGGTCGAGCTTCAGATTAGTGATGATCGGCGTGGTAAGCGTGGTCTGCTCCGCACGGAACCATTTTTCCTGTTCGATGAATTGCACCTTCCAGTTGTCATAGCGCACCCCGTGGAACTTCGTCTCGGTGAAGTAAAAGAACTCTTTGCGCTTGGTCTTGCCGCCATTAAGCAAAATATCGCTCTGGTCATAGCCATCTAGATGCACCTTGAACGTTGTCCCGCCGATGTCTTTGCCAGTCAGCAGCTCTTCCTTGATGTTCGGCTCACCCACCCATGACATCAGGGTCGGGACCCAGTCTTCCATTGTCATAAATTCGCCAGTGGTTTCACCTTCGGGAATCTTACCGTTCCACTTCACGACCATCGGAACACGGAAACCACCTTCATATCCACCAACACCCTTTTCACCATGAAACGGTTGGTTGCCGCCATCAGGCCAAGAATTGGAGGCAGCGCCGTTGTCGGTGGAGAACATGACAATCGTGTTGTCGTCGACGCCTAGTTCCTCGATCAGGTCGAGCAGCTCGCCGACATCGTCGTCAAGCTCCATCATCCCGTCGGCATAGAGACCGTAACCGCTCTTGCCATCGTATTCCTCGTTGAGATTGGTGCGGTAGTGCATCCGCGTCATATTGTGCCAAACAAAGAACGGCTTTTCAGCGTCGACGGTTTCCCGGATGAAGCGTTTTGTTTGTTCAAGCACCTCCTGATCGATATTGCGTTGACGCTCCCGTCCCCAGTCGCCAAGATCTTCGATCGTCTGGGTACCATCTTCCATCGCGATGGAGTGGATAATTCCACGCTCCTTGAGGTTGAGCGCATTTTGCACTTCCTCGTCCTTCGGGAAGTCGTACTGTTCGGAGTACTCGCCAGCGTTCAGGTGATAGAGGATGCCAAAGAACTCGTCGAAACCGTGATTGGTCGGCAAATGCTCGTCGCGATCGCCAAGGTGGTTCTTGCCAAACTGCCCGGTCGCATAGCCATGCGGCTTCAGCATCTCGGCAATTGTCGGATCCTTGGACTGGATGCCTTCCTTCGCGCCGGGAAGGCCAACGGTGCTCAATCCCGACCGCATGGGATACTGTCCCATGAGAAAGGCGGCGCGACCCGCGGTGCACGAGGCTTGGGCATAGTGATCCATGAAGAGCATGCCTTCGCTGGCAATGCTGTCGATATTGGGTGTGGAGCCGCCCATCATACCCCGGTGATAGGCACTGACGTTCCACATGCCCACGTCATCTCCCCAGATAATAAGGATATTGGGTTTCGCCGCCTCCTGCGCAATTGCAGGCAAAGCCGCCGCAAGGCAAATGCCAAGGGCTACAACCATATTCTTAACAGGCATGGACAATCTCCTTCTTATTAATAGGTAAGAATTTAGAGTTATGAATAATCTCTCTCGGAGGGATTTGCAGGGCAAAACCACCGCTCTATAAAGTATGCCCGTTGAACTACGAGGGTGTCAAGGGCTGAAGAATTGGCTGAAGAATTGGAATACCAGCAAGTTCTGCGCCCGAAAGCTGCCGTTCGCCGATAGTCCTCCAACGGCAGCAACGCGCAAAAGGCGATGGGCTGAACAAGTGGTCAAAGACCTGGAATTGAAGGTTTGTGGCTGCTGGATGCTTGTCATCCAGCGGCGATAAACCTGACAAGGAGGAAAGCGCGGGCTTCGGGCGATGCGTTATGGGGATTGTTGCTAGGCGAACATTTCGTTTGATTTCAACAGATATGGTTGCAGA
>JAAEMP010000342.1 GCA_024225445.1 Hyphomicrobiales bacterium | reverse complement strand
GAATCCACCCCACCATTAGGTGAGTGCCGACGCCTTCCACGAGCAAGACAGCACCCATCGGCCCTGAAGGATCATGGAGGGCACCGATATGCTCATTCTACATACAACCACGACCAGTACACCGATCGGGGTGCACCGTGGCGCGATGCATGGCGACCCCCGCCACTCGCCGGAGGATCGGGCCTCGGAGGCGAATCCACCCCACCATTAGGTGAGTGCCGACGCCTTCCACGAGCAAGACAGCACCCCTCGGCCCTGTACAATCATGGGGGGTACCGATATGCTCATTCTACATACAACCACGACCAGTACACCGATCGGGGTGCACCGTGGCGCGATGCACGGCGACCCCCGCCACTCGCCGGAGGATCGGGCCTCGGAGGCGAGTGGCAACCGCGGGCAACCGAGCCGATGGCGGTGGGCGCTCCTGCGCTGTTTTAGTCGTGGGTGTATGTAGACATGATCCGGACACCCGCATTGACTCCCCCTCCGATCCACGCACTGATCCGTTGAGTTTTACCCACACCCCTTCCGTGCCGACCGCCTTCGACGAATTGACCCGAGCAGAGCGTTCGTGTGGAACGGCGAGCTGGATCGGGACACGGATCTCGAAGATTGCGCACCGACTGACCGATTCTTCGTCGGGCGCATGATCCGGACACCCGCCTCGACTCCCCCTCCGATCCCCGCACTGATCCGTTGAGTTTTACCCACTCCACTTCCGTGCCGACCGCCTTTGAAGATCGG
>JAAEMP010000341.1 GCA_024225445.1 Hyphomicrobiales bacterium | reverse complement strand
GTCAAGCAATCGAACTGCTCAGAGTAACCATGTATCATTTCGATTGAAATTACAAACAGAAACAAATATCCGATTGGGCCGCATTTAGTGGCGCAATCATCGAGCTGCTCTGGTTCACTGTTCCATTTACTGATGTTGAACGATCAGCTGATTGCTGCATTCATAGTCGGTTATGGATCTTCTTTGCCGTACAACTTGTTGGTATTTGTAGGTGTATGACGCTCTGCTGAACAATATTCTGGTGATCAATGCTGGGCTGAACTTGCAAAAATTATTACATTTGTTGCAATGGTATTATTCAGTATTACCTGAATAATATTGCTTCATTCGGAGCTGTCAGTGGTCTACGCTATCCGCGTAAAGTTCAGATCGGCTACGGTGAAGACTCTGGACTTGTGGCTGAGGGTAGCGTTGGCATGTTTTTTGTAGTAATCAGCCGCAGCAATATTCTTCTTTACATCATCCGACCTGCGTAAAACCTCATTCTTCAGCATTCCCCACTGAAAATCTGGGCAAGCAAAACTCAATTTCAAAAATCAAATCCCATAAATTTTGTATTTGCTCATCAGTACCGGTCTTGATGCTTTGGCACTCTTCCAGTTTGCCTTTCACCAATTCAGCGATCCATTTTTCAGGTTCGTTCTTTAAATTCTTGATATCAATCGAGTTGAACATCGCCCTGAGATTGATGATCAGCTGGTCGGTCGTTCGATTGCGAGTTGCCTGTGATACTTTAAAAAAATTGCTGATATTTGCAGCATGACTACCCGCTCCTCTACAACTAATAAAAGCATGTATTTTTGATAATTGGCAATGATAAGTGCAGGCAGACATGTAGAGAAATATCAATTGCAAATCGTATTTTTCTAATTTACACTCGAGTTTTGGTACTCTTGTGTAAGCTAAACAGTTAATGTTCTTGTTTAGGTTTAGCTTTTAGTATTCCCTTGTACAGGTCTTCTGAAATGCTCAATTTTCGTAATTTGTGTTGTTGTATCAGTCTATTAGTAATATTAAACGGATGTAATTCTGGAAATGATTTGAGTTTTGGCCCTTCTCCGGTTCTTCAGGCAAGTCAAGTCGCAGAATATTCTAATAATCGAAAGCTGATATTATCCTCCTTGCGTAACGATGCGGCTGGATATGTGGATGCGTCCGTGACATGGTATGATGTGACACTTGCCGGATTTAATTTTGTCGATGACCAATGCACGTTATACTTTAATCATTTATTCAAATTGCGGCGCAACAGCAAAGCAGCAAAATCCGGCTTAACGGCGTTCGGCGCGACGACAAATGCCATCCTCGCAGTTACGGGCAGTTCGACTCTTTCGATGACTGCGGTAGCGCAGGCTTTCGGCCTGGCCAGCCAATTGGTTGATATTCATTCCGATACATTTTTATACAATCTCCCGCCATCTGAAACGAGCCAGTTCGTGCGTGAGATGCAGCGTGCATACCGTGACGGAGTGGCATTGCAAAGTGGGGCAATCACCGGCCCGACTGTGACCTATCACAAGATTCAGGAATACCTGAACCTTTGTTTGCCACAGACCATCGAAGCGCGGCTTGTGAAGCATGTTTCTGACGCAAAGGCTGTACCTGTTGGTAATGCCTCGGGCACTGCAGTTGATGTTGTCGTTGGCAACCCCATGACGTTGGAACAAAAAGCGCGGTTGGCGGTTATCAATAATGCAAATGTGACGTTGCCCATAATTATAGAGCCACCGAAAACGCAAGGCTCGGGGAATAAATTCGAGGAGCAGCTATCGAGAAATAAAATCGGAAGGATTCAAAAAGCCTTATGTGTTGTGCCTGTCGACTTTAAGTGGGGTCCTGCCACGCGTGCAGCCGTAGTGGAATTCTACAATGGGGTCGGCCAACCACGCCCGCACATTGCGCAAACCGGAATAACCGCCCGAGACATGCCGAAGCTTGAAAAAGCGTTGCTCGCCAGTCCAGTTTGCAATGCAGTAGGTAAACACAAGAGTGCGTTCCAATTGGGTCAACTTTACTCGTAGTCAAACGTCTGACTTAGAACCATAACATAATATGATCTTCAAATTGATTGTGACGCTATTTAACTGAAATATCGGACCCCCGTCCGATCAGGAGGTAGATAACATGGCAGTTATGACAGCAACGCGAACACTAAGAGAGGCGCCATTTGGAAACTCGCTTAGTATTCAGGCTAATGCAGGCGAAAAAGTAAAAGTGCTCGACGACACAACTGATACGTTGTGGGTCCAAATAGAGCTTACTGAAAGCACGATAACGCCTAAGCCGACAGGTTGGGTGAATGCACAGTCGGTGAACAAAGGGTCTGACGAAGCGGGTGCGTTGGACAAAGTTGTATTCGCTGCAATATGTGTCTCGCAATCGGATACTTTTAGGGTGATGGCCCATTACCTGATGGCCATCGCCCATATGCGTTCCAATATTACGAATAGGGACCAGGGTGGCGGCGACCACGGACCCTATGCCCTGTCCGCGAATGAGTGGCAGCATTTTGGCACACTGGCCGAGTTCGGTTTAAACTTCGCGGTCGAAGATCGTAAAAACTGGACTGCGCAGTGCATGGTTTTTGGGGCAATGGCCAACGTCACCCAGCGCAAGTTCTCCCAGCTTCTAGCCAATCAACCCACTGTAGCCCAATTGGCACTGGCGCAATTAATCGGTACCAGCGCTGCCCTGCGGGTCATTCGTCACCCCGCATCACATATTACCGACATTCTTGCTGCCGTTCCACCGGAAGAGTTTCTGGCCGATGCAGTTGATCGAGGTCGGCTGCCGGATCGTTACGAGATTTTCCTCAAAGACAAGACCGGTGAACAGACACTGATTTCTGTCGCCGAAAAATTGCAGACATCTCTTGACGAAACAAAATCCTTCATTACGCAGGCTGGCGCCGACTTTATTGAGTTTTCAAATGAACTTGCGACTACAGAACTAGCATCCTCCGAGTATACGCGTGCCGAGGAAATCGCATCCAAAACAGTGAAATATTTCGCGCCGGACGGCTCAACATTGATAAGAAATAATGGATCTAGATCGTGGCGCAAGTTCAATCCTGGCAACATCAGCAAGGGTAACTTTGCAAACAACAATGGCGCCATCGGTGGCGGGACGCGATTTGCAATATTTCCGAGCGAAGAAGTTGGTCTGAAGGCGATTGGGGCCTTGCTGACCGGCCCTTCATACCGCAATTTGACTCTCCAAAAGGCGATGGAGCGGTATGCGCCGCCGACAGAAAACGACACCAACTCTTATATCGCTTTTATTGTGAGTAGGACTGGCATTCAGCGCACTGATGTGATGAAGGACCTCACGCCTGCCCAACTCAAAGCAATGGCAATAGCGATCCAAAAACACGAAGGCTGGGTTCCAGGATCGGAAGAGAGAACCGGATCGACAGTCGTTTTGAGTGGAAATATTACCGCCGAAATGATCGTGCGCGCAGCCGTCAATGAGTGGGAACACTGGGGAAAATCAACTCATAATAAGATCACGGGTTCAAAGAATATCGTGAAAGACGAAAGATCTTCCGGATTTGCAGATTATGTTTATGAGAACTATTACAAGGCAGCCGTTAAAAATCCAGATCTGACAAAAAAAGCCCATATGGTCAAAAGGATACAAGAAGCCGTCAGTCCTACATATGCCTGGTCAGCTTGTGCGATATCCTTCTTTATGAAAACAGCTGGCTACACGAAAGCTCAGTTTAATTTTTCCCAGAGCCACTCGGTCTACATACGCGATGCAGTGGCGGCGAAGAAGAATAATGTTCAATCAGCGAGTTTCTGGGGTTTCAAAATTGATAAAGCCGTGCCCGAAGTCGGGGATATTGTTGGATATGCCCGCAAAAAAAGCGGAACACTTAGCTATGAAGATGGTCAGGCCTGGTACGATAAAACCGGCGGTTACCTCTCACACAGCGATGTTGTTGTTGCCGTGCGATCTGGCGTAATTGAAGTAATTGGCGGAAATGTGTCGGATTCGCTGACGAAAAAAATCCTTGAGGCAGATCCGATAACCGGTAAGCTGATTGACAGGTCTTCTCCCTGGTTTGTAGTTATGAAACGCCGAAATCCGGTTTAATTGGGCGTGTTTCACACTTTGCGGTCTGAAAGTCAGAATCTGTCCGTGCTGCGCCCAAATTCGGTAAAATTTTTCTTCGCTCCTATTACACTGATGCGAATTTCAGTTACAGGTAACTAGCCCGAATAATTCACCAACTGCGTAGTTAAGACAATGATCTCGCGATGATATCTCAGCACAAATTTGCTGGCGCAGATTATCTTTTCTGAATCAATGGTTTATACAGAAAAATTTCGACCGGGAGCCTTGTCTTCAAAAATTGAATGCCACGTTTGGAAAAATAGCTCGGGTACAAAGTGGACACCTCAGCAAAACTTATATCTTGGCCGCAACAGATTGATTTCGCTGCGAAAATCGGATTGCATCGTGTTTGTTCGTGAAGCTTTCAGGCTAGAATGGTACACTTGACTAATGAATATCGCGTTAGCTAGCACCTCTGGGTAAAAGCTTGAGTTTAAGTCAGGCTATTCGCGCAAGTGCCCGTTATCTATGAATATTTATTCAGATCGTTAACGTCAGGCAAATTTTGCGTCCGGTTAAGAGTTAATT
>JAAEMP010000340.1 GCA_024225445.1 Hyphomicrobiales bacterium | reverse complement strand
TCGAGATGTCTTGGCAGGGCGCTGTAGCTTCAGCACCAAATCAACAAGCTGCTGCTTGCTCAACTTTTCCAAATCACCTCGTTCCATATCCGCTTTGATTCAGAACATCACTGATTTGGCAAGGGGAGGTGAGTAATTACTGCGGCGTTGCTGCCAGAACCATTGCTCGCCAGACTTTGAGGTTTCTGGAAATATATTCGGATAATGTCAAGAATATTCAATTGGTTCAGGAAACAGTACGTGACCTATGTGAATGCCTTCTGTCGTTGCGGGAAGAGATTACCGGTACAGGTGAAGAAATACTGATCAAGCGCGATGCGCTGGATTTACTTCTAGTGATGAGCCGGTAACTTGTGTATCCGCAAAAGAAAGAAAAAAAGCACCCGGTGAACCATCAACGGATTTGACCAGCTACGCTTAGGTTAACTGTTTCCTGACCATTTATCCAGTTGCATGCCCTGCCTACTGGCTTCCTGCCTGTCTGGTTAGGTTTTGTAAACCATATCGACAAAAACAGCCGTTTTGCTGAAGTTTTGACATATTGAGTCTAACTAATTAAACCTGATTTACACCAAATGCACCGATAGTTTTTGTGGTGAAGACAAGGGGTCGTTGGAATATTATGGCTGGAAACTATCAGCCAGGACAACAATTTGCGGGACGATGTTTTGAAATTGATTTCAAACAGCCATATACTGTCGGGTGATCTGAAACCGGTTATCAAGCTATTTGATTTGGCATTGATAATTAGTTTGTTGTTGCTTGGCTCCTGTTCAGTGTCCCACAAAAAAGAAAAGGCAAATATCAACAATAAGACAAAATTTTCATCTGCCATTTTTGGTGTAAAAGGCAGTCCGCGTATCACAACGTCCAAAAAAGTGAGAAAGGGTGGGGGGCGTTACCAGGTAGGAAAACCCTACAAGATTAGAGGTAAGTGGTATTACCCAAAGGAACAGCCCGGCTACAACAAAAGCGGCGTGGCTTCCTGGTATGGTCCTAATTTTCATGGTCGATTGACCGCAAATGGCGAGGTGTATGATCAAAATTCCCTGTCTGCGGCCCATCCAACTTTACCTCTGCCCAGTTATGCCAGAGTGACCAACCTGGAGAATGGCAGTTCGGTCATTGTACGTGTTAATGATCGCGGTCCGTTTTCCGATAAAAGAATAATTGATTTGTCCGCCCGGGCCTCAAAGATGTTGGGCTATCAAAAACAGGGATTAGCGAAAGTCAGGGTTCGCTACCTTGGCAAAGCCAGGATGGATGGCAGGGATTCCAGATATCTGATGGCTTCATACAGTCCAGCCAGAGGCAGGGGAATCTTTGAACGGTTGCCAGTATTTGCCCCAGGAGCGTCAAAGCCAGGCACTATGATTGCCGGAATAACAGCGCCATTGCCACCAACCGCATACAGTCAGACTGCACGAAACAGATTGGTACAGCCCGGGGTCCGGAATACAAACATTCTGCTGAGCGGGTTTGTCCCGGTACCGGCAGTGCGCCCAACGCAATTGTATGAGGGTTCAATACTCGTTCTGGCCAACGCCAATTCAATGAATACTGGTCGTCTGAAACCTCTTGGCTATCTGCAAAGCAGCAATTACAACGAGAGAATTATCCAGGCTTTTTCGGTGATTGATAATATCGCTGTACAAAACGAACCACATGGAAGCGAAGCTCAGTAAGTGCAAAATACTGCTCAGACAGGTAACTATTGCCGTGATGTGCGCTTAATTCGTTTGTAAAATCTGGTGCATATCCCCATTTTACCAATTTATGTGAAATATTCGCTCCACAGCATAATTTGGTGCATTTCCAGTTCCATGCTTGCTTCTCGTGTTCAAGCTTCAGAATAAATCAGCAAAAGGTTAACCTGTTAGCGTTAGACTCTGGATGCGTATACTTGGATACAGATATATTATGTTTGGTTATAAATTAAGTTTGAGTGTTTTTTCTAAATCCACATCGCAAATCCTCGCGGTGATGATTGCAATCTGCGCATTTTGGCCGGAATTGGTTTCCGCCCAGATTTATGCAACCAGAGCCAAACAGGCATTACTGATTGATGCGGATACCAACACAGTATTATTCGCAAAAGATCATGAAACCAGAATTCCTCCGGCGTCTTTGGCAAAAATAATGACGATGGAAGTTGTCTTCAATGGTCTGAAATCCGGAAGCCTTTCCCTTGAAGACACATTTTTTATCAGTGAAAATGCCTGGAGAAAGGGTGGTACCAGTTCCGGTGGATCGACAATGTTTGCCAAACTGAATTCTGAAATTCGGCTGGAAGACCTTATTCGTGGCGTAATCGTTCAATCCGGTAATGACAGTTGTATCGCAATTGCTGAGGGAATGGCTGGATCTGAGGAAGCATTTGCAGGTTTGATGAATGAGCGCAGCAGAAAGCTGGGACTTGTTCAATCCAATTATCGAAATTCCACTGGCTTACCTGATCCTGATCAATATGTGACATTGCATGACCTTGGCCAGTTGGCTCGTCATGTTATTCAAACGTATCCAAAATATTATCAATACTACGCAGAGCCGGAATTCACCTGGAATAATATTAGACAGAGAAACCGTAATCCATTGCTAAAAATGGATATTGGTGCCGATGGCCTGAAGACCGGATATACCGAAGCATCCGGCTATGCAATTGTTGGCTCCGCTGTTCGCGAAGGTAAAAGACTGATTGTTGTACTTTCCGGCATGACATCAAAACGGCAAAGATCGGAAGAATCCCGTAAAATCCTGAACTGGGGTTTTCGTGCATTTGAAAAAATTGAATTGTATAAATCCGGAGAAATTATCGGTAATGCAGATGTGTATGGAGGTGAAACTGACGTACCTGTTGTTGGAAAAGGTGCAGTAACCATCTACCTTCCAATAGGAAATCGTGACAAACTACGCGCTCGTATTTCCTACATTGGACCGTTGATTCCACCTGTCGAACAAGGCCAAAAAGTTGCTGTGCTAAAAGTGTGGATAGGTGATACCTTGAGCCAGGAAACTCCTCTTTTTGCAGCGGAAACGGTTAACAAAGGAACCTTGAGGCAACGGGCTACCGATGCCGTGAAGGAACTGGTGCTCGGTCTGTTTTGATGGCAAGCGAAATTCATTCTGTCCCGTTGGCGCTTGGCTTTTCCAACATGTTTTGCATTGGTAATGGGCATATGCCAGATGATCAATCCTGAGGAGCTGAAGACAAACCTTGGCGGCACGCAATAAAAAAAGAGGGTTCTTTATCACGTTTGAAGGTGGCGAAGGATCCGGTAAATCCAGTCAAATCAATGCACTGGTTGAAAAATTTAAAGCAATTGGTGAGAAAGTAATAGTGACTCGGGAACCGGGAGGTTCTTCGGGTGGAGAGGCTGTACGCCATGTATTATTATCAGGAGCTGCTGAATCTTTTGGCAGTGAAATGGAAGCAATTCTGTTTTTTGCGGCGCGTTTGGACAATATTCAGACAATTATCAAACCTGCACTGGAAAGCGGAGTGCATGTGCTCTGCGATCGCTTTTTTGATTCAACTCGCGTTTATCAGGGGGCCTCGGGTAAAGCAAATGATGAATTGTTGAATTCGCTTGAAAGGGTGGTTTGTGCAGATGTGTGGCCTGACCTGACAATTATCATTGACCTGGATCCCCGCAAAGGGCTGGCACGAGCCAGCAAAAGACGGGCAAAAAATACGAAGCCGGATCGTTTTGAAAAGGAAACATTAGCACTGCAGGATAAACGTCGTCAGGCTTATCTTGATTTAGCGAAGAAAGAGCCTGACAGATGTGTGATAATTGACGGACTTGGCACGCCTGCACAGGTGGCAGCCAGGATCAGGAAAGCGATACACAAACGTTTGGGATTGTTTAAACCAGCAACCAGAAAAAAGTCAGGCGGTTCCGCGTCAGTTGCCAAAAACAAAAAACAATCAACTGCAAGCAAAGGCTCCGCTCCAAATGACTGAAAAACCTGTCGCTACGGATTATCGAAGGGTGATATGGGACCGGTTGGAAGACATAGCCTGTCCTGGTGAGCATCAGAACATATTCGGACATGACGGAGCTCTGGCAGAGCTTGGCCACGCATATAAAAGCGGAAAAATGCACCATGCGTGGCTGGTGACGGGTCAAAAGGGAGTTGGCAAAGCAACTCTCGCATTGGCAATATCTGGTCATATCTTGCGAAATCCTGATATAGCTATGGCGCCGTCATCATGGATTTCGCCCGAATTAAATGACAACACCTCCATAATGATTGGCAGGGGCGGGCATCCAAACCTGCTTTACCTATCCAGGCCGTTTGATCAAAAAACGAAAAAGTTTCGCAGCAATCTCACGATTGATGAGATCAGGCGCACCAGGGCATTTTTTGGTACAACACGAGGTGAAAACAATTGGCGTATTTGTATTGTAGATACGGCTGACGACATGAATGCCAGCGCAACAAATGCTCTGTTGAAAATTCTGGAAGAGCCGCCGGAGCGCACAATATTCTTTGTTCTGGCTAACTCCCCGGGCCAGCTACTGCCGACCATTCGATCCAGATGCCGCCAATTGCACTTGCGGCCTTTAACCAATGATGATTTGAAATCAGCACTTGAGGGACTGGATCTGGATTTAACCAGTCTGGATCAACCAAAACTGGAAAACCTCTACCGCTTAAGCAATGGCAGTGTCAGAAAAGCAATAATCCTGCTTCAACTGGATGGTCTTGAGCTTTACCAGCGGTTTAGCGAAGTTCTGCAAGAAAATAATTCGGGCAGTCCGCACTGGTTAAAGGCGCATAAACTGGCTGAAGAACTGTCTCGAAAAAACAAGGAAGACCATTATCGTTTGATACTGGATATTGCCAGGAACCATGTATCAGGTATTCTGCATCATAAAGCTTCCGCAGCCAGCGTGGGAAAAACAAATATCCGGACGGAGATAGATAAAGCACAATCAGTACTTTCATATCTTGCCCGATTGTGTGAGGTATGGGAAAACACTGCCTCATCCGTGAGTCTTGCTGACAGCTACAATTTGGATAAAAAGCAGGTTTTGCTAAATCTGTTTGGATCGCTGGCGCAGGTTCGTTAAGACTGCACAAACACTAGTTACAAATTACGAAATTTCCGGTTTATGTCTGATACAAACTCATTTTATGTCACAACACCAATATTCTACCCCAATGGTGAACCCCATATCGGTCACGCATATACGGATATTGCCAGCGATATGCTTGCCCGTTATCACCGACTTGATGGAAAAGATGTATTCTTTTTGACCGGCACAGACGAACATGGTCAGAAGATGCAGCAGACTGCGGAAAAAGAAGGTATTTCACCACTGGAACTAGCGGACCGGAATTCAGCAGTTTTTCGCACAATGGCCGAGGCACTGTCTTGTTCCAATGATGATTTTGTACGCACAACTGAAGAACGGCATAAAATCGCCTGCCAGACTCTGTGGAAACTAGTGGCAGAAAAGGGCGACTTATATCTGGGTAAATACGATGGATGGTATTCTGTTCGCCAGGAAGGCTATTTTGATGAAAGCGAAACTATTGTCGGTGAAGATGGAGTGCGGCGGGAGAAAGAACTGGGTTCACCAGTCGAATGGGTAGAAGAGGAAAGCTATTTCTTCAAGCTGTCTGCTTATCAGGATAAACTGCTGGCCCATTATGAGGCTAATCTGGACTTCATCGGCCCGGACAGCAGACGCAATGAAGTCATTTCCTTCGTCAAGAGCGGATTGCGCGATCTCTCAGTTTCACGGACGACTTTTGACTGGGGAGTACCGGTTCCCGATGATGACCGGCATGTAATGTATGTGTGGATTGATGCTCTTACCAATTATTTGACCGGCACCGGATGGCCGCAAAAGGGAAACCGCTCACATTTCTGGCCGGCTGATGTCCATATCATTGGCAAGGATATTATCCGCTTCCACGCTGTCTATTGGCCAGCTTTCCTGATGGCTGCAGGCGTTGAACTGCCAAAGCGGATATTTGCTCACGGGTTCTTGTTCAACCGTGGTGAGAAAATGTCAAAATCTGTCGGCAATGTCATTGATCCATTTTCGCTGGCCAAAGAATACGGGGTAGATCAACTGCGTTATTTTCTTCTTAGTGAAGTTCCTTTTGGACAGGATGGAAATTACTCACACAGCGCAATCATCAACCGTATCAATGCCGACCTCGCCAATGATCTTGGAAATCTGGCACAAAGATCCCTGTCAATGATTGCAAAGAATTGCGAGGGCAGGGTACCTGAGGCAGGTGAGTTCTGGGAAAGTGACAAAATAATACTGGCGAAAGCCTATCAACTGTTGGCGGAAACACGGCCTGCAATTGAGTGCCAGAAAATTCATAAAGCGCTCGAGCTGATCTGGAAAGTTGTAGCTGATGCCAACAAATATTTTGCCGGCAACGCACCATGGGCGTTGAAGAAAACCGATCCTGAGCGAATGAATACGGTGCTCTATGTTACCGCAGAACTCATTCGGGTTATCGCTATCATGGCACAACCGGTGATGCCCGAGAGCTGTGGTCGGCTTTTGGATTTACTTTGTGTCGACGAGCAGCAGCGTAATTTTTCAAACGCCAATGACGAATATGCCCTGACTGCAGGCAGCAACCTGCCCGCACCGCAGGGTGTATTTCCCAGATATGTCGAAAAAAATTCGAAAGATTGATTGCCAGAGGCTATGGATTCGCCATTTTCTTATCCCTCACAATAAGTAGAAGTACCCAATGCTAGTTGATTCCCACTGTCATCTTGATTTCCCTGATTTTGCCGAGGAGCTTGATCAGGTAGTGGCTCGCGCTGAGGCGGCGGGTGTAAAACGCATGTTGACGATCTGCACCAGAGTTCGCCATTTTGACCAGGTAAGGGCAATAGCTGAACGCTTTGAAAATGTGTTCTGTTCAGTTGGCACACACCCCAATAATGCCGGCGAAGAGATGGATGTGACGTCAGATCAATTGATTGCCCATGCTGATCATCCAAAAGTTGTGGCAATTGGTGAAGCGGGTCTTGATTACCATTACGGAAAATCAAAACGCGCCCAGGCAACTGGCTTACGCATTCACATAGAAGCCTCAAGGGTTTCCGGCCTGCCACTGGTAATCCATTCACGTGATGCGGATGAGGATATGATCGAAACTCTGAAAAGGGAAACCGGGCAGGGTGCCTTCCCGGCTGTATTACACTGCTATTCTTCCGGCAGAGATCTGGCAATGACTGGTGTGGATATTGGAATGTATGTTTCTTTTTCGGGCATTTTGACATTCAAGGGCGCTGGTGAATTGCGTGAAATAGCCGCCGAAATACCGCTGGACCGGCTGCTGGTGGAAACAGATGCGCCTTATCTGGCGCCTACTCCATACCGGGGTAAACGCAATGAACCATCTTATGTGGTGAATACTGCGCGGGTGCTGGCAGAAGTAAAAGGCGTAAGCGAAGAAGAAATATGGTCAAAGACAACGGCCAATTTTTTCAGATTGTTTAACAAAATCCAAATTCTGGATACTATTTTATGAGCGATCAGTTACGCTTTACCATTCTTGGTTGCGGCTCGTCACCGGGCGTACCACGCATTGGCGGGCACTGGGGCGACTGCGATCCAGATAATCCCAAAAACCGCCGCACACGGTGTTCATTTGCGGTTGAACGAATTTCTGCCAACGGGAAAACCACCGTTATTATCGATACCGGTCCAGATTTTCGGCAGCAAACGCTTGATGCCAATATCGAAAGGCTCGATGGCGTATTGTATACCCATTGGCACGCCGATCATGTCCATGGAATTGATGATCTGAGAGGATTTGCGCTGATGCAGCGCGAGCGTATCAACGTATATGCGGACCAGCATACGGTAGACCGGCTTCATGGCGGGTTTGAATATTGTTTCAAGTCTTTTAATCCCGCCATGTATCCGCCGATCATCTCGGCCAATATCATTGAACCACTGGTTCCCGTTATAATTGAGGGTGAGGGGGGCCCAATCAACGCCCTGCCCATTCCCCAGATACATGGCCCGATAAACTCCCTGGGTTTCCGCTTTGACTGCGGAAAAGCCGCAGATGTCTGTTATTCTTGTGATATCAGTGGAATTGCTCCTGAAATCGAACCGCATCTTGAGAATCTGAACACATGGATATTGGATGCCTTGCAATATAAATCCCATATTTCACACTTTTCGCTCAGCGAAGCGTTGGAATGGGTGGCCAAATTGACGCCCAAACGGGCAATATTAACCCACATGCATATCCCACTGGACTATGAAGAAGTTCAAAAAGCGACGCCTGAAAATGTCGAGCCAGCCTATGACGGACTGAGTTTCACTGTGGATTTGGGATAATCTTTCCTAATTCCAGCTATTGAAGAAATGTGAGCGAAGGAGTGGATGCCCCGCTCGGCATCCGGATGTGCCCGGGAAGCTGTCACATGGGAAGGTTTTGAGTTTTCGCCAGCAAAACGTACACGATCGTAGTTTATGAAATTGACGGTCGAGATGTTTTCTCCAAATTGTTTGCCGTCGACATTCTGTTCGGCGAATACCGTTGAGTGATCTATTTTCATCTATCCCATGCAGATTCTTCCACATGACCTCAGTAAATCAATCGGCGTGTCTGGAGCAGTCAGTGTCTGTAAGTCATTCACTGAATGAAATAGTTACGCGAATCAGTGACATGTTGCAGAAATTCAACACCGGTATGGGTAACGTGGGAGCCAAGCCAGAAGCGGCGGGAGAATAAAGTAGGCCGCAGCCATCGCTGGCACGTGAATGGATGATGAGTCCGGGAGGAATTCCAGGGCATATTTCATCAATTGCGCTCCGGCGCCTGAACTATCAGGACCTTTCAAATAGATTCCAATACTACTTTAACAATTCGTTCACACTAATGATTAATACTCAAAAATACGGTAGCGTGGGTTGTAACAATCCATTGGCATGATGCTCTGTTCCCGGGTTGGCATAAGTCCAACATATAGATATTTCAACTTTTCATTTTTTGGTAGGATTTCTGTTGCCGTAACTGGCATGGGGTAATTATGTTTTTCAATAAATCAATCTTCTACAAATTGGCTTTGCCGGTACCAATTGTATTTCCTGTTTGCATGGTTGCAGCACGTGCAGGAGATTCCGGTAATGGATTTGCCGTTGTTGCCCAGGAGGTTCGGGAACTGGCGCAGCGTTCTGCCAGTGCCGCAATGGAAATCAACGACTATGTCGTTGCAATAGTCGCTACTGCCGGCGAGCAATCGGTCGAACTTCAGGAAATCAACCAGTCGATCAATAATATCGATCAGGGAACACGGCAAAATTCGGCTGTGGCTGAGCAATCAACGGCAGCAAGTTATTCACTGAATAAAGAAGTCAAAAAAATCAATGATGTCAGGTCGCAGCCGTCAACGGCACATGAACTGACCCGCAAGGTGGCAAGTTCCTTTGGCAGGACAGAAGGAAATGCGGCATTGGCAACGAATGATGAATCCTGGGAAGAGTTTTAGACAATGACGAAAAAACCAAAAAAGCCTGCAAATCAAAAAGGGCCCGCAAAAAGTGAAAAAGCTCCTGTTGCCGCTGATGTAAAAAGTCCTGCGGTGGATGAAAGCTATTTGCTGGAGCTGTCAGAGAAGACCACAAGTGAGGATGTCCCGGCAATTGTCGATCAATTGCTGGCAAACCGTGGAAAGAATTTGGTCATCGAGGCAGGCAAGGTCAAACGCATTGATACTCCTTTTATCGAGGTCATGGTGGCTACTTCGAAATTGTGGCTGAGTGACGGAAAATCAATTGAAATTGCGAATGTTACCGAAGCGTTTGAAAGCTGTCTGGAACTCCTTGGAATTTCATTATCCAAACTTGAAGTGAGAGAGCAAACACAATGAAACAAACAGTGCTTACCGTCGATGATTCCCGCACAATGCGTACGATGCTGTTTCACTACCTTGTTGAGGCAGGCTACAACGTCGTGGCTGCAGAGGATGGCGCAGATGGGGTCAAGAAACTTCAGGAAAATGATGCGGATATCATTATTACCGATATCAATATGCCTGTGATGGATGGCTTTGAATTTATAGAACAAGTACGTAGCGGATGTAAAAACAGTCGTCTGCCAATACTGGTTCTCAGCACAGAATCTGACCAGGAAAAGCGAAACAGGGCAAGAGAAGCAGGGGCAACAGGCTGGATTGTCAAACCATTTGATCCCGACAAGCTCGTTGCAGCTGTCAAACGGGTAGCTCCTTAAACTAAAAACGGTATTATTCTTATGAATCTTGATGAAATCAAAGCCACATTTTTTGTTGAATGTTCAGATCTGATGTCCGAGCTTGAAAGCGGGTTGTTTTCCATCACGCCAGATGACCCGGACATTGAAATCGTGAATTCCGTATTTCGCGCGGTGCATTCCATCAAAGGTGGAGCAGGATCTTTTGGACTCGATGAACTAGTGCACTTTTCTCATGTATTTGAAAATGCCCTGGATTTCATTCGAACAGATATAGCTCAGGTTACACAAGAACGGCTGGATTTGCTTTTGCGTGCTTCTGATTTGCTCGCCGATATCATTGCTGTATCCCGCGACGGAGGAGATTCAATCGATGCATCCGCCATGACCGCGGAGCTGGAGCTGGGATTCGATCTGCAGAGTGGGGATGATTCAGAGCCAGAGGAAGAAATTGAATACGCTGCTGTTCCCATATCAATTATGGATATGGAACTGGGGCAACCTGATGATGGTAATCAGTACAAGATCAGTTTCGTGGCAGATATGGAACTTTACCTGTGCGGGCATGATCCACGGCAGATATTCCGAGAGTTGTCACAATTGGGAGAATATTCGGCAGTTTGCGATACGGATGAAGTTCCAAGTCTGGAGGAATTCAATCTGGATGAAACCCACCTGAGTTGGCAGATTGAAATTAAAACAGACAAAAGTGAAGATGAAATCAGGGAGGTTTTTGAATGGGTGGATTCCTATTGTGAATTATCTATTGAAGCCGGCAACGGCGAGGTTGACCTGTCAGATGCTGATCTGGACGATGTATTTGCCGATTTTGAGGAGGGGGATGATTTCCCCGTCGATCCTTTCGATGAATCGTTAAATGACGATTGTTTATCCGCTGAAGATGATGCGTCCACTGTAGTTGAACTACCCGTCAAAAAGGAAAAATCTGGAGCGGTTGAAGCTTTAGCTGAAGATAACAACAAACCTGAACCGAAAGTTGCGGCTGCTGCAGGCAAGAAAACAGGTAATTCTGTAAAGAAATCAAAAACTATTCGGGTGGAATCACTGAAGGTGGATTCAATGATAAACCTGATGGGCGAGTTGGTTATTTCCCAGTCCATGCTGACTGAAGAGATCAATGCATCGGGAGTGGGATTGTCCACATCCTTGGGATTGGCTCTCACCCAACTGCAGAATCTTACCCGTGAAATCCAGGGCAGTGTTATGGCTATTCGGGCCCAGCCGGTCCAACCCGTATTTATGCGTATGTCCCGGGTGATACGTGAAATATGTAATTCAACCGGGAAAAAAGCCAATCTTGTTTTTGAGGGTGAACACACGGAGGTGGATTCAACTGTAATTGAAGGCCTGGTTGATCCGATTACCCATTTGATCCGAAACGCCATTGATCATGGTGTTGAATCACCCGAGAAACGCCTGGAAATGGGCAAACCTGAAGTGGGAACCATCCAGCTGTCAGCTTCTCACAATTCGGGTCGTATTCTGATCGAAATAAAAGATGATGGTGCCGGGATCAATCGCGCCAGAGTATTGGAAAAGGCCCTCGAAAATGGTGTGATTTCAAGTGATGCGAATCTGTCAGACAATGAAATTGATGATTTGATTTTTGCCGCCGGTTTTTCAACCAATGAGGTTGTTACCGATGTGTCGGGACGTGGCGTCGGGATGGATGTTGTACGCCAATCTGTGCAAGCTATGGGTGGCAGGGTTTCTATCACATCCACACCAAATTCGGGATCGGTATTCACCCTGAGCTTGCCCCTGACGCTGGCCATTCTTGATGGCATGGTAATCAATGATTCCAATAAGGTTTTTGTTATTCCGGTATCCTCTGTCATTGAAACAATGAGTGTGCGTTCCAGCGATATTTCTCAAATTGGCACGGGCGGCAAGGTAGTCAAACTCCGCAATAATCTGGTGCCAATTGTCGACGTAGCCAATGAAATGGGATTTGCACCACCTCGTACCAGTTATGAAGAGGGCACCATACTGATTGTCGAAAGCGGTGTTAATTCAATCGGTGCATTCATTGTTGATTCAATCATTGGTCAGCAACAGGTGGTAATAAAAAGTCTGGAGAGAAATTTTCAGCGTGTACCCAGCATCGCTGCGGCAACTATTCTGGGTAATGGAAATATCGCCCTTGTGCTTGATGTTGATAATCTCGTCAATAAAAAGGCAAAAGAAGTTGCACAGCAGAGTAACCTTAAACTAACGGCTTGAAGGGTCGGAAACGAAAATGTTGGAAAAAAACAGCAATCATGAAGAGTTTATTATTTTCAGAGTACAAGATCAGGAGTTCTGTGTTGAGATGAGTTCAACACGAGAACTTCGAGGTTGGACACCGGCAACGGCATTGCCAAATTCAGCTGATTATCTTGTTGGCATAATAAATTTGCGTGGAAACATCATTCCGATCGTAGATCTCGCAAAAAGGCTTGGACTGGCTGCAAGTGAGCAAAGTGAGCGTCATGTAATTATTGTTGTACGGCTCCAGGACAAACAATTTGGACTGTTGGTTGATGCGGTGTCTGACATTGTCAGTGTTGGTCCCGATGACATTCGTCCAGTTCCAAATACTAATTCAGAACTGGCTGAA
Source organism: Hyphomicrobiales bacterium (assembly GCA_024225445.1). Lineage (GTDB taxonomy): Bacteria > Pseudomonadota > Alphaproteobacteria > Rhizobiales > Rhizobiaceae > JAAEMP01. Next base: position 3,611 of record JAAEMP010000340.1, on the reverse strand, counting down.
GAATTCTTCAAGCAGGTGATTGTGCAGGACAAGCGTATTGTTTGCCAGATTATGCTGGAACAACTTCTGCCGGAACTGGAGGTAATTGCCGCATGAGCGCTTCCGCATCAAGATCAGTTGATATCCCTGCCGGCAATGGTCTGTTTGAACTGTCCCAGGATCAATTCAACGAAATCACCGCGTTCGTGCAACGTGAGTGTGGGATACATTTGACCAGTGCAAAATTTGGTTTGGTCGTATCCCGTCTGCAAAAGCGAATTCTTATACTGAAACTGAACAGTTTTGCTGAATACATCAAATATCTGAAATCAAAATCCGGTAAACACGAAATCGAAGAAATGATTTCGAGAATTACCACCAACGTCACCAGCTTTAATCGAGAGGCGCACCATTTTGATCATTTTGGAAAGAATGTCCTGCCTGGACTGATAGACAGCGCTCGAAGTGGCAATACTGTAAGATTATGGTCGGCCGGTTGTTCTGATGGGCGTGAACCCTATACTCTGGCTTGTGTTATTTTTGATGCATTTCCTGATGTCAAAAAGTATGATTTTCGGATACTGGCCACCGATATTGACAAACACTCTCTGGCAAAGGCCAGATCTGGTGAATATCCACGCGATCAGGTCGCAGGCCTTCCTTCAGGTTTGGCTGAACGTTGGTTTGACAATGCCGGAAGCAATTTGAAAATAAAAAATGAAGTTAGAAGCATCATTCATTTTAATTCACTGAATTTGATGTCATCCTGGCCGATGAAAAAGAAGTTTGACGTAATATTTTGTCGAAATGTCATGATCTATTTTGCTACGGAAGTTCAGGCTCGACTGCTGGATAAATTTTCGCAAAATCTCAAATCAGGTTGTCATTTATATATCGGTCATTCCGAGAGAATAGAGGGTGCGGCAAATGCGGTATTCCGACAGGTTGGCGTCACTACCTATATTCACGAACCAGGAGGAAGCGAGATATGACAGTTCGCGTACTGATAGTTGATGATTCACTATCTATGCAACAATTGTTATCAGTTGTTTTGAATAGTGATCAGGAAATCGAAGTCGTTGGCGCAGCCTCTGATGCCAGTCAGGCTCGTACAATGATTAAAGAATTGAATCCGGATGTGCTGACACTGGATATAGAAATGCCAGGTATAAATGGTCTGGATTTTCTGGGCAAGATCATGACCTTGCGCCCGATGCCGGTTGTCATGATATCCAGCCACACAGAAAAAGGCGCTGTAGCATCCATCAAGGCTTTATCAATGGGCGCTTTCGAATGCCTTCCCAAGCCAAAGATCGGTGATGATCAAGCGCTCCAACATATGCGTAGCGTGGTTAAACTAGCCGCAAAATCTTCCGCAGCGATAAAAGGCAATGCCCAGAGAGCACAAAAGACGCAAATCACTGGATCACAGATAAAAACTGATTCAGAAGGTCCTGATCTGGTATTAATTGGGTCTTCAACCGGTGGGGTTGAGGCGTTGGGCACAATCCTGTCTACATTTCCGAAAGATTGCCCTCCGACTGTTGTGACACAGCACATTCCAGAAAAGTTTGCGGCAAGTCTGTCTGTCCGTCTCAATGGAGTATGCGCTCCAACAATTTCTCTGGCCGAAAACGGGAAATTGTTGCGGCCTGGAAATGTCTATATCGCACCGGGATCAATAGGGCATCTTACTATCACCGGTTCCACAGCTATTCGCAGCAGAATAAAACATGGCGCACCTTGTAACGGACATATGCCGTCAGTTGATCAATTGTTCGCGTCAGCAGCAAAATGCCGAATTGGTAATATGTCTGCTGCCTTGTTAACCGGTATGGGTAAGGACGGAGCGGAAGGACTGTTAAAATTGAAATCCGCAGGTGCTCATACCATTGCGCAGGACAAAAATTCCAGCGTCGTTTATGGAATGCCCGCAGCAGCGGTCAGGATTGGAGCTGCACGCGAGATACTACCGCTCCACAAAATTGCAAAGTCACTTCTAGAGAAGAAAAGCGAACAGGCAAATGTCAATATGTAACGTTTTGAAAGTATTGATTGCGGATGATCACCTTACAAGCCGTATGATTACGGTAGAGGGATTTCGCGCAATGGGTATTGGAAACATAATTGTCGCGAAAGACGGGCGTGAGGCCTACGCTAAACTATTGAAAAGTCCGGTACATTTGGTGGTCACGGATCTTTATATGCCGGATATCAACGGTTATCAGTTATTGAAGGCTATACGCTCACATCCGAAAGTTAATAAGACCGGGGTTATAATCCTGACAGGAAAAAAGGATGAAAAAGTAGTGGCGAATGCAAAAACGTTGGGTGTAAATAATGTACTGGCAAAACCATTTACAGAATTTGGATTGCGGCAAGCGGTAGAATCTGTGGTTGGGCGATTGAGTTGACCGATAATTTAGTCAAGAAATTTGCCGTTACCCAGGGAAATTATAAAGTTTCACGGGATCCCAATATCATCTTGACCACTGTTTTGGGATCATGTGTGTGTGCCTGTCTTTATGATCCGAAACTGAAAATTGGTGGCATGAATCATTTCCTGCTTCCATTTTCATCGATAGAGGAATCTGGCTCTAAAGACCGCTTGTTTGGCGTATATTTGATGGAATTGTTGCTCAATGAAATGTTCTCATATGGAGTAGTTAAGAAACGTCTGGAAGTTAAGTTGTTCGGTGGCGGGCATGTGTTGACCTCGAAAACAGATCCGGGGAAGAAAAATGTTGAATTCATTGAGCGATTCGTAAAGCTTGAGAGACTGAATGTAGTTTCTTCAAGTTTGCGCGGCGACCAGGGGAGGGCCATTCAGTTTAATCCGTATACTGGACAGGCCAGACAGAAATTTATGACTAAACATATTGTTGAAGAACAGGCTGTCAAAACGCCTGTCGTAAAAGAAGAAGCTGGTGAACTGGAGTTGTTTTAATGAGTATAGTAAAAAAGCAGTCAGATGAAGAATTTTCTGCCGATCATACGATTGGTGATGTGTTGGGTAAACTTATTAGTGAACTCGCAATAATTGCCGATGACATTGAGGAATTGCCATTTACCGGCATGGGTTCGCTAACCAGAGAAGAAATGATAGCCTACCAGAAGGTAGATTTCAGCAGTCAAAAGTTACGCGATTTTTCTAACCTGCTGACTCACCTTTCAAAAAACAACGGGTTGCGGGATTTGGCGGTGCCAAATGGTGTTTGGGATGAACTAACCCTGGAATACACTTCCGCTATGCTGGCTGTACGCAACGGCTGAACAAATAAATTACTCTTCGAAAACTATTGGACGCGACACGGTCCAGGCCGTCTGACATTTACACAGATTCATTTGACCAGTTTTTTGCGTCTTTTGGCGAGGCAGGCTTTTCGCCGTGGTTTTCATTGACCATAAGTAAAGCATAACGAAGTCCAGAGGGTACGAAAAACTGGCTTGAGTGGTAGGCTGGCTGTGATGAAACAGGAGCAGTTTGATGCGTCATACCTGTTTGCTCGGCCAGGCGCGCAGAGTAGCGCAATGCTTGTGCGCCAGGCAAACTGCGTATCAGTGTCAATGGGGATTTCGGTGGATAGATGCCTTGCCATATCACATTCCCAAATGTCCTCTAAAACAAATGG
>JAAEMP010000339.1 GCA_024225445.1 Hyphomicrobiales bacterium | reverse complement strand
CTCTGGATTGCACCTGGAAATCCCTGAGTGGCTCATGGCTTATTGTCATAGTCGCTGCGTTTGTGCTGATCGGCAGTCCGGTAACCGCACAGGCTAAGTGCGCGAAAGTCAAGGTTAAGAGACCTGGTGAAGTCTATCTGGTCAGAGGGCTTGCCAATATCTTTTCCCTTGGTCTCGACACAAGCGCAAAAGAATATTCCAAAATGGGAATAGAAAATTGCGTTGTTAATCACAAACACTGGCGTTCGATTGCTGATGATGTGGTTGAGCGCAATCGCAAGGGGCAGGTATCATTTCCAATTGTGATTATTGGCCATTCACTGGGAGCAAATGTCACTCCTCAACTGGCGACATTGATCGGAAAACATAATATTGAGGTTTCCTACGCTGTAATGCTGGATCCGGTTGAACCAACTTCTGTTGGAAAAAACGTCAAGAAAATCAGCAACTATTACATACCCAAAAGCAACAAGAATAAAAAACTTTCTCCCAAGGCTGATTTTAACGGCGTACTGGAAAATATCGATGTTTCCAAATTTGGTGGATTTGATCACTTCAATATCGATGAAGACAAGCGGCTGAGAAAAGCCATGTTTACCTATACGCTGGAGCTCTCCAACGCATTCGCTGAATACAACAATCTGGACAAAGACAGAAAAAAACGTTGAGGTCTAG
>JAAEMP010000338.1 GCA_024225445.1 Hyphomicrobiales bacterium | reverse complement strand
TCAGTGCTGCCATTGCGCTGATACTGGAAAAGTATCCCGGTACGGACACCGCAACAATATTGTCACGCTTCTCGGCAACTGCCATAGATTTAGGAGCACCAGGCAAAGATCATGAATTCGGATTTGGGCTACTGAATTCCTATGGCGCCCTGACCGGCAAAACAGAATAACGGGAACAATACCAGTTGCCTTTGGTATAACACTAAGCGCCGGCACTTTCACTCACCAGCATGGTAGTTCCGCGGCAATAACTCGCCAATCCTGTTAATCTTGTGATCTGCAATGCGGCTGAGAACATCTGTCAACCAGGCCTGGAGATCAACGCCATCGAGCCTGGAAGTCTAAATTTTGTAATGAAAAAAATCCGGCAATGTGAAGGCGATCGCCATGGTTTTGCCACCACGCCTGGAACCGACGAAATTTTTCTGCCTGTGGTCACTGGCCTGACTGCCGGCTCCTAATTGTCCAGTTCCAGAAAACCATTGTCGAGACAGGCCCGTGGTTTTGGCATCTGGCCCAGAGCATAACCAATGGCTTTGCCAAAGGCGACTTGGCGGATATCCTTGGCACTTGTGCATCAAGCCATGTTTCAAAATCATCGAAGATCGGTTTGGCTTTTTTCTGACGCAAGGCTGGTGATTGCCAATTCAAACTACAATCAAATGAAATCACTTGAATTCTGAAAATTTGGTCAATTCCAAATTTCAAGCAACCTGTCTGCGCTCTTTCGAGTGCAGGATTGCCTAGCGAACAACAATAGTTATAGATTTGCGTGTCTGGGCCACCAGTTTGGCATTCTTTTTCTTATCTTCGGTTTTCAAAGCGATCTTTTTGACCTGTTTACCTTCCACCTTGATTGCTTTTGTGTAGGTTTTGGCAGCAGCGCCCAAAGATCTGTTGAGCGTTTTTTCTGTACCCTGCTCAGCCAGGGTTGCTGTTTTGAAGTCATATTTGATGCCTGGAATATGATCATGCGAAGTACTGCACATGGCAATGATTTTTTCCTTGCCAGGATCTGCCAGGCGGAATTGGGAATCATCTTTCCATCAGATGTGGCCAAGTAGTAAGCCTGAAAACCGTTCGGCAGTGTAAAGAACATTTCGCTGCCATCATGCTTGAAAGCATTTTTTCCCTCAGGTCCCAGAGGATGCGGTAACAGGCTTTGATTGCCCTTATTTGCGGCAAAATCATATGAATTCCAAAATGCACCGAATTTTGTCGTGAAACGCACAATCAATCGTTTGTTCTGGCTAACACCCGAGTGCTGAAAACCTGCACGAACAACACGATTATTCTCAATTTCCTTATTGATATCGATACCCAGGAAATCCTGCAATTCGCCAAAAGTATCTGGCAGGTCAAGCAGTCTGAGATAAAGTTTGGGACGAGGGGCAATAAACGCGAAAACATCGGCCCGGATTATCGGTATTTTTGTTTTGGTCTCCTGCTCAATAAAACGAGCTGTGGAACTTTCATAACGAACCAAAAACGGATTATTGGATTGAAGCAGATCCCATTAGTCATCATGCCAACCCATATCGTCGAGATTTACACGCAAAATGGTATTAC
>JAAEMP010000337.1 GCA_024225445.1 Hyphomicrobiales bacterium | reverse complement strand
CAGTGGCAATGATACGATTATTGGGAACGAGGCGGACAATGTTCTGACCGGTAATGGTGGGAATGATACTTTAATTGGGGGAACCGGTAATGATTTCCTTGATGGAGGAATGGGTGCCGACACCTTGGATGGCGGTGAAGGAAACGATACCCTGTCTGGTGGTGATGGAACGGATTGGGCCCAATTCTCACTTGAGATCGGGAGTTACACATTCGAAATCCTTCAAGATGCAATTCAGGTAATTGGCGGTTATGTCGACACTGTTTGGAATGATGTTGAGTGGTTTTCATTTAGTGATATTTCGATTGAATATAGCGAGCTGGTGTCGTTATGGGGGACAGATACTACTACTACTACTATCGAACAGAATGGTGATTACGGGCTTGCGTCGACAGATAGCCAATATCTGATTACCGGAAATCCGGGTGGCGACATCGAATTGAGCAAAAATGGCAAGCCGGTTAGCCCAACCACCTTCGGAGGCTGGAGTGCTATTCAGGTTGAAGAGCAATCTGAGGGCGGATTCATGGTTGCGTGGCGTCATACCAACGGACGAGAATTGATTTGGGAGACTGATCAGTCAGGTAGTTATCAAACCCATCACCGTGTTGATCTGGTGGATTATGAAACAGTGTTTGAATTCGATTTTGATCAGGACGGGTATATTGGCACCCCTGATGAAGCTATTGAACTGAACGGTGATTACGGGCTTGCCTCTACAGGGAGCCAATATCTGATTACCGGTGATCTGGCTGGTGACATCGCATTGAGCAAGAATGGTAAACCGGTTGGCCCAACCACATTCTCAGGCTGGAGCGCTACCCAGGTTGAAGAGCAATCTGGGGGCGGGTTCATGGTGGCGTGGCATCACACTGACGGACGAGACCTGATTTGGGAGACTGATCAGTCAGGCAATTATCAAACTCACCGTTTTGTCGATCTGGCGGATTATGAAATTGCATTTGAATTTGATTTTGATCAGGACGGTTCTATTGGCACCGAGGATGTAACGATTGAACAGAACGGCGATTTCGGGCTAACGTCTGATGAGAGCCAATATCTGATTACCGGTAATCCGGGTGGCGACATCGTATTGAGCCAAAATGGTGAACCGATTGACCCAACCACCTCTGGAGGCTGGAGCGCTATTCAGGTTGAAGATCGGCCTGAGGGCGGGTTCATGGTTGCGTGGCATCACACTGACGGACGAGAATTGATTTGGGAGACTGATCAGTCGGGTGACTATCAAACTCACCGGTTTGTTGATCTGGCGGATTATGAAACTGCATTTGAATTTGATTTTGATCAGGACGGTTCCATTGGTGCCCCTGAAGGACAAAACAACCCATTTGAGGCAGTTAGTGGAAGCAATTTGCTTTTCGATCCAACTGGAGTTGATTTGCCTGTTTTCATAAATGATGACAGCGGATTAATAAATATCTGATTTTGGAACTAACAGCAGCCCTTGGAAGAAAAAACTCTCTTGACCGTCTGTCAACCGTTTGCACACACCGTTTTAGTGGCGGTGACGGCCGATATCAGGCCTGCTATCGCCGGAATTCGTTCGCAGGCGGTGTTCAGCACGAAAGCGGATTTCTAACGCGTCGAGAACAAGTTGTTTATCTTAGGCTTGGCGAGTATAGGCGTGAAAGGCAACCTATGCAATCGATCCGCGTTTTGGAGGGACTCGGCGGACGCTTACGATTGAATCACATTTTTTCTGACATTAAGACCGGTGGATATTTGGGAATCTCATATCAGCTGAAGTAGGATTCTTATGCGGATACCCTGTTTGACAGGCGCTATTTTGGTGCGTTGCTTAGATCGGAAGCTGATCATTCCCATCGGATTTAAGCACCGGTTCTTGAAGGGTAGAAAATTACATTTCAGAACCCAAGTAATTTTCGGCTAATGTCAAGAGGTCTCGTTTACGATCCTTCAACTTTCGGGCAGGACTGCCGATATAAATTGACCATGCTTCAGTTGTCGAGAGGACTAGTGAGGCTGCGCCGATAGAAGTTCCTTCGGCGACTATAACGCCGGGCGTAATGATTGAACCAGCCCCAACAATACTGTGGCGGCACAGGCGAACAGCCTTTTTGATTTCAGTTTTGAAGTGGCTCGGAACGGTAGGATTTGTCATAGTTGCACCGCTGTAATCATCAGATTGAGAGAAGACTTGTGTGCGGTAAGCGAGGGTTACAAAATTTTCAAATACTATGCCGGGGCTACCCCCTGCGATTAGGCCAAAGGGCCCGATATATACATTGCGCCCGATTTCAATTTTTCCTGAAACCACACAGAAATCGTCGATCCGGCTATTGTCGCCAATGTGAATCTTGCCGGCTTCGTAAATTGAGGCCTTATCACTGATTTTAACGTTTTTACCTAAGGAAGCGAATTCCATTTGCTCCAGTTGGCAGCGAGATAGATACGCCATTTCTTACCAAGTGCTCCTTTGTGTTTATCAGCTTGCGTCACCGTGTTTAAGCCATTTCAAGGCTATTTCGATTACCCGCTCAACATCATGATCAAGAGTGAAAAACATTGGAAGTCGTACCAATCGATCGGAGATGTCATTTGTGACTGGCAATTCACTATCACAGCGACCCAAGCGTCGACCCGCTGGAGCTGAATGCAGAGGCACGTAGTGAAAAGGGGTTATGATCCCGGAGTTCCGCAAATTTTTGATGAAAGCATCTCGATCGTCGATGTCGCGCATCAAAAGATAGAACATATGACCATTGCCAGTGGTTCCCTCCGGGATATGTGGAAGTCTTATTCTGCCGGCCTTTTCGAGATCGTGAAATGCCTCTGAATAGCAGTCAAACAGTGCCAGCCTTCGTTTTGCTATTTCTTCTGCGCGTTCCAACTGCCCATAGAGAAATGCTGCAATCAGTTCGCCGGGCAAAAAGGAAGATCCAATATCGACCCAGGTATATTTATCCACCTGGCCGCGAAAGAAACGGGAGCGATTGGTACCCTTTTCACGAATGATCTCGGCGCGTTCAACCAGATCGGGAAGGTTAAGGGTCAGCGCTCCTCCCTCGCCGCACAGGATATTTTTGGTCTCGTGGAAACTGAATGCTGCCATATCGCCCAGGGAGCCAGCGGGTCGTCCTTTGTATGTCGAACCCAGCGCCTGCGCCGCGTCTTCAACCAGGAACAATTTGTGGGTGCGGGCAATTTCAGCAAGCTGGTCCATTTCCGCAGGAAAGCCTGCGTAATGTACCACGAATATTGCACGCGTTCGAGGAGTAACAGCCTCAACAACTTTTTCAGGGTCTATGTTTAACGTCAGGCTGTCGATATCAATAAAAACAGGAGTTGCGCCTCGCAGTGCTATAGCATTGGCTGTTGACACGAATGTGTAGGAAGGCAAGATAACTTCGTCACCTGGCTTGAGGTCACAAAGTATCGCCGCCATTTCCAGCGCTGCAGTGCAGGAATGGGTCAGCAATGAAGCGCCTGAGCCGGTCATCCGAGTTATGCGATCGTTGCATAGTTTGGTAAACTCGCCATCACCGGAGAGCTGTCCACTGTTTATTGCCGTTTTGATAAATTCCAACTCTTGACCAACAATGGATGGCCTATTGAAGGGGATTTCCACTTTTTTCATAGGTTTCCAAACTCAAAATAGCCAATTATGAAACCAATTACGTTATCATAGAAACGTGTGCAACAGCTAGAGCACTTTCGACTTAATATGAATCATTTGACTTGATTTTCACGTCTGCTGGCAAGGCATGCTTCGCGCCTTGGTCTATATACCATAAGCGAAGCATAATGCAGTCCAGCGGGCGTGAAAATCAAGCCTTTGCCATATTCTTGGGGCGGCCCTAATCAGCCCATCTGCGTCGTTGCAAAACTTGCCCGATACCAGTATCGCCCAGATACATTTTCGGGTTTCGCGCCTAGCATACGGACTGATTTGACTCCATCAAATGGGTCATATTAAGTCGAAAGTGCTCTAGCATGACAT
>JAAEMP010000336.1 GCA_024225445.1 Hyphomicrobiales bacterium | reverse complement strand
GGAGCAGGAATCCGTGACGATTACTGAAACCGGCGAAACCGGAGATTCAGAGACATCCGCCAGCGATGAAAAGATTACCGACAACAGTGATGACGACAATATCGAGAACGCCAAAATTGTAGAAATTATTCCGGCTGAAAAAGATACCGGAGATGACCAGCAAGCTGACAAGGCCGAAATTCCGGACAAGGCAGAGGCCAAATCCGAACCCGAAGACGAGCAGCCAACGACAACCGTATTTCCCCTGAAAAGGCGCCCTGATGATCCGGGAGTGGATACTGATATCGAGGCTGACGAGGGAAATAAGGGCTATCGGGTTCATTGAATTGCAAAGCTGTTTTTATTACAAATGGAATGATGGTCGTGAAATTGCGCAAGGCTGCTCAGTTGTTGGGGATGGCCGGGACTAAGTGTGTCGGGAGCGGTTATGTGGTTTAGGAGTGTTTATTTGGCAGTATGCTTGTCATTCGTAATGGGAAGTATTTTTTTGCCGTACACGGCGTACACCAAGGAACCGGATACTTGTAAGAAATTTTGGGATAGTTATAAATCACAAATTTTTAATAAAAAACCTTATTATACACACACGACTGAATTGACCTTCAATATTGAGCGGCAATAGATTCTAATTGTCACATGGTATTTCTGATTGTTTAGCATCAGACTTCCCGCATGAGCGACCAGCCAAAACCAGTGTCTCTAACCGAAGAACAACGATCCGCACTTCAAGCAATTTGCCGTCGCCGCAAGGTTGACGCCCTTGTTTGGAAACGCGCCCGCGCATTTCTGTTGTTGGACGAGGGCGAGGATGCGCGGACTGTCTGCCGTATTCTCGACATTGGGCCAACGGTTTTAACGGAATGGAAATTAGCCTTTGCTGGTACGGGATTGTCATTTTTTGGATTGAAAGACTACAGCCAGCGCCAAGGCCATTTATTTGCTGCACAAGAGACGGCTTTGACGGAGCACTTCACCAACAATCCTGCCAGCAGTGCCGATGAGGTATGTGCATATATTCTGGCGGAATACGGGCAAAGCTATTGCACATCAGGGGCTGTGAAGCTGATGCATCGTTTGGGTTTTGTATATAAGAAACCCCAATCTTTGCCTGCGCAAGCTGATGAGGCAAAGCAAGAAGCCTTTATTGCCTACTATGAGGCCCTCATGACGGGACTGGGGGATGACGAGATGGTTATGTTCTCGGATGCCGTCCATCCTACACATCAAAGTCGTCCTGCCCATGGCTGGTTCCCGAAAGATCAAAAGACCGCCATCAAGGCCAATTCAGGTCGCAAGCGGCTTAACATCCAAGGGGCGCTTGATCTTGGGACTTTCCAGTTCACCTTTGTTGAAGCCGAGAAGATCAACGCCCAGACGACACAGCAGATGTTGGAAAAGCTGGAGCGCAACAATCCGACAATGACGACAATTCACGTTTTTCTGGATAACGCTCGCTATCATCACGCCAAGATACTTCAACCATGGTTGAGCAACTCAAAGCGAAAGATCAAACTGCACTTTCTACCAACTTATGCCCCACATCTTAATCCGATAGAACGCCTCTGGGGTGTTATGCATAAATGGGTTACGCATAACCAACATTACGCCACATTCAATCAGTTCACAGAGGCTATTTTGGACTTCTTCCGCAAAACCTTACCTGACAAATGGCAGAACTTTCGTGACACAGTCACTGACAATTTTCGTGTGGTTTCTTTCAAAGACTACAAGATTGTTTCATCACAGGTCGTATAGGAACCAAACGTGCAGGGAATTTTGGTAGAGCATGAGTGAAGATTATTCGGTTATTGATGGGTTTACACAAACGCAGCGCGGTGCTGTAGTTCGTTTGTTTTGGGCTGCATTCAAAGGCAAACTGAATCCGGTTATGAAGCCTGAAACCAAGGCGCTCAAGTTTCTTGAAATGGTGGCAGACCCCGCCCACGCTATCTGCGTTCTAACTTCTGACGGTATACTTATAGGTGTTGCAGGTTTCAAAACCAAAAGAGGTGGATTTGTCGGGGGCGGCCTTAAGGAACTTTGCGCCATCTATGGACTAATCGGAGGAATTTGGCGTGGCCTTGTTCTATCTCTACTTGAGCGTCCATTAGAACCTGAAACACTGCTTATGGATGGTATATTTGTTGAAGACACAGCTCGCGGAATGGGCGTCGGAACGGCTTTGTTAATGGCTATTAAAGACAAAGCAAGGGATTCTAATTGTTCTAAAGTCAGACTGGATGTGATTGATGTAAACCCACGTGCGCGTGCGCTTTATGAGCGCCAAGGTTTTCAAGCCGGAATTACAAGTGATATTGGACCATTACACCATATTTTTCGATTCCAAAAATCAACAACGATGATTTGTGACATTTGAAATCAAAAAATAACCAAGCAATGCAAGGTCAATTCAGTCGTTCGAGTATACATATTTGGTTTGGCATTTGTCATATTCAATTTGGATTTGAGTTTCGACAGGGAAAATAAAAATGAAAAAAAGCAAATTAAATACATGGTTTCATTTGCTATTCATGGTGCCGATAAATCAAATATTGATACATATCTTTTTGCAAAAACAGTAGTAGAGTTACTTCCTGAGAGTGCTGATAGAAATAAGATTTATAAATGCTATGACAATATCAATTCAGCTGAAACATGTAAAAAAATTGCATTGGAATCCGGTTTGATATCGCCATTGGATGAACTTTTACAGGAAATCAAAACAACCGCGGAACAACACAATGATAATGTATTTTGTGGTCGAGAAAAACCAGCGATGGGCGAAAAGAGGCCTAAAATATACGACTAATTTTCCGTATTTTAAGACGAGAGGTAGAGATATGAATCCATATCCCCTTGTCGGACAAATAATAGAATTACGGTAATGGTATGGACGCCCCGCTCGGCTTCCAAATGAGCCATAATAGGAGTGTTAATAACGATTCAATTAACAAGAGATGTCCATATCGTTACCGTAATTCATGATGTTTTTGTTAAAATGGCTTCCATGGTCGTCATGTCTTCCGATTATGACTGCTATAGCAGTCATTATTTTCTTGAAATGCCAATTTAAATTCACCATAATGCCTGTTATGGCAGTCATATTGCGCTAATATGGCTGGGAAAACAGTCATTTTGAGGATTATTAGCATGGTTAAGTCACGGACATATTCGACATTTGCGCGCGAGGCGGCGCGCTTGCTCGGCCTGGAAATCAAGCTTGCCCGCAAGCAGCGCAAATGGTCAGAAGGTGAACTGGCAACCCGCGCCGGTATTTCCAGATATACCCT
>JAAEMP010000335.1 GCA_024225445.1 Hyphomicrobiales bacterium | reverse complement strand
GGCATTTCTCCTTTTGTTTTCCAACCGGCCAGGCGGAACCAGCCCAGCATCAGGAAACGTATCAATTCATAAGGAATGGTACTTTTGACCCTGTTGGGTTTTTTATCTCTAAGCTCAGGCATACATTGTGACCACTCTTCGTATCGGGCAGTCAGCGCCGGAAGTCTTGCTGGATTGGCATTTCATGAGTTGCTGCCCTTCAGGGGATATAACTATGGGGTGCATTATATTCTATAGATGGGAGAATGTCCGGCTTTGTGCAAATGCTGGTGGTTTGTGTTGGCTAATTGGCTTTGACGGTTCTTGCTGCAATAAATGAATTTGCAACCAGCATGATTCCACCAAACAGAAAATATGCTCCAGGAAAAATGAAGGCGCTGCCGGTGCTGGTAAACCAGGCAAACGACGAGTTGGAGAGCAGGGGGCCAACAATGGCGGCAAGACCGGCAATTCCGCTCAATGCCCCTTGCAGATAGCCTTGCTCGGAGGCATTGACCTGTTTTGAAGCCAGGGTCTGCATAGCGGTTGAGGCGAGCGCCCAACCCAGGACATGGGGGATAATGCCCAGATAGCCGAGAATTCCCAGGGTATTGAACGCCAACAGGAAAAACATCGAGGCGGAAAGCAGGGAGCCATAAATTATGGTTCTGATTTCACCTAGCCAGGGAATTATCCTGCCAGCCAGAAATCCCTGAACAATAATGAAACTGACACCAACAATGGCAAGCGAAAAGCCTGCATCCTGCATTCCCCAGCCATATTGATGCTGGGTGAACAACACCCACAGGCTTTCCAGCCCGCGTTGCATGGTACTGGATATCAGTGTGATCGCACCTATTGCGGCAAGCCCCGTTGTAGTGAACATCCAGTGGATGGAAGAAACCGGGTTGGACTGGCGCAATGATCTCTTTCTGCGGTTTTCCCGGGGCAGTGTTTCTTTTAGCAAAAACCAGCCAAATCCCACATTTGCAAAAGACAAAAAGGCGGCAAACCAGAAGGGTAATCGTAAATCAATCTCGCCAAGGATGCCGCCAACCAGAGGACCGATGACAAATCCGATGCCAAAGGCGGCTCCTATCAGACCAAATCCTTTGGCGCGCTTGTCGGGTTTGGTGGTGTCAGCCACAAAGGCATTGGCAATGGCCATGGTGGAAGCAAATGCACCGCCGATCAACCGCCCAAAGAACATCCAGCTGATGGTCGGTGCCAGAGCCAGCAGAATATTGTCAAAACCAAGTGCGGCAAGGGCTACCAGCATTACCGGTTTTCGACCGAAACGATCGGATAAAATACCCATCAGGGGTGATACGATGAATTGCATCAAAGAGAATATGATTGCAGTTGCGCCGTAAATTGTGGCGACCTGGGAAATACTGCCTCCGGTCAATTCCCTCACCAGCAACGGCAGGATCGGCCAGGCCATTCCAACTCCCATCATGTTGATCATGACGGTAAAGAGTACAATCAGTAAACTAGAGCGCATTTAATCAACACAGGATCATTTGATGGAGCCAAATCAACCCATCACCATCGCTAATCAGCTTGTCCGATATCAGCATCTCGCCACGTTGTTCGACTTGCTGAGTGAGTTGATTTGGCTCCATCAAATGACCCCGTGTTGATTAAATGCGCTCTGGGATTTGGCATAGAACGTTGGTCTGATACCGAAAATAGACACTGTCAATTAACCGTCATCTCCGCCTGAAATCGGGGCAGAATAAGCCAGGTCCATGTCCCAGGGGAAATAAATCCAGGT
>JAAEMP010000334.1 GCA_024225445.1 Hyphomicrobiales bacterium | reverse complement strand
GAGGCGTTGCAAATGTAACAAGCAAACTTTATCTGGCAATCTGGAAACGCTTCAGAGCGGAAGAAATAGAAATTCCGTTTCCTCAGCGCGATATCAATATTCGCGATGCTGTTCCTGTGCGTAATGTGAAGTGAATCAAATATACCCTTTCACAGTTACATTGAAAGGGTGGTGAAACATTGTTTATCGTCAGTGCAGTTGCGTTACCGATCAGATCTCACGGGGCTGATTGGGAATCTGTACACCTTTCAAATTAATCAATACAATTGGTGAAGAGCTACAATCCGACCGCACAATAAGCAGGTATATTTTCCAAATTCCCGTCTCTTTTTTGGAACGGCTGATCACATTTCCGTCGCATTTGGGACCAGAGACCGGAATTGATAAATCCGCACTCCCCTGAATCCCGTTAATAGAAACATTGCCGACGACAAACCAGCCCGATTCAATTGGACTGCCTAACGCCTCGGCTACACGTTTGCTGGCACGTACTTCACTCATTGACATTTTATAGGCATCAGTACCCTTCATTACTGAAGTAATGCCATAAAATATTAATCCAGAAAAAAGAACACTTCCGGCAAGAATCATAACGCCCGCCCGCGCCCAGTTACGCTGGGTTTTTACAAAGTGCTCCTCATTTGCCCAGATCCTGTTCTTCCAGGCCCATTCGCTCCCTTTCGCTCCAAGCACAAAAATCATTACAAAGTTAACCAAAGGCACAAACATCAAAAGCGCAATATATGTGCTATTGCCAAGACCCCATATCCAATTCAATAAAAATGCGCCCCAGTTCCAGCGATTAAGGTTTGGAGGAATTGGAGTTTCTCTTGATTGATTGGGATAAGGCATAAATAACTTTTAACGCTCCAATGCTTTGGTTAACCAGCGACACGCCATTTCCATAACGCCAAAATAATGCAGATGGTAACGCGTTCAGCATTTCAGGTAAAGATGAGCGTTCCCTGAACTTGTCTAAACCAGTCTGCTCTGCTCAATTGCAGCGCCAATAAAACTGGCGAACAACGGATGCGGCTCGAATGGGCGAGATTTCAGTTCCGGGTGATATTGAACGCCAATGAACCATGGATGATCGGAATACTCGATCGTTTCTGGCAGCAGCCCATCAGGTGACATCCCGGAAAATACGAGACCAAAATCCTGCAGTTTTTCCACATATCTATTGTTCACTTCATAACGATGGCGATGGCGTTCTGAAATAGTTTCCGAACCATAAATCTCGGCAATCCTGGTGCCTGGTTTCAAATTTGCAACATAGGCCCCAAGGCGCATTGTGCCTCCCATATCCCCTGATGACTGACGCTTTTCAAGTGCATTGCCTTTCAGCCATTCCGTCATCAAACCAACAACCGGTTCTTTGGTTTCACCAAATTCCGTGGATGATGCTTCATCTATCCCGGCCAGTGTCCGGGCAGCTTCAATAACCGCCATTTGCATGCCAAAACAAATGCCGAAATACGGAATATTTCGTTCACGTGCAAAAGTCGTGGCCTTGATTTTTCCCTCGCTACCGCGTTCCCCAAAACCGCCCGGAACCAATATTCCATCAACTTTTTGCAAATAAAAAGACGGATCTTCTTTTTCAAAAATTTCAGATTCAATCCACTCGATTCTTACCTTCACGCGATTTGCCAAACCACCATGATAAAGCGCCTCCATCAAAGATTTATAAGCATCAAGTAAACCTGTATATTTGCCCACTACCGCAATAGTCACTTCACCTTCAGGATTATGCACCCTTTCACAAACTTCCTGCCAGCGCTCCAGTCGTGGTTTGGGTGCTGGTTCAATGCCAAAAGCAGCCAGCACTTCCTCATCCAGTCCTTCCTCATGATAAGCCATTGGAACATCATAAATATGGGCCAAATCCAAAGCCTGGATTACTGCTGTTTCACGCACATTGCAAAACAAGGACAGTTTTCGCCGCTCAGACTCGGGAATTTCGCGATCGGAACGCACCAGAAGAATATCGGGCGCGATACCAATTGATCGGAGCTCTTTCACAGAATGCTGTGTCGGTTTGGTTTTCAGCTCGCCAGCTGCCGCGATAAAGGGCATCAGAGTCAAATGTACATAAACGGAATTATTGCGCGGCAGATCGTTGCCTAATTGGCGAATTGCCTCAAAAAATGGCAGTGCTTCAATATCACCGACAGTGCCGCCAATTTCACAGAGAACGAAATCGTAGTCTTCATTGCCTTCAAGCACAAATTCCTTGATTTCGTTAGTGACGTGAGGAATAACCTGCACTGTTGCACCCAGATAATCTCCACGCCGTTCATTTTCAATAATATTGGAATAGATTCTGCCGGTGGTGATGTTATCGCGTTTATTGGCAGGTCTGCCGGTAAAACGTTCGTAATGCCCCAGATCAAGATCGGTTTCCGCCCCATCATCGGTGACAAAACACTCACCGTGCTGATAGGGACTCATCGTACCAGGGTCAACATTCAAATAAGGGTCAAGTTTACGAAGCCTGACGCGATATCCACGTGCCTGCAACAAGGCCCCAAGAGCCGCTGAAGCAATGCCTTTTCCAAGGGAAGAAACCACACCGCCAGTAATAAAAACATATCGCGCCATGGGATTCGATTAATAGTCGTTCATTACAGGTTTTGCCAGCAATATTTTAACTGACACCCAAACTATTTTGATTAATCCAGAGATTTTTTCTGATACCCGCTCGTGGACAATTTCAACAAACCCGTCATTGACGGCTCAACAAGAATCTCACTTTAAAATCTAAACTGACCATCTTGAAGAATCTCGAACAGGCGCAGCCGGGCATCAAGCCTGAAGTCTTCAACTCTGAATACACAGATAATTGCAAAAACCACACCACGCGGGCATCCACAGAAATTCAGGAAATATCTTGTTTCAACTCGGCACAGGACATTAATTACTTGTCGGAACTTTGGTGCTGTCGTTGGTTTTCTCTTCTTTGGGAGCCAGTAGATCCAAGACACCACCCTCACCGGTTTTCTGGGTTTGAACAGGCACCTGATCAAGCACATCAGTGGGTTTTGCCTCGTATTTTGCAAGAATTGAGAGGGTAATTGATGTTACGAAAAATGCCGCTGCCAGTATTGCTGTGGAACGGGTTAATGCATTGGCTGCACCGCGAGCGCTCATGAACCCGCCACCGCCACCGCCGCCGCCCATTCCAAGCGCACCGCCCTCAGAACGTTGCAACAACACCATGCCAATCATGGCAACAACCACCATCAGGTGGATAACGATCAATACCGTTCCCATTTCCAATACCTTATCAAAGAGGGAGGATTTCCATCAAGAATTCGCAGCTTTCTACACTAGCAACTGTACCTTGAAAAGCCCCAATCGGTCTAAACTTTTCAGCTACCGGTTAATTTGCCAATATATGGTGTGTTTTCGCAGCATTTCCAGCGAATTTGTTCAATTCTCAGCTTCAATTGCTGGCAAAGATAACATTGCGGGCAATTTCAGCAATGAAACCAGCGACCCCATATCAGCATCTTGCCCGGCCCAAACCCGCCATTTCGATCCTGTTTATGGGTCTATGACCTAGTGCGTTCTAGTTACCCTTTCCGCTCTTTGTCCATTTTTTTCTTCTTGAATGCCATGGCTTTGTTTCTAAGCACAACCGCCCTGCCTTCCATGATAGTTTGTTGCGCCCGCGAAACTACCAGACTGTCTGAAGGTGCATTTTTTGTAACAACACTACCCGATCCAACATAGGCATTTTCGCCCACGGATACCGGGGCCACCAAAGCAGAATTTGAACCAATAAAGGCTCCTGCACCGATATTCGTGATATGCTTGTTTGTGCCGTCATAATTGCATGTGATAGTTCCGGCGCCAATATTTGCTTCTTTGCCTATAACGGCATCACCGATATAGCTTAGATGGTTTACTTTCGCGCCAACGCCTATTTTGGCGTTTTTGACTTCAACAAAATTTCCGATCTTGCCTGATTTTGCAATGTCTGCACCTGGACGCAATCTCGCGTATGGACCGATATCACAACCGTCATCAATTCGGCATTGCTCAAAATGGCAATATGCTTTGACGTTTACCCTCTCGCCTATCGTCACCCCAAGATCAAATACCTGATAGGGTTCCAGCGTGGTTTCAGTGCCAATTTTGGTGTCATGAGAAAGAAAAACCGTATGGGGCGCGATCATTGATACGCCCGAAAGCATTAACTGACGACGTCTTCTCTCCTGCCAGATTTGTTCTGCCTGAGCCAGTTCCACCCTGTTGTTTATCCCAAGTATTTCTTGCTCGTCGCCTTTGTGAGCGACAACTTTTAGTCCACGCTCATAGGCAATCTGGGCTAAATCAGTCAGATAATATTCGCCTTTGCTATTGTTGCTGGTAATAGATTTGACCAGTTCCAGGCATTTCTTGCCATTGATGGCCATGATACCACCATTGCAAAATCGAATAGCCAGCTCTTTTTCGCTTGCCTCTTTATGCTCTCGAATTGCGATCAATTGACCATCATTTTCAATAAGACGACCATAACCATCGGGATTTTCAGTATCAAATCCCAAAACGGCCACATCGGCGCCGTCCGCCAGGCAGTTACGCATTTTTACCAACGTTTCGGAACGCAAAAGTGGCGTATCCCCAAACAATACCAGAACATCATCATAATTCTGCTCAACGGCAGCTTCTGCGGCAAGAACTGCATTTGCTGTGCCCAGTCTTTCGCGTTGCTGATAAAATGAAGCTTTTTTACTCGACGCGCCAATGGCATCTTCCACCATGCGGCTCTGATTTCCGGTGACAATTACGCACTTTTCCACCTTGGCTTCTTCAACGGCTTTGGCCACATGATTGACCATCTCAAGACCAGCCACCTTATGCAGAACTTTTGGTAACGAAGACCGCATTCTGGTCCCCTCCCCGGCAGCAAGAATTAACGCGATGCAGGAACGATTATTTTGATTTGGCATGATAACAATTTATTTCCCATTGTTTATCCATTATGCAGCAAATCATGACAGATTCGCCATCAAAAAAAAATCCAGGCTAAGACAATGCCCGAATCAGGCCTGATAAAAAGCCCGCTTGCAACTAACAACAATGTCGGATCATCGTGTTTCATATCTAAACCCCAATTTCATGTATTCAGGTTTACAGTTGGGAACCGACAGCATTTTCCAGCATTGTGGTATTATTGAGTTCGCTTTGTTTTCAATTCAGTGTTCAACCCGCTGGCAGCTCTGCGTAGACCGATCGCCGAATCTGGTTTGCACAGCTCCGTCCGGCTTGAATTCGATCGGGATAAATCCGAAACGGTACGGGTACCTCCAGTTCCTTCCTTGCATCAGATTACCCTGTGCCTGCTATGCTTGACACCGGAGTAACGTTTTACCAAATTCGTAATGCTGGATTTACCATCTGAACCGAACAATAAGCGTTAAATACTTGTGGTAATCTGGACTGGCTCAATGGTAATGTTCCTCCAGCATTGGTAAATTGGTGGCCATCCCTTTTCAAAGAAATAATACCAGAATAGCTGCTATCCCTAACCTAATGGATTTCATATGCCTGATCGTAATTTCGAAATGTTCCCTCTTGGAGAAGATAATACACCTTTTCGGAAACTCACCGACAATTTTGTTTCAACCGACAAACTCAAAAATAAAAATTTGCTGTCCGTTGATACGCGGGGAATACAATTGCTGTGTGAGCAGGCATTTATCGATATCAACCATTTACTGCGCCCGGCTCACCTGAAACAATTGGCCAAAATACTTGAGGATGAGGAAGCGACAGAAAATGACCGGTTTGTCGCTTACGATCTGTTTAAAAATGCCAACATCGCCGCCGGTGGCGTATTGCCCATGTGCCAGGACACCGGTACCGCAATTGTCATGGGTAAAAAGGGCAGTAATGTATTTACAGATGGCAGCGATGAACAGGCGTTGTCGCAAGGCATACTGGGAGCCTATGAGAAACGCAATTTGCGCTATTCGCAACTGGCTCCAATGTCTATGTTCGTTGAAAAGAACACCGGTAATAATCTTCCCGCACAAATCGACATTTATGCGGAAGGGTCGGATGAGTACAAGTTTCTGTTTGTTGCCAAGGGCGGCGGTTCAGCCAACAAGACTTTCCTGTTTCAGGGAACGCCATCATTGCTCACCAAACATCGAATGGCTGATTTTCTGCAGGAAAAAATATTGACATTGGGCACAGCCGCCTGCCCGCCATATCATCTCGCAATTGTTATCGGTGGCACGTCTGCAGAGATGAATTTAAAAACTGTCAAATTGGCATCAACCCATTACCTGGACAACCTTCCGATCAGTGGATCGCACACCGGTCATGCCTTCCGTGATCTCGAAATGGAAAAAGAAATTCACAATATGACGCATTCCATGGGAATTGGCGCACAGTTTGGCGGGAAATATTTCTGCCATGATGTGCGTGTTGTTCGCCTACCCCGCCATGGCGCCTCTTTACCAATCGGATTGGGTGTCTCCTGTTCTGCAGACCGCCAGGCAATAGGGAAGATCAACAAGGATGGCATTTTTCTGGAACAGTTGGAAACAGACCCTTCCAAATATATGCCCGATATTGACGAAACAGCACTTTCAGAAAACGTTGTTAACATTAATCTGAATTTACCAATGAATGAAATTCTGGGTGAACTTGGCCGACACAAGGTAAAAACCCGCGTTTCCCTCAGTGGCACCATTATCGTGGCACGCGATCTGGCTCATTCAAAAATACGGGCAAGACTGGAGGCTGGTGAGCCCATGCCCGACTATCTGAAAAATCATCCAGTCTATTACGCAGGACCTGCCAAAACACCAAAGGGCTATGCTTCAGGATCCTTTGGCCCGACAACCGCTGGTCGGATGGATTCATATGTTGACCAGTTCCAGTCATTTGGCGGATCAATGATAATGCTGGCCAAAGGCAATCGCTCACGCCAGGTCCGCGATGCCTGTAAAAGACACGGTGGTTTTTATCTGGGTTCAATCGGTGGTCCAGCTGCCCGCCTGGCTCTCGACTGTATCAAGAAAGTTGAAGTAGTCGAATATAAGGAACTGGGCATGGAAGCAGTCTGGAAAATTGAAGTTGAAAATTTCCCGGCTTTTATTATCATAGATGACAAGGGTAATGATTTTTACCAGGAACTCAATCTGGGTTGAGATGGCATCTCACAAGGCGCCATCTGTGGAAAATTCATAGAATTTTCAAACTAACACAGAACGGCCCGCATATTTGGCAGTATGGCCCAGCAGTTCCTCAATGCGCAAAAGCTGGTTATATTTGGCAATTCGATCCGAACGGGAAAGTGAACCCGTTTTAATCTGGCCGCAATTCGTCGCCACAGCAAGATGAGCAATAGTAGAATCCTCTGTCTCACCAGATCGATGAGACATGACTGCCGTATAATTCGCTTTATGGGCAATTTCGACCGCATCCAGAGTTTCCGATAAAGTTCCGATCTGGTTGACCTTCACCAGAATGGAATTGGCTACTCCCATATTAATCCCGTCGCGCAGCCGGCTGGAATTTGTAACGAAAAGATCATCGCCAACAATCTGGCAGCGCTGGCTTATTTTATCAGTCAGATCCTTCCAGCCATCCCAGTCATCTTCTGCCATACCGTCTTCAATCGAAATTATCGGGTACCGGCCCGATAATTCCTCAAGATATGATGCCATTTGCCCGGAATCCAGACTGCGTCCCTCACCTCTCAACTGATAGACACCGTTGTCAAAAAATTCAGTAGATGCGCAGTCCAGCGCGATATAAATATCCTCACCTGGTTTATATCCGGACGTTTCAACAGATTTCATGATAAAATCCAGCGCGTCGCTGGCACTGGCAATATTGGGCGCAAATCCGCCCTCATCCCCGACATTTGTGTTGTGACCATTTGCGGAAAGTTCCTTTTTCAGGTTATGAAATATCTCGGCTCCCATTCGCAGACCATCACCAAAAGTATCCGCGCCAACCGGCATGATCATAAATTCCTGAAAATCAATCGGATTATCCGCATGCTCTCCGCCGTTGATAATGTTCATCATAGGCACCGGCAATAAATGGGCATTTGCGCCACCAACATAACGATAGATAGGTAATTGAGCAGCGTTAGCTGCAGCTCGTGCTACAGCCAGT
Organism: Hyphomicrobiales bacterium; assembly: GCA_024225445.1. Classification (GTDB taxonomy): domain Bacteria; phylum Pseudomonadota; class Alphaproteobacteria; order Rhizobiales; family Rhizobiaceae; genus JAAEMP01. Next base: position 14,676 of record JAAEMP010000334.1, on the reverse strand, counting down.
GAAACACCCAATATTGCGTTAGCGCCCAACCTGGCTTTATTCGCGGTACCGTCCAGTTCAATCATTGTCTGGTCAATCGACAATTGCTCTTCAGCATCCAACCCGCAAATAGATTCGAAAATCTCCCCATTTACTGCCGCGACAGCGTTTTTCACACCCTTGCCACTATACCGCGCGCCACCATCACGCAGTTCGACTGCTTCATGGGCACCTGTAGATGCACCTGAAGGAACCGCGGCTCGGCCAAAAGAGCCATCTTCAAGCGTAACATCTACCTCAACTGTTGGATTGCCCCGGCTATCAAGAATTTCACGGCCAATTATATCAATGATTTCAGTCATTTTACACCTGTCGCTATCAATGTTTAACAATTGCGGCATTCAATAAGACCTGCCGCTTTGGAATCTGTGTTGTTGAGGCAATTCGAACGCCTTCTACCGTCTCCCGCGACATTCGGCTAGAGCTTGATAGTAATTCTTGCCACATTATTCAAAAAATCGGCATGATATTACCACATTTCAGTCTCTTTCCCACCCAAATAAAATGCAACAAGGTCAACTGCCAGGATTTGTTTTGCGTAGCGGCGCGTCGAAATGTATTTATGAAAGTGTAGACCCATGCGCTCAACAATTAATTTGATTCTGACACTAGGATTTCTGGTAACTATTCCCCTGCTATTATCGACCCTGTTCGCCAGCGCTCAATCATTCAGTTGTGCTAAAGCACAGTCTAGTGCAGAATTCGCGATCTGCAACAATGAAACCCTGCTTACTCTAGATGAAAAACTGGCTGCAATCTATTACCATCGAAAATCAAATGTGAACGCCAAGCCCCAACGCCAGCAAATTTCACGGGATCAAGATATCTGGATACAAAAACGAAATCGTTGCGATCTCGACTGGACATGCCTTGAAACCAGTTACAAGGAGCGAATTCAGCAACTGAGTGTTGATCTCTAGATTTTTAAGAGCGCTTCCCGTCTGTCCTGAATCAAATGACCCGGAATGAACGGGTAATACTATTAACTCCGGTACTTCAGACCAAAATTACTTGCCTTTGATAACCTGGTCCAGCTCCCGCAATTGGGACAGCAAGGGTTTCAATTCGTGCAGTGGTACCATGTTGGGACCATCTGATGGTGCATTATCAGGGTCCTGATGGGTTTCCAGAAAAAGTCCGGCTACTCCAACGGCTACGGCGGCACGAGCCAAAACGGGTACCATTTCACGTTCCCCCCCGGAAGCCGAACCTTTACCGCCTGGTTGTGCAACGGAATGGGTAGCATCAAAAATAACCGGTGCACCAGTTTCGGCCATGATAGCTAAAGCACGCATATCAGAGACCAGCGTATTGTAACCGAAGCTGACCCCGCGTTCGGTCAGCAAGACATTGGAATTACCGCTGTCTACCACCTTTGCCAATACATTTTCCATGTCCCGAGGTGCCAGAAATTGACCTTTTTTCACATTGATGACTTTACCGGTGTTGGCTGCCGCGATCAGTAAATCGGTCTGTCTGCACAAAAATGCGGGAATCTGCAAAATATCGACATGTTCCGCCGCCAGCACACATTGTTCCTGGGTATGAACGTCAGTAACAACCGGCACACTGAATTCATTTCGCAATTCATCAAAAACCTGCATTGCCACCTCAAACCCGACACCACGTTTGCCAGACAGACTGGTTCTGTTGGCCTTGTCAAAAGACGATTTGTAAACCAGTCCGATTTCCAACTCGCGACAAATTTCAATCAGGCTCCCGGCCATGTCAAAACTGTGCTGGCGACTTTCCATCGCACAGGGTCCTGCAAGAATAGAAAATGGCCGGTCGTTCCCAAACCTTACGGAACCGGCCTCGACAATCTGGTTCGCTTTCACGATAGTTCATCCTCTACAAAAGCCAAAGTTGCACCCTGTCCGGGAGCATTTGCTACTACGATTCTTTCTCCCACCTGACGTGCCTTGATTCCCTTTTCAGCCAGCATCATAGCAGTCTCATCGATCAATCGAACGGCAATATCATAGGTAATCAGTCTGGGGCCATTACGAAGGGAGGAATTTGGAATATCCATCCCGTACTCCGATTTCAAACCTTTAGGCGAAACCACTGAGATCAATCCGTTGGGCAGGGTAATATTCATACCGTTTTCAATTTTTTCAAATTCTGACTGTCCGCTGACAACCTCAACATAGTACAAAAAATCAGCTGGATTGTCATCAACCAGTACAATGCGTGATATTCTCAACGCACCATTGGGATGATTTGTCTGATCACTATCAAATTCGGGAATACCGTCTTTGCGCTCACAAACAAACAAAGTGCAGTCACTTGCCCTTTCATCCATGGCAAAAGTTGAACGTATGTCGAGTCCAGGACGTTTAACCCTGGCAATCTTGCCGGTGTGCAATCCTGCTTTGCGGAAATTTTTTCTGTCTCTTTTTGCATTCTCACCACAAAACGCCAGCATCGAAAATCCACCCGAGAACTCCTCAATGCTGTGACGATAACGATAAGCCTGATCTCGAACCAAAAACTGGTTTCGCTTCTTGGTAAATTTTTTAACGTCTGCCGCATCACCGATGCCCAGTGGCTCAATAAAAGTACCATTTGAAAACGGGATAATGGTATTCTCTGTGCCGAAATTATGCCGGGCTACCGGATTAACATTAAAGCCCAGTTCGGTAAATCTTCGGCGAGCCAAATCCAGATCAGGCAGCGATATTACAATATGGTCAATCGGACGAACGGGAAGATCGTCGAATACTGTGGCTTTGGGTTTCACTGTTTCACTATTAGGAGTTTCGGATTTTGACATATCAACCACTTTACGTTTAGAGAAAATGTGACTCAGTAATTTCGCAAATGCAAGACATTGACATGGAAGACGTCAATTGAAGACGAAATCAATTCCTCCAGTTTTGCGCTCAATATCTGGACGGCATTATAACCACAATGGTCAGACCAGTTCCACGTCAAGCACACCGGGTACCGCCTTTAACGCGCTTTTGATCCGGTTGGAGACGTGAATCTTGTTTTTCAATTCTATTTCCACCTCGCGTTCACCATTATCCTGAATCACTACAAGACTGACTTTGCCATCACCCTGCTGCTGAATCAGAGAAGAAATATTATCAATTGCTTCATCATTGCGTAAGAATATTCGCAAATCATGACGTATTTTATTGGATTCAGCTTCCAGAGACTGAACACTCAGAATACGTATGGAAACTCCCTCAGGTCGCATATCGGCACCACATTGAATGATCACCGACTGCCCTGGTTCGAGCAATTCACGATAACGGTCGAGACCCTCCTCGAAGATTACCGCTTCATACTGGCCTGAAGGATCTGATATGGTGACCACACCCATTCGCTTGCCGCTACGCGTCTTGCGTTCCTGACGTGAGGTTACTGTTCCAGCCAGCTTTCCCGCACTTGCCCCGGCTTTCACAGATTTTTCAAAATTCCCGTAAAGCTGAACACGGAAAGTCTCCAGCACACTGCGATATTCATCCAGAGGGTGAGCGCTCAGATAAAATCCAACTGATTGAAATTCTCGTTGCAATAATTGCGAAGGAAGCCATGGTTCGACCCGGGGTAATTCAATTTCCGATGCTTCGGCTCCGCCAAACATGTCACTTTGTCCACGCTCCCTGTCATCCAGCGTTCGATTTGCATGACCAAGTAAACGATCCAGGCCAGCAAGCATGGCCTCTCGTGGCTTGCCAAAACAATCAAATGCGCCAGCGCAGATAAGATTTTCAACGGTCCGCCGATTAAGCAATCGCGAATCCACTCTGGAAAAAAAGTCCGTCAGACTGGAAAAATCTCCCTTTTCTTCACGCTCTACAATTATTTGCCCGACAGCCCCTGCACCCACACCCTTGATGGCAGCCAGGGCATAGAGAATTTTTTCATTTTTAACCGAAAACTCCGTCAACGAAGTTTGCACTGACGGCTGAACTATTTCGATTTCATGCTGGTGCGCATCCTGATGAAAAATGCTCAACTTGTCGGTATTTCCCGAATCCAGTTGCATGTTTGCAGCTAGAAACTCCACAGGAAAATGGCACTTCAGATAAGCGGTCTGATAGGAAATCAACGCATAGGCTGCAGCGTGTGCCTTGTTGAATCCATAGCCGGCAAATTTTGCCAATACATCAAAAATATCATTCGCCTGGGTATTACTGATATCACGCTCTACTGCGCCTTTGACAAACCGCGCTCTTTGCGCATCCATTTCCTCCTTGATTTTTTTACCCATGGCTTTTCGAAGAAAATCCGCCTCACCCAAACTATATCCCGACAACACGCGGGCAATTTGCAATACCTGTTCCTGGTAAATGATAACGCCATAAGTTTCGGTTAGAATATCTTTGATTTTGGGATGGTAATATTCAGGATTTTCCTCTCCATTTTTTCGTGCATTATAAGTTGGGATATTATCCATCGGACCAGGTCGATATAATGCTACAAGTGCAATAATATCCTCAAACCGGTCCGGTTTCATGCCGATCAGCGCTTTGCGCATCCCTGCACTTTCCAATTGGAAAACCCCAACGGTATCTCCCCTGGTCAACATTTCAAACGTTTCTTTGTCGTCGATTGGCAGCGCGTCAAGATCTATATTCTTTCCTCGCTGGGCAATAAACATTAATGCCTGCTTCAATACGGTTAGTGTTTTGAGACCCAGAAAGTCGAATTTTACTAATCCTGCCGGCTCAACCCATTTCATATTGTATTGCGAAACCGGCATTTCCGAACGAGGGTCCCGGTATAATGGAACCAGTTCTTCAAGTTTTCGATCACCAATCACAATTCCAGCTGCATGAGTGGATGCATGACGGTAAAGCCCCTCCAATCGCAGGGAAATGCTGAATAATTTTTCAACAATTTCCTCTTCTCGCCTTGCCTCCATTAATTTGGGTTCATCATCAACCGCCTGCGCCAGAGACACCGGGTTGGCCGGATTGGCGGGTACGAGTTTGCACAACCGATCAACCTGCCCGTAGGGCATTTGCAAAACACGGCCCACATCGCGCAAAACAGCACGGGCTTGCAGCGTGCCAAACGTAATGATTTGAGCTACGCGATCACGACCATATTTTTCCTGGACATAGCGAATAACTTCCTCTCTTCGGTCCTGGCAGAAATCAACGTCGAAATCCGGCATCGACAACCGTTCAGGATTTAGAAATCGCTCAAACAACAATGTAAAACGCATAGGATCCAGATCAGTAATTTTCAGTGCCCATGCAACGACTGACCCCGCTCCCGATCCCCTTCCAGGGCCCACTGGAATATCGTGTTGCTTGGCCCACAAGATGAAATCCGCAACAATAAGAAAATATCCCGGAAACCCCATTTGCTCGATAATATCCAACTCATACCCAAGTCGATCCAAATAGTCTGGTCGCTCAAATCCATCTGCCAACCCATGAATTTTGAGCCGCTCATCCAGGCCGGATTCAGCCAGTTGCTTTAATTCATCAAATTCAGCCTGATTTGAATTATTGTTATCATTTCCAGTTGTGTAATTTGGCAGTATTGGCTTGCGGGTAAGAGCACGAAAATTACATCGCCGAGCTATTTCGATACTGTTTTCCAGGGCCTCAGGTAAATCAGCAAACAATTCTTCCATCTGGGCACGAGACTTGAAAAAGTGATCTGCGCTGATGTGGCGACGATCATCCTGGCCAACCACATTTCCTCCTGCAATACATATCAGGGCGTCATGTGCTTCGTGATCCTCAACTGTGGCAAAATAGACCTGATTGGTAGCAACCAAAGGAATTTCATCATCATAAGCCAGTTCCAATAATGAAGCTTCAATATTTGGATCATCTGTTTCATGGCGCTGCATCTCGATATAAAATCGATTTCCAAAAACCGAATGCAGTGATCGGCAATAAACACGCGCACATTCCGGTTTCCTGTCCATGAGCGCAATATTCAATGGGCCTTCATTGCCACCACTAAGTAAAATCAGTCCTTCGTTCAGCAGTGCCAATTGATCAAATGAAACATGTGGCTGATCCTGATCATCTGGATACAAATGGGCACGACTTACCAGTTTGGTCAGATTGTTAAACCCAGTCTCACTTTTAGCCAGCAATACTACAAATGGATATTCTTCACCTGTTTTACTATTGGCGCTCTGTGACCTGGATTCCCTCACCGGTGTCGAGTTGTCACCCCGGTTACCATCAATTGGTGTGCCAGGGTCAAAATTTTCAACATCGGAAAAATCTACAGACAGCTTGCAACCCATAATCGGCTGCAATCCCTGGCTGGAAGCTTTTTCAGAAAATTCCAGCGCTCCAAACAAATTATTTCGATCAGTAATTGCAAGAGCCGGTTGTCCATCAGCTATTGCCAACTCCTGCAATCGTTTGGGTTGTATAGCTCCTTCAAGAAGCGAATAGGCGGAATGGACGTGCAGATGAATAAATCCAGGACCCTGCCCGCTACCACCAGCATCATGATTTCTGGAATTTTTAGTCTTGCCATCGATATCAGGCGGCAATTTAACTGTTTTCTTTACCGAACGCTCCTGAAATGAAACGTCACCGGATTGTTTGGTGGTAGTTCCCTGCGACATGGGTTTGTCCACTGAAGTTCAAAGATTTCACGCGCAATCAAAATTGCGTCTCCAAAGATTATCATCACAAAAATCCAAGAGCCAGAGCCAACTACGAATAAACCAAAACACTCAACACATATTCAGATCTTACAAATCAATATCGCACAGTGACAACAGTGGCAAAAGTCAAATATCCCAACCAAACAAAATCAAATTCCAGTACGCAGAATATCCACCCAAAATGTCAGACCGGAAAAAAACAGGCCAAGCGTTGCTAAAGATGCTAAATCGCGCAATGAAAAAAACACAGTCAATTCTCCCAATTTTGTTTTGTAAACGTTCTCTGTTTGTTCTATTATTGTTCACATCAGGGAGAAAGAGTCAAGTATCTTTTCATCAAAAAGACTGCAATGGTAATTATAATTTTAATTCAACAACTTGCCCGGAATTTAAGGTCACACACCGGTCCATTTTCCTGGCCAGGTCATGGTTGTGAGTAGCAATCAGGGCCGCAAGTCCGGATTCGCGTACCAGATCATACAGCATATCAAACACAAAATCTGATGTCTTCGGATCAAGGTTTCCGGTAGGTTCATCAGCCAGCAACAAACTTGGCGCGTTGGCCACTGCTCTGGCGATCGCAACGCGTTGCTGTTCACCACCAGATAACTCAGATGGTCGATGATCAGCTCTTTTGGTAATTTGCATATAGCCGATTAGCTGATTTGCCCGTTCAACAGCATCCATCTTTCTCCGCCCGGCTATCAGTTGAGGTATCACCAGATTTTCCAAGGCGGAGAATTCCGGCAATAGATGATGAAACTGATAAACAAATCCAATTTGTCTGCTACGAATTGCGGTTCTTTCACCATCCCCAAGGCTGCCTGCGGATTTCGAGCAAATCAATACATCACCACTATCCGGTTTCTCCAGTAATCCTGCCGCATGCAGCAGTGTTGATTTACCTGCGCCGGATGGAGCTACCAGGGCGACCATTTCACCTCTTGATATCTTCAAATACGCACCTTTCAGTACATCGATCTGTTTTTTCCCCTGGATGTATGAGCGGAACACATTGGCCAGTTCCAGAACATTGTTGCCATTTCTGACATTTTCCTTGAGGGTATCTGTCCGGCTCACGCCAGCACTTATTTCATTCCTACCTCCAGCGTTCTGGTCATTCATATCTCAACGCCTCCACCGGATCCAGTTTTGCTGCCCGCCATGCGGGAAACAAAGTTGCCAGGAGTGAAAGGCCAATTGCCATCATGACAATTCTGCCGGTTTCCAGTGTATCAAGGTCAGCAGGAAGGCGTGACAGAAAATATAAAGTCGGATCAAACAGGGTTGTCCCTGAGAGGCTTGAAAGAAACTGACGGATATTTTCAATGTTCAAACAAACAACTACGCCAAGAACCAATCCCGCAACAGTTCCAGCAACTCCTATCACCGCCCCGGTAATTAGAAATATCCTCAAAATCGAACCGCGGGTTGCTCCCATAGTTCGCAGGATTGCAATATCTTTGCCCTTGTCTTTAACCAGCATTGTCAATCCGGAAATGATATTCAGTGCAGCAATCAGGATAATCAGCGATAAAATCAGAAACATCACGTTGCGTTCAACTTCCAGAGCATCAAAAAAGGTTTTGTTGCGCTGAGTCCAATCAACAAGAATATGCGGTCTACCCACTGCCTTTTCAATTTTTTTTCGCGCTGCATCCACTTTATCCGGATCATCGATAAACACCTCAACCACACTGACTGTGTTAGCCAAATTGAAGTAAAGTTGCGCTTCATTCAATGGCATGAATACAAAAGTTGAATCATATTCCGACATACCAATCTCGAAAATTGCCAGAACCGGATAAGCTTTTACCCTGGGCGTTGTCCCAAATGGCGTCACATCTCCTTCAGGGGAGATAATGGTAATCTTGTCACCCACTCGCAAACCAAGATTCCTTGCCATTCGGGTGCCTATCGCCACCCCTTCAGCCTCACTGAATCCATCCAGTGTCCCCTGCCTGATATTCGATGATAACTCACTGATCTTGCGAATGTCCGCCTCACTCAAACCACGAACCAACGCTCCATTTCCTCCAACACCACTTGAAACCAGTGCCTGTCCCTCGATCAGTGAAATTGCAAACCGCACACCGTCGACGGTGCTGACGCGCTTGGCAACCTCCTCATAATCGGTGAATTCACCATCAACAGGCTGGATAATCACATGGCCATTCAGGCCAAGAATCCTGCTTTGTAATTCACCACGAAAACCATTCATTACCGCCATCACAATAATCAGCGTTGCCACCCCGAGCATAATGCCAAAAAAGGAAAAACCGGCAATGATAGAAATAAAAGTTTCTTTGCGCCGTGCACGCAAATAACGTCCGGCCACCATCCACTCAAATCTGGAAAATGGATGAGTCGTTTCTTTCTTGCCGGATTTCGAACTCAGGTCAGGACTCATAGACTAACAACATTCTGTGGCACCAAATTTGTTTCTGGATAGACGTCAGCCCGCAGGAATTCGTCTGGCTTTCAAGGGTTTACAATGTATCCAGAGGCAAATTCAGCGCCGCCCGGAGGGTTTGACATGGAGGGCGCGCCTCCTGGTAATAAATGCTCAAAAAGGCGCATGGTTGAGTTTGCGCCCGTTCTTGCGCTTTCTTATCAGTATTCGCCCCCTACTTGTCAAACACAATGGCATTAATTAATGGATCCTGATTCAGGCATTCAATGGCCTAAAAGCCAGTCGCGTTCAATCTGAAACTCAAACAAGATTTTGGATCAGTGATCTTCACGCAATTTGTTCAAAGCAGCTTCCACCGTTAAATTCTGGCGTTGGCCAGTTCGCCGATCTTTGATTTCCACTTCACCGTTCTTGATGGAACGTGGTCCAACAACAACCTGAACCGGCAACCCTATCAAATCCATGCCGGCAAACTTCGCACCCGCTCTCTGGTCACGATCATCGTATAATACCGCAATGTCGTCCATACCGCCGGTGTATTGCAATTCCGCGTATATTTTCTCACATGCCGCATCACAATCTGTGTCACCGGGTTTCATATTAATAATTCCCACATCGTAGGGAGCAACTGATTTGGGCCAGATAATACCATTCTCATCATGTGAAGCCTCGATTATGGCAGCTACCAGTCTCGACGGCCCAATGCCATAAGAACCCATATGTACAGGCGTTTCCCTGCCATCAGGGTTCATCACTTTTGCACCCATTGCAGTCGAATATTTGGTGCCGAAATAGAATATATGACCCGCTTCAATGCCGCGTGCCGAAATACGATCAGCCTCAGCTACCCTGGCCCATTCTTTCTCATCATGCATCTCTTCTGCCGCAGCATATGGAGTGGTCCATTGGGTTACAATTTTTTCCAATGCCGCATCATCCCGAAAATCGATATCAGCTCCGGGAACAACCATGTCCGGATAATCAGAATGGCAAAATACCTCGCTTTCACCGGTATCAGCCAGAATATGGAACTCATGACTCATATCGCCGCCAATTGGTCCGGTATCAGCGCGCATCGGAATTGCCTTGACCCCCAGACGATCAAAAGTACGAAGGTAAGACACAAACATCCGATTATATGATGCCCGGGCACCCTGTTCATCAAGATCAAAAGAGTAGGCATCCTTCATCAAAAATTCCCGACACCGCATAACGCCAAAACGCGGGCGTACTTCATCGCGAAACTTCCATTGAATGTGATAAAGATTAAGTGGCAGGTCCTTATAAGAGCGAATGGACGCACGAAAAATTTCTGTAATCATCTCTTCATTTGTCGGACCAAATAGCATATCTCGCCCATGTCGGTCCTTGATACGAAGCATTTCCTTGCCATAATCATCATAGCGCCCGCTTTCACGCCACAAATCCGCCGATTGAATAGTTGGCATCAAAAGCTCAACCGCTCCTGCCCGGTTTTGCTCTTCTCTGACAATATTTTCGATTTTTCGAAGAACTCTCAACCCGAGCGGCAGCCAGGAATAAATTCCCGCCGATTGCTGGCGGACCATACCCGCGCGCAGCATCAGACGATGGGAAACAATCTCTGCTTCCTTTGGAGTTTCTTTCAAAATTGGCATGAAATATTGGGATAAACGCATTTTAACACCTGAACATTGGAATCAGCAATTCGCAGAAATTTGGCCTATTAAAAACAATACATGAACCAGGGCAAGTCGTTTGTCATCATTATTCAAACGAAATTTTCTCACAACAGACTGTGAACCTGCCGTTACCATCTGTCGCGTTAATCATGCTTGATGATAATTAGAACCATTGTTGTAAAAATCATGTGACAATTCCCAATCTACGTGCTTAAATGAACCATAAAATAAGCTCCGCAAAACCGGACGTTTTAGCGTATCTTGATCTTGGGAGGATGCAACCCCTGAGCGCGTATAGATTCGCCGCCGCGATTTTTGACATTTCAACCCAGTTGAAACTTCCAACAATCGGTGGGGTTTTAGACACGCAAACTAAAAGCAAGGCACTGGCCTTGCTTTTTTTTGTCTATTTATTCGCCGACACTTTCACAATCATCGGGTTTTTGCTGTGGCACCCGAAATTTGATTGGTTAATGCCCGCAGATGCGTAAAACCGGCAACCAATATCCGGTTAATTGCTTTTTCATACCACAATAACCAGCATTGCCAAATATTAACCATTATTGCTTCATAATAGGCTTTCAGTACACTAAGGGCTAATTTCATGACCAGTTCGATTAAATCACTCACCTATCTTGCTTCCGTATCACTGGCATTGAACATCAGCGCCACGCCTGCTTTGACGCAAAGCGCCAATCACGCAGTGCAAAACAGATCGATCGCATCCAAAACCTATCTGATTAACGGTCTTGTCAGTGCTGTGCCCTTTATCGGATATGGAATGACCAATTTGAAAAAAAGAATTAAGGGCGCGCGTCTGTTTTCATATGTCAGTCCAATAGAAGGCTCGGCTGTCATCCAGCCCTCCATCATCAATGAAATTCGCTCACTATATCGTCGTAACCGCAATATCCAGATCAACCTGATCGGCATATCTTATGGTGCAAGCATGGTGACAGCTATTTCCGCGATACTCTCCAGAGAGAACATTCCGGTTAATTACCTTGGCGTGATTGATGGTCGTCCGCTGACCAAAATCCACTCAAATGTTCGCCGGGTAGATAATTTTACCTGTTCCTACATCGACTGTATCGGTGCGCGCCTGAGATTGGCCAGTGGCAACAATGCAACGAGGAAAGCGTCCTTCAGGTTTCGTTCATCACACATAGCTTTGGGTAACAATGGCGATATGCACAATCGGGTAATCCAGCAAATCAGCAGTTACCCGCCAGTTCGGATGGTTCAACAAAGTTCCGTGAACCTGGACAACAGGCCGGTGGCCGCCCTTCGGTAACGCAATTGGCCGTCATGTCATCAAAACATGAGAAAATGAAGTTGAAACTTTTCTGATCGTTTTCTGAAAACCTATGGCTCATCAATATCTGCTACAACACCGGCTTTCGGACGTTTTGCCTTGGCCAGTTGCAACGTTGTGTTAATGACATTGGTTTGAAACCGGTCATTTTTTTCCACAGTAACATGGGTAACACCAGCAACCGACGATACATCAACATTTCGCAATGAACCTGTAAACCCGCCGGTTTGCTTGACAATATTGGTATGGTCGGAATTAGGTAAATAGTAATTGATGACTTCCCCGATATTGGGGCCGACAAAGGTTGTGATTGTCGGATCAAAGGAAACGGCATAAGAGACTTTTACCCCTTTGTCGCCCAGATATTTGGACATTTGCATTGTCGCGTTTCCACCCAGCGAATGCCCCATAATAATAATTGGATAACGTACCCGTCTGATTTTTGATCGGGCTACAATATCCTCTGCAATGGAGCGCCAGGCAGTGTGATTATAGACTTTTGCGTCCAATCCCCGACGAACCATTTTTTCGCCTATTACATCCATGCCTTTGGAAAATACATTTGCCAGGCCACGAAAAAGATAAATCTCGCCATTGCGGGTCTGACCTGAGCTACTGATCTCAAGTGCATCGCTATTTGATGTACTAGATGAAGTGCATCCACTGATCATGAAAACACTTAGTACGACAACCCAAATCGCCGCCAGCAATGAAAATCGCTTATTCCTCATAATTAAAGTCCCTCTGCACATTACGATTTTCAATATACACCTGTTATCTGCTATTGCCAAGTTGAAGATAAAATTCGTTTCATCTTACAACTAGTTACCTTTGTTGATATTCTTGTAATTATCGTGATAGACTGAAATCTGCCGTAGGTTTTCGACCAAATACAGCTAATGATCAGGATCAAAGTGATACTAAATCGTGCACAATAATCAAATTGTTGATGCAAGATATCAATGGAGTGGGCGACATGAAAAACAACAACAAAATTCAATATGCCGCAATAGCCAGACATCTTAAAATATTCTGCCGTCCGGCCTCTTGGACAGTTATTGCTGCAATTGCAATTTCCGGATGTGTTAATGAAACAAGCACCGGCGCGCTGACCAGCACTGATATAGAAGCAAAACAGACCTCTCATGAGGAGCGCTATGTCGCCGGAAAATGTAATTCAGCCAATCGTTTGAGCAGTTCAAATCATGCCAGTGAAATCCTGAATTCGAAACTAACCCTGTATAGTGAGAACGAAGCAAAACTGGATGCTGCTTCCAAGGATAAGATTATTGCCAACCTGCAGACACAGGGCACAAAACTGACCGAACTCGACCAGCAGTTAAAATCGCAATGCACCTCCTATTCGACCTGTGAATTTCAAGCCAGCACCACAAAACAGAATTGCTCAATCCACAAAAGCAAATTCCGCAAAGCGGACAAACAAATGCTTGTATTTGGCAAGTCCCTGGAAAAAATACGAATTAATTGACCATATGAACCCAAAGTTCAGTTTGATTGGACACTAAACTTTTGCGTGGCATGGTCGAGCATCAGGCTTTGGCGTAGTTTGACTGTTCAACAATCGCATTTATATGCGGTGCGATATCTGACTGAAAGCATTTTTTGTACCCGTCCAAACAGGTAAATATGGCATCCGCGAAACATTTTTACTCGCGTCCAGATTCCCTCCACGTTTCGCAGCCCAAAGCTTGGAGTTTTTCAATTTGGGTGTCGAGGCTTTGACCAAGTGATGACACACGAGCATATCCGATGTTCATATAGCAGAACACCTTTATTTTGATTCAGTTCCGAATTATTTTTGCTCACGGCTATTCGGGCTTACGCCCGGCCTGGGCGAGGGCGGCGCACCGGCGCCGGTCGCTTTTCGCTCCTGACTGATTGCATGATCATTTTAAAGGTGTTCTGCTATAGTTCCAAATATGTCTTAAAAATATGGGACGAATTTTGGGACTCTATTTTTCGTGAATGATTACCAGTCCCATGACGTATAGATTTTGGGAATTGATTTTTCCCGATCAATGAAAAATAACTATCAACACGCTTTAAACTCAAACTTCTTCTTCATACACTGCCGTGCCAGTTCCTGTGCTTTTGAGATATCTGCTGCGGTCATTCGCTTAGCAATGATATTTTGTTTCTTCACCGCATTCGTATTTCCATACGATGCAGCAATGTTAAACCACATATGGGCATAGATATTATCCTGTATCACTCCCTGACCCTTCTCGTACATAAATCCAAGTTTGAACGGCGCATTCGCATCCCCCTGTTCCGTAGCTTTACGAAGCCACTTCACAGCTTGTTTGTAATCCTGAACAGCTCCCAAACCAGCGTGGTACATGAAACCTAGTGCGGCCTGCGCACTCGCATCCCCCTGTTTAGCTGTTTTGAACAACCAGTTGCGCATCGGCGGATGTATTTCATCTCGAGCACCTCCCTGACTTTTTTTCAAAATTGAAAAATTTGGCAGCGCACGCGCATGCCCTTGCTCCGCAGTCTTACGCCACCACTTCTCGTCTTTATTAAAGTCTTGCGCATAACCAGTCCCACCACTTGGTACGAGTAGTGAAAAACTGAAAATCAATGCAATGAGCGTTTGTTTCATACTTGCACCCTTATACAG
>JAAEMP010000333.1 GCA_024225445.1 Hyphomicrobiales bacterium | reverse complement strand
CGACAAAGTACTGAAGATACGGGTTCTCACGGATCTGCTCAATCGTCTCTTCATCACCCAGGCATAGCTTGTGCTTGATAATCACCGCCCCGATGACAAGACGCCCATCCTTCGCCGGACGATCAGTGCGCGCAGACAGCGACAGTTCATAGGCTGCTGACAATTCCTCCCAGGGAATAACCTGGCTCAACAAAACCCAGCGATTGTCTGGCTCCAGCCACTTCTCGAATTCCGTCTCAAAACCGTCAAGTTGTCTTTTATTTTCAATATATTAGCGCTTTGGTGGGAAGTCTATTTTGAGCGAACATTAACGCACGGAAAACAATCGCCTTAGGTGGGACACGCCGAACGCTTTCGATTTGTCGAGACCCTTTCAGGCTATAATTAGAATGCTCCGGGCCGGCTTTGGAATTTGACGATCAGAGGCTTTCATGATCAATGGGTTGCCAAAAAAAGGGCTACTGAAAACAGCAGCCCTTCAAATAGAACATGATAATGTAATCTTCGACTTTACCGTTTCGAGAACTGGAAGCTTTTACGCGCTTTGGCACGCCCATATTTCTTGCGTTCCACTGTACGTGAATCGCGGGTAAGGAAACCGCCCTTTTTCAATACCGGGCGCAATTCGGGTTCGAAATGCGTCAGTGCCTTCGAAATACCGTGGCGTACAGCACCGGCCTGGCCTGAAAGTCCACCACCGCGAACCGTAGCAACAATATCATACTGACCGTCACGATTGGCTGCAACGATAGGCTGCCTCATAACCATTTGCAGAACTGGACGGGCAAAATATTTTTCAAATTCCTTGTCATTGATGACTACTTTACCTGTACCGGGTTTGATCCATACACGTGCGATAGCATCCTTGCGTTTACCTGTAGCATAGGCACGTCCATGGTCATCAAGCTTTTGAACATAGGCTGGAGCAGCTGTCTCGGTAGATGCGGTGTCGACACTGGCGTTGTCGGATGTAGCGGCTTCGCCACCAATGGCAGAGCCCAGTTCTTCGAGGGAATTAATGTCAGGCATGGATTATGCACCCCTTTTGTTTTTCGGGTTCATTGCGGCAACGTCCAAAACTTCAGGATTTTGAGCGCCATGGGGATGATCAGAACCTGCATAAACACGCAGATTACCTAATTGTTTGTTGGATAACGGTCCGCCGGGCATCATACGTTGCACGGCTTTTTGAACAACACGCTCAGGAAATTTTCCTTCAATGATGGCACGCGCTGTGCGTTCCTTAATGCCACCGGGATAACCGGTATGCCAATAATACTTCTTATTTTCGTATTTTTTTCCGGTCAATTTTACCTTATCGGCATTGATGACCACGACATGGTCGCCATCATCCACATGTGGAGTAAAAGTAACTTTGTGCTTACCACGCAGCCGGTTGGCAACAATAGACGCCATTCGACCAAGGACTACACCCTCGGCATCGATCAGAATCCATTTTTTTTCAACCTCTGCAGGTTTCTGCGAGAAGGTAGCCATTTGGACGATATCCTTGCAATTTCTGCTGTTGTTAATGTTGAAGGCAACCTGCCCTCAACCAAATTGCCAAAGCTCATGGCATTACAGGCACGGCTTTAGTTCGAGTGTGTTATAAATCAGTAAAATTTGAGGTCAAGTACTATTTGGTTAGCACTAGCGAAAATAACTTAATTAAATCAATGGCTTGCAAATAAGGTATTATAATACCTTATAAAATACCGAAATATGGCCGCGCTACAACGATTCAGCACGGCCAAATTCATAATTACAAAGCCGATATTCCAATGCAAGCAACCGGGGCCACATTTCAACTGTTAGATACTTTCGCGGCCATATTGAACCGGAAAGATAATCCAAAGCTTAGTTCAGGCTCTGATAGCAAGCGGCCAATGCACCGTTACAGCTAACCCAATTGGATGTATTGGCAGAGCCTTGTGAAACGGCATCATTAACATTGGTTGCCAATGACATATTAGTGCCGCCGCTCAGGCAAGCAGCATATTCTGTATTGCAGCCTACCCAACCATCAACCATAGAACCGGAAATTGCGGATGTCGAAACAAGACTGACGGAAAGTGCAGCGGCAAGACCCAGTGTAGTAATGAGTGTTTTCATAATAATTCCTCTATTTTCTAAATATTCCATTATTTCTATTCACCTGTTTTCCACCACAAATGAACCAGTACATATTTTGCAGACACCTAATATATACCGAGTAAACATGTCAGGCAGTTTATAGGTTAACGGGACTTTAACCCAAACTCAATAACGTTACAATCTGAATGAATAAAATTAATTTGACCGGAATTTTGTCATATTCTATCGCTAAATAGCGATTGAAGAGCCAAATGAAAATAGAGGCAAATCCGTAATCCAAAATAGCAACTCAGTTGGATTGTCCTGTAATTTTCAGAACTTTAACGGACTTGCCCGGATTTTCCGAATTAGTTTTGGGGTACACCAAAAATCATGAGAAACCAGTCTTTCTCTAATGGATGTAAGTTATTGTTGCGGATATTGGCCGCAATCGTGACATGTGCATTGCTGACTTCCTGCTTGTCCTCCAAGCTTGATACAATCGACCCAGAACCCGTCTCTCCCACTTCCCAACTATCGCTCAGTGAGGAAGAACAACGCTCAGAACTGCTGCGCAATGCCGCAATTGCCGAAATTCATAAAAAAGCCGACGAAGCTCCCTACAATGAGGAAGCACCTGCTTATGGCGTTCAGCGACAGGGCGAGACTTCCTTGCTGACACCAGATGAAATTGTTGAAAAAATCAACAGAATGAAAACCGTCTCAGGACAATTGCCAGCAACTGCAAAGGAACAGGACATCCAGATCAAGCAGCGAAAAATGAACGCTCTGCGACGCAAAGGTAGCAGTCATTATGATTCGGCGCTTAAAAATATTGAATCTGATTAAAATCACCCCCACCTGAATTTCATCCAGTTGGAAAATATTCGGTCGAGCAGCATCAGTTATAGATGCCTGTTACAGGCTCACTCAATTTGGCAAAATAGACATCGATTCCCAAAAGTACACAGAAATACAAAACGTTTTCTTGCAACAGCACGGGAAAATGTGCAAAACCTCTGAAAAATTTCACATGCCAAACAAGACCTAATAACAGCAACAATTACTGATTACACGACAATCAGGAATACCAAATCGATTACAGGTAATAAATTATGAACACCCCCATTCGCATCGGCGTCGCTGGACTAGGAACAGTTGGCACATCTCTGGTCAACCTGATCCACAAAAAGCAAAACCTGCTGGCTGATCGCTGTGGCCGGGCTTTGCACATTACCGGCGTAAGTGCACGAAACAAAACCAGGGAAAGGGATTGTAACATCAGCCAGACACAATGGTTCGATGACCCGGTAGAACTGGCAAAATCCCCCGATATTGATTGTTTCATCGAATTGATTGGCGGTGAAGAAGGCCCCGCCAGACAATCTGTGATAGCGGCACTTGAATCCGGCAAGCATGTAGTCACTGCAAATAAGGCCCTGTTAGCGAAACATGGTGTTGAATTGGCTACTCTGGCTGAAAAATTTGGCGTGTTGCTGAACTTTGAAGCAGCTGTTGCCGGTGGCATACCAATCATCAAAACGATGCGGGAGTCTCTCACTGCCAACTCTGTTGAACGGGTCTATGGTATTCTTAATGGAACCTGTAACTATATATTAACCAGAATGGAAAATGAGGGACTGTCTTTTGAAGCCTGTTTGAAAGATGCTCAACGCCTTGGCTATGCTGAAGCCGATCCGACATTTGATATAGAAGGTTTTGATTCAGCTCACAAACTGGCAATATTGTGCAGCCTGGCATTCGGTACTGTGATTGCATCTGATGAAATATATATTGAAGGCATAACTTCAATTACCTATGATGACATTACCGCTGCCCGCGAACTGGGATATCGGATAAAACTGCTGGGTGTTGCCCAACTGACCGACAGCGGTGTTGAACAGCGTGTTCACCCGACCATGGTGCCGATTGATTCAACCATAGCGCAGATTTCCGATGTCACAAATGCCGTGGCGATTGATGCTGATATTGTTGGTCAACTGGTCATGTCCGGTCCTGGTGCTGGCGGAGATGCAACCGCATCTGCAGTTGCCGGCGATATTGCGGATATCGCAAAATCGAAACCCGGACACCAGCATGGCCCGGCATTTGGCACGCCTATCAATGCACTTCTACCTTATCGACGCGCGCGCATGCGAGCCCATGAAGGTGGATATTTTATCAGATTGACAGTCAGTGATGAAACCGGTGTTTTTGCATCTGTTGCAACGCGTATGGCGGAACAGGATATTTCCCTGAAATCCATTGTGCAACATCATTCGACTGAAAAGTCAGCGAACCGGGAGAAGGATCCAAAGCCACAGCAAATTGTGCTGATTACCCATGAAACAACCGAACAGGCAATCCGTCTGGCACTGACAAATATTGAAAGTGATGGACATCTGACAGGACAGGCCCAAATGATCCGAATTGAAAAAAAATAGATTGAAATGGAAAATATCGTGGACCGACAGACGGTTGGGATTTCTGCCGATATATTGGATCGAAGTCTTATTATAGAGATCATCCGGGTGACCGAACGATCGGCCATTGCCGCAGCCCGCCTGCGTGGGCGATTGAATGATATCGCCGCAGACAAAACCGCAATTGAAGCAATGCACACAGAATTGGATCTGGTGAATATCAATGGCACAATTGTCATTGGCGAAGGCGATAACGCAGCGGTTGCCAAATTATTTGTCGGAGAAAAAATCGGCACGGGTAATGGCCCCCGGTGTGATATCGCCCTCGATCCGCTTGAAGGCACAACCATATGCGCAAAAGATCTGCAAAATGCGATGTCGGTGATAGCTCTCGCCAAGCCCGGTTCATTGCTCAACGCGCCAGACGTTTACATGGAAAAAATCGCAATTGGACCAGGCTATGATGAAGGTATAATCAGTCTCGAAAAATCGCCAACTGATAATCTTGCGGCATTGGCAAATGCCAAAGGCGTGCATATCAGTGATTTGAACGTTTGTATTCTTGATCGGCAACGCCATGGGAAGCTGATTGGTGAAGTTAACAAAGCCGGCGCCCCGATAAGACTGATCAGTGATGGTGATCTCGCCGGTGTAATCAACACAACAAATCCATATGATACAGGAGTTGATATCTATATGGGATCAGGTGGTGCACGCGAGGGTGTTCTGGCCGCCTGCGCACTTTGCTGCATGGGAGGACAAATGCAGGGGCGTCTGATGCTGGACACAAGAGAGAAACTCAAAAATGCTGCAGCCATGGGTATTGATAATCCGCGGCGTATTTACAACTTGCATGACATGGCGCATGGCGATGTCATGTTTGCGGCTACAGGTGTTACCCAGGGTAATCTATTATCAGGTGTACGATTTGAACAAGGTCAGATCATTACCAACTCACTGGTCATGCGTTCAACTTCACGCACAATACGAGAGGTTACAACCAGGCACCCAGCATGAAATATTACCGGTCAACCCCGCGACAAATTGGACATTGCGGGACAATATATCTACTGAACAGCCTTGATAACAACCTGGTGCCCCCTATTGATCAAAAGTACTGCAGATGAGTGAAAACAGGCAAAAAGCATTTCTTGAGGTCGAGAAATCCGTTTGCGATCAATTCTGGAGCGAACGTCTCACCCCTGTCCAGGCCAACACAGCCCTGGCAATATCCCAAACCCACGATATTCCGGATCTGATCGCGCGGGTCATGGCCGCTCGTCATGTTGGTATTGAAGACGCAGAGCAATTTCTCAACCCGACTATCCGCGACCTGATGCCGGACCCCGCCACATTCACCGATATGAAAGCTGCCAGCGAAAGAATTGCTCTTGCCATAAACGATCAGCAGCATGTTGCGATATTTGGCGATTACGACGTGGATGGTGCCTGTTCCAGTGCATTGTTTTCACGATTTCTTGCCCATTACCAAACCTCACATGAGATTTATATTCCCGACCGCATATTCGAAGGATACGGACCCAATCTCGCTGCCATCAGTGAACTGGTAAAAAAAGGTGCCAAACTTATTGTCTGTGTAGACTGTGGAGCAAGCAGTTTTGATGCTCTGAAAGAGGCAGAAAATCTCGGCGTTGATGTAGTTGTTCTCGACCACCATCAGATGGCTGCCCGGATACCTTCCTGTCACGCACTGGTAAATCCCAACCGCCAGGATGATATGTCAGCACAGGGACATCTGTGTGCGGCTGGCGTAGTGTTTATGACCCTCGTGGCTGTGGTCAAATATTTTCGTGAAACAGAAAACACTACATCACCACCAAATCTCCTGGAATGGCTTGACCTGGTGGCACTGGCAACAATTTGCGATGTCGTGGCGCTAACAGGGGTGAACCGCGCCTTCGTTGTCAAGGGCATTCAGGTAATGCACGCCCGCAGAAATCCCGGCATTGTTGCCCTGGCCGACACGGCGCGCCTTGATGGTCCAATCACACCCTATCACCTTGGTTTTCTGCTAGGGCCACGCATAAATGCAGGTGGAAGAATTGGCGATGCGGCGCTGGGTGCGCGATTATTATCGGGTGATGATCGTTATCAAGTCGAGGAAATCGCCCAACAACTGGAATTGCTCAATAAGGAACGCCAGGCAATTGAAGTTACAATGCTTGAACAGGCGATCAGCGAAGCAGAAGCGGAAATAGGTGATGGCGAAGGACCTCCTGTTCTGGTCACTGAAAATGATGCCTGGCATCCCGGTATTGTTGGCCTGCTGGCCTCGCGTCTCAAAGACCGATTCAAGCGTCCGGCTTTTGCCATTGCATTTGATGGTATGGGAAAGGGTTCCGGCTCGGGCAGATCAATTGCCGGGGTTGATATTGGAGCAGCGGTTCGAGCTGCAGTTGATGCCAAGATACTGGAAAAGGGTGGTGGACACTCAATGGCTGCGGGTCTGACGGTCAAACGTGAAAAACTGGCGGAACTGCGTTCATTTCTGGAAGAACAAATGAGCCAATCGGTTGATCGCAGCCGTTCAAATGAAAAACTGCTGATTGATGGAGCCCTGACAGCGCGAAGCGCCACATTCAATCTGATAGATTCACTTGAACGGGCGGGACCTTATGGATCAGGGCACCCCAGTCCCGTTTTTGCATTTCCCGCTCACACAATCTCGTATGTAGAGCGTGTGGGCCATTCCCATTTGCGCCTGACAATCTCATCGGGCGATGGCGCAAAACTGAACGCGATTGCCTTTCGGGTCACAGATACGCCCCTGGGCAACCTGCTCCTGGCATCACGCGGCCAATCTCTGCACATCGCCGGAAGTCTTGGTGTAAATACCTGGAGGGGACAAAAGCGGATACAGTTGCGGGTGATTGATGCCGCCAAACCCGGTGGAATATGGTAAAGCAATTTACTTATCGCCGCATAATTTTCGTAACAATCCCTTAACGATTGCCCGGTGCTCACATTGGTATAGCAGAACACCTTTATTTTGATTCAGTTTCGAATTTTTTGTGCTCGCGGCTATTCGGGCTTACGCCCGGCCTGCGCGAGGGCGGCGCACCGGCGCCGGTCGCTTTTCGCTCCTGATTGCATGATCATTTTAACGGTATTCTGCTATATCTGTTCGAAAAGTCCTGACAGTTTTGATCTGGCGCGCAACAGGATTCTTTTGCGCTCAGTCAGGGAAAACTACTCCTGAAGTCTGGGAGGTCAAACGCGGATCACCGGATTTAATCAATACCGGACCTGCCGACTTGATTTCGGCACAGCGCTTGAGTGTATCTTGCGCCAACCGTTGCATCGCTTCCGCGGTGTAGAAGGTAAGATGAGGCATCAAGATGACGTTGTCTAAATCATAGAGTGCGGACATTGGATGCCCGATTCTGGCAAGCGGTTCCTGACTGTAGACATCCAGACCGGCACCGGCCAAACGTTTTGTCATTAAGGCTTCAACCAGAGCCGCTTCATCCACAATAGCACCGCGTGAAACATTGATAAGGATTGCGGTGGGCTTCATGCAATCAAGTTCACCGGTGCCGATCAGATGACGGGTTTGCTCATTCAGCACACAATGGATTGAGACGAAATCACATTTTGACAACATCTGATGCAGATCATCGAATTTCTGGATACCTGCATTTTGCATGGTTGCGCTATCCACATGGGGATCAAAACCCAGCACATGAGCGCGAAAACCGGCACCTGCCATCCGGGCCATACTGCAGCCAATTTTACCGCAACCCACAAGTCCGACGGTTTTGCCAGCGATATCCGAACCCATCCACCGGGAGGTCGGCCATACCCATTGTTGGTGTTTCATGGTGTGATCAAGGGTGGTAAGTTTCTTAGCCAGGGCAATCATCAAGGCAAATGCACCTTCAGCAACCGTTTCCTCGGCGTATTCAGGCACATTCACCACCGGTATCCCTCGTGCTTTTGCCGCCTCAATATCGATCGCATCAATACCTACTCCATATTTGACGATCCCCTTGAGATTGCTGGCTGAGGCAATAACACGTTCTGTTACTGGGGTATAACACATCAACAAAAGATCCGCGTCAGCCACTTCAGCTACTAATTCATCCTCACTCACAGCATCAGGAAGAAGGACCAGTTCATAGCCCATTGCGCGCAAACCCGAATCAATTTGTGGACATTCCAGTTCCCTGTCGGTGCGTACTACCTTTGGTTTTTTTGTCATGAGATAATTCCGATCTGCATACAGCATCTCCCAGAGGTGTGGATTTTTTTGGTATAGCAAAACACCTGAATTTTGATTCAGTCTGGATTTTTTTGCTCACGGCTATTCGGGCTTTCGCCCGGCCTCCGCGAGGGCGGCGCACCGACGCCGGTCGCTTTTCGCTCCTGATTTCATGATCATTTTAAAGGTGTTTTGCTATATGGAACAAAATCCAATCGTGATCTGTTCATTAATGCCTACAGACAGGCAATTGGCAAGCCAGCCATAAGTGGCTTGTGCCAAATACTAGATAATTTACGCACGCTACTTCAGAGACCTGTTATCAAGCGACGATCGCCTCAATCACATGGATCAGCGCTATAGTGTTAAATGCTGCTACCGCCTTGATGAAAAGCCTGGTGCAATAGACCTTACTGAGAAGATTTGGCGCGCGGCAGATTTTCACGATGAAGCCGAGTGATCCGGGCTTTGATCCGGATAAGGTCCCCATCCAGTGCTGCCTGGCCGTACCACCATTGATAGTCGGGAGAATGGTGCCCCAGACCCTGACGCAGACTGGTCAAAGTTTCATTCCTCATCCGGAACGCCATTGCTTCCAATTCAGTGGCGTTTGCTTTGGAAACCCCTGCCCGCTGCAAGAAGGAACGAATGGCCTTCTCTGCTTCCATCACCTTCAACGACCCGATTTCCAGGGCGCGTTTACCGGCCTGGGTTATTCCCTCAGAATATCTGGGAGCAAGGCAGTCGTTGCAGGCGATATCAACGGCTCCATCATTGGCGGCGCGATATGCTCTTGTCGGCTGTCATTGGTCTCTCCTCCGGGAAGTCGCCGCATAGGTCTTTTTGGCGTAACGAAAAGGTTGAAGAAGCATCCGGTCCAACCGCAGTTCGCGACCCTCACGAAACTGCTCAATACCAATGGTCATGTCTTCATGACCCTCATGTGGCTGGGCGATATAGGTACCGAACAAGCGATCCCACCACGGCAAATTGAAACCAAAGTTGGAATTGGTTTCCTTTACAATAACCGAGTGATGAACCCGGTGCATATCCGGTGTCACGATGAACCAGCGCAATACCCGATCTATACCCTGTGGAATACGCACATTGGAGTGATTGAACATGGCGGCGGCATTGAGGATTACTTCGAAAACAAGAACTGCCAGCGCGGGTGCACCAAGCGCAGAGACAACCATCAGCTTGAGGCCCATGGAAATGATGATCTCGATTGGATGGAAGCGTGCTCCCGTCGTAACGTCGTAATCCAGATCGGCATGGTGCAGGCGATGCAATCTCCACAGCACCGGTACGGCGTGAACCAGGACGTGCTGCAGATAGATGGCGAAATCCATGATCACTACCGATAGAATCACCGCCAATAATGCGGGCACCGGGAAAACATTGAACAGGCCCCAGCCATTGGCTTCAGCTGCAAGTGCCATCGCGACCGCTGCTGTGGGAAACAATACCCTGAGCACCACCGTATTCAGGACAACAATACCTATATTGCCCGGCCAACGTGCCAGGCGGGAAAACATTCGTTTGCGACGTGGCGCCAATACCTCCCACAGAGCCATTACCGCAAAGACACCTAGAAAAATGCTTAACCGGATGGTGGGTTCGTCAGACAGGATTAATTCCCGCACTAGTAACTTCCTTAGTTATACATTCAAAAATTCATTAGAATGTATGGTTGAGACAGCTAAGAGTCAAGCATCAATACATGTGATGGAGACCTTGTGATGGAGACCTTGCATGAATACATTTTAGTGTCTATTCTATCACGAAGATCAAAGAATTGTTTGAATGTAGGTCCAGCGGAGGACGAATTGGCCAGCGACAGCCCGAAAACAGAATTGTTTGAGCAGCTTGCCAAGGTGGCCAAGGCAATGGGCCATCCCCTACGCCTGGAATTGATGGAACATCTGGGTCAGGGGGAGCGCAATGTCGAGGCGCTGTCGCAGTTGATTGGGCACAGCCTGGCCAACACTTCCCACCACCTGCTGTCTCTGCGTCGGGCAGGTCTTGCGGAGGCAAGACGGGATGGCAAGCACGTTTTATACCGGCTCTCGGGAGATGATGTGATTGATCTGCTGGTTAGCCTGCGTGTGACCGCCGAGCGCCACAATGGCGAGGTCGAGCGCGTTCTGTCCGGCTACTTCCGCTCTCGCGACGATATGGAAGCATTGTCGCGCGAGGAATTGCTGCGTCGAGCCAGAGACGGTCTGGTGACAATACTGGATGTGCGTCCCCCTGACGAATTCAAGGCAGGTCATTTGCCCGAGGCCATCAACATACAACTTGGCGAGCTTGATGAACGGTTAAATAATTTGCCCATCGATCACGAGGTCATCGCCTATTGCCGCGGGGCATATTGCGTTCTGTCCTTTGAGGCGGTCGCCGAACTGCGCAAGAAGGGCTTCAAGGCACGCAGACTTGAAGAAGGTTATCCCGAATGGAAAGCGGCAGGTTTACCGGTGGAGACATCAGCACCCTGATTTTCAGAGCTTGATTATTGTTAATAGTGGTAACAGGCAAACTGTGCCCGACACGTTTCAACCCATCGCCATGAATACCGTATAACTTGCATTGCATTTTGGTCTCTACTAAACCAGCCGTAAAAACCGGTTGGATATTCAACAATGATCTGTCTAACCTGAGTGACAACGCAACAATAAATTCAGAGAAGACAAAACCATGGCATCGCAGGATATTGACAACGCGTTTATGACCACGGCCCTGACCGGCGCAGCGAGTGACCCAACCTATGCCGGCGCGCTGTCATTCATGCGCCGAAAGTTTACCAAAAAAGTCGATGGTGCTGACGTGGTCATCTGGGGGATTCCATTTGATTCATCTGTATCAAACCGTCCCGGCACACGTTTTGGCCCCCAGGCACTGCGCGCCGCTTCAGCAATATTTGACAATGACCCCCAATACCCGTTCTCCGCAGACCTGTTTGATAAGATGGCCGTGGTCGATTATGGCGACTGTCTGCTTGATTACGGTCGACCATGGGAGGTTGTCGAACGTGTGGAAAAGGAGGCTGCTGCTATTTTGGACAGCGGCGCTTTTCTGCTTTCAATGGGTGGAGATCATTTTGTCACCTGGCCTTTACTGAAAGTACATGCCGAGCGTCACGGACCGCTAGCACTGGTACAATTCGATGCACACCAGGACACCTGGGAAGATGATGGTGAACGCATTGATCATGGCACTTTTGTTGCACGTGCCGTGAACGAGGGAATTATCGACCCGGACACTTCCATCCAGATCGGCATTCGCTCCCATGCCCCGGATGATTTCGATATCAATATTATTCATGGAGATGAACTTGAGGAAATGAATGCTGATGAAGTGGCCAAAGCGATCACTTCTCGCGTGGGCAGGCGGCCAATTTATCTGACCTTTGATATCGATTGCCTGGACCCGGCATTTGCACCCGGTACCGGCACACCCGTAGCCGGCGGTCCGGGTTCTGCAAAAATGTTGTCTATATTGCGACGATTAGGGCACCTGGATATCAGGGGAGCAGATCTGGTTGAAGTTGCCCCCGCTTACGACCATGCACAAATCACAGCTATTGCCGGAGCAACAGTGCTGATGTATATGCTGGGCCTTCAGGCAGAAAAAATGCATGAGTAAGTTTTAGCATTTCAAGTTGACAAATTTTGTCAACTTCCAAAAGTGTAGATTCAGATTCATCAAACTGTACTAACTTATTGTAATAATTATAATTTGGCGTGACATCATGACTGCAAAAACTTTTATTGACGGTGAACACGGCACGACCGGGCTGCAAATTCGTGAACGTTTGGCCAGTCGTAATGATATCGAACTGCTGTCACTGTCCCACGATGAACGGCGCTGTCTGGAAGGCCGCACCAGGCTTTTGTGCGAAGCAGATATAGCAATATTGTGCCTGCCGGATGATGCGGCAAGAGAGTCGGTTGAACTGGCGCGAGCAGCCGACACGAGAATGATTGATGCCAGCACAGCCCACAGAACCGATGAGAACTGGGTGTTTGGTTTTGCTGAAATTGAATCAGGCCATGATCAAAAAATCGCAGCGGCACAATATGTATCAAATCCTGGCTGTTATTCAACTGGCTCCATCGCGCTGATCAACCCTCTGGTCAAGTCAGGTTTGATGAAGCCGGACCAGGCAATTACAATCAACGCTGTGTCCGGTTATACCGGAGGTGGCAAAGGGTTGATTTCGCAGATGGAAGATATTGCAAATGAGGATGCAATTTCATCTGCGTTCTTCTCATATTCGCTGGATTTGAACCACAAGCATATTCCGGAAATTATTGCTCGCTGCGGCCTCAGCAGACGGCCAATTCTCACACCAGGTGTCGGCAGATTTGCCCAGGGCATGCTGGTGCAAATCCCATTGTTCCTCAGTGATCTGGGTTCCAGCGCATGCCGTGAAATTGTGCATGAGGTCCTCCAGACCCACTATGCGGGACAAACGGTTGTCGAGGTAATCGCGCTGGAAGAAAGTGATCAGATCAAACGGTTGGATCCCGAAGAAATGGTCGGCACAGATGATATGAAGCTGTTTGTCTTTGGAGCAAAAAATGGTGGTGAGATCAATCTGGTGGCTTCACTCGACAATCTTGGAAAAGGCGCATCAGGAGCAGCGGTTCAAAATCTTAATTTGATGCTGGGTAATTCAATCTAGAGAGCATAATACCGGCTACAATGCATAATACCAGGGCGCCATCAGTGTGAAGGAAAGCCAAATCAAAAGCACCAATGGACCACCAGCACGAATATAGTCTGTAAAGCGGTAATTACCCGGTCCCATAACCAGCAGATTCGTCTGATAGCCAAGCGGAGAAGCAAACGAGCAATTGGCGGCGAATATCACCGCATGTATGAATGGAAGCGGGGAAATTTCCATTGAAGCAGCGATACCTATTGCTATGGGTGTAAACAACAGAGCAGTTGCGTTGTTGGAAAGTAAATTGGTCAATATGGCAACGGTGAGAAACAATGCCGATAATGTTACTACCGGACCAAAAGAAGCCAGTTGTTCGACAATGATTCCCGCAAGATAAGCAGCACCTCCGGTATTCTCCAGCGCTGCGGCCATCGCGATACTTGCTGCAATTAACAGAACGATACGCCGGTCGATGGCGCGTGCAGCCTGGAGAATATTCAGGCAACCACTCAAGAGCATCGCCAGTGCGCCGACAATTGCTGAAATAACGATGGGGACAAGGCCGATTGCCGCTGAAAAAACCACAGCTGCAAAGATCATAAGGGCGAGATTGGCCTTGGTAAATGAGCTGATGGTCGAAACCGAGCCCTCCAGAACCATCAGGTCACGGTCAAGGCGCAAGTTGCGGATATTGGCTCTGGTTCCGGCTATTAAAAACACATCTCCTGGCCGCAACCTGATTTTGTCACGCAGGTCCCGTTTCATTCGTTTGTGACGTTGTATGCCAACGATAAAACAGCCAGTCTGGTCGGTGAATTCTTCATCTACAATATTGCGCCACCCAAGCCGTGATGCCGGTGCAATTGCCGCCTCTGCCAACATCTGGTGCTCGCCCTGTGGATTTAGATCGACCAATTCAGTCACCTGCTCGCGTGTACCGGCAAACTGCACGATGTCGTCTAACTGCAGGGTTACACCATCAAATGGCGGCAGAATAATCCGCTCACCCCTTTTAACCAGGCGAACGGTTACTCCCCTGAGTGATGGAAACATGCCACCGCGGCTGACCTCTCCGAGAAATTTGTGATGTCGGTGAAGCTCAATTCTGGCAAGAAACTGTACGCCACTGCGGAACTTGTGCCTGGAAATCTTCAGAGATGGGCGATTGAGCGCAAGGGGAACAACTGCCAGTACATAAACAGCCCCGATAGTCGCCAGTATTATCCCGGGGACAAAAAAATCAAAAAAACCGATTTTCAAGTTTGTGGTTTTATCCACCAGCCCGGCGACAAGCAGATTAGTAGATGAACCAACCAGGGTCATCATACCACCCAGAATCGTAATGTAGGAGAGCGGAATCAAAAGCCTGCCGGCGCCTGGACCATATCGGTTGGCGAGAGCGGCAATGATCGGAATAAACATCACCACAACAGGAGTATTATTTAAAAACGCACTCATTATTCCTGCGCCTATCAGGCAAAACCAGATAATTATTTTCGCACGCGAACGGCGAGCGGTGGATAATATTTGCGTAACCCCGTCCAACGCACCTGACTGGTGCAATCCCTGCCCGACTACCAGCAAAGCCAAAATGGTTATCAGCGCAGTATTTGCAAAACCTGACAACAGCGTTTCCGGACCCAGCAGATTATTACCGGCTGGATCCAAGACAGGCACCAGCTGAAAATATATGAGTAATGCCGAGATGGTGACCAAAGAGACCACCTCCAGCTCAATCCAGTCTGAAGCGAAAAGGACGATTGCCGTCGCGATGATCGCGAATGTCATCCACATCTGCATAGAATCAACGTAACATGGTTGTTATGGGTTTGATACAGCGCGTCCCGAGGACATTTAGTTTACAACGGGATGACCCAACAGGTGATGAGCAAAAGGATATTGTTTTTGGCCGGCACCATATCAAACCTGTTGATGTCAGAGTCTATTCAGGAATTCCTGATGGCTTTGATTTGGCCCCTTTCTCGAAAAAATTTCCTGGAATGGCCAGCCATTCGGCGTCAAATTCTTCAAGAAAGTTGCTCGAAATTCATCTACGTCAAAGCCGTCAGAAATTCTTGAACAGACTCCTGACTCCTAGGCATTTCCATCATGCAATGCTCTCCAGTTAATCATTGCATAGCCCAGCAGGATTATTGCCCCTGCCTGGTGAAATAACGCCCAGTCCAACGGCACCTGCAATACAAGGGTGAGAATACCCAGCAGTGCCTGGGCCAATACCAGCAGCACCAGGAATATCGACCTTCTGCCGTGAACCGGGGAATTTTCCGGACGAATAGCAACAAAGCAATTGATAATTATCAATAATATCAATAAATAGGCACAAACGCGATGGACAAATTGAACCAGCTTCAGGTTTTCGAAGAAATTCAGCCACCAGGGTTTCATTACAAACAGGCTATCGGGGATTATTGCACCATCCATTAGCGGCCAGTCATTAAATGCAAACCCGGCATTCAGACCTGCTACCAGCGCCCCCAGAAATATCTGAATCAGGATCAAAATTACCATTGCCGGAGCCAGTTTTCTTGTCAATATTCCGGAAAAATGTTGACTGTCTCCTGTCAGTCCCCAGGCAATCCACATGGCATATGCAAAAATGAAACAGGCAATAATGAGATGCACCGCCAATCGATATTGACTGACATCCACACGCTCCACCAACCCCGAAGAGACCATCCACCAGCCGATAAAACCCTGAAACCCTCCCAAAGCCAACAATAATACCAAACGCGGCTTCAAACCCTGCTCCAGACGGTTCGTAGCCCAGAAGTAAATCAGAGGAACTGCAAATACAAAACCGATTATTCTGCCAAGAAATCTGTGCCCCCACTCCCACCAGTAAATAAACTGGAATTCATCCAGACTCATTCCCTGGTTCAATTCGGTATATTGCGGAATTTGCTTGTATTTCTCAAATTCAACCAGCCAGTCTTGATCAGACAACGGGGGAAAGATACCAAGTAAAGGCTTCCATTCGGTGATTGAAAGACCTGAATCAGTCAGCCGGGTAGCTCCACCAACAATCACCATCGCCGCTACCAGAGCACAGATCAGATATAGCCAATAACGTACCAGCAGTCTGTTGAGTTTCTGTTGTCTTACATGCGGATTGTTGATCATGGCTGAAACTGACTGGTTCATTGCAAACTGGGGAATTGCGGTAATTCAAATACAAATGACTGATTGATTATTACTTGGCAAGGCTATTTTTTTGATACCAAAACAATTCTGTTCAGGTTATGAGATTGTTTCAATCCCAGTAGAATTAGCAGGCAAATACATAAACTCAATCGGGAATAATTCTGGATCATGAATCAAACTGCTCGCAAAATTTTAGGCGCTATTCTGATACTGGTACTGATGACGATTTATGCTGTTTTGGCGACTACATTTGCGGCCGCCAATCTTGAGCAATCGAGTGGATGGGTTCATCTGGTTTATTTTTTTGTTACCGGTCTGTTGTGGATATTGCCGGCGATGTTAATCATCAAGTGGATGCTGAAACCGGACGGGGCCTGAGCCAGACATCAGGGCGCTTGCGGTTACCTGATATTTACCCATCTGCCCCGGTTTTGTAGCAACGCTGGCAGACCACTTAACAACGTATCCACATAATGCAGGGATTGGAAATGTCCATTCAGCGATATGCGCGGCAGGGCATGTAAATAGTTCGCATATTTTTTATGCACAACACCATGGCGTGTAGTAACGGCTGTCTTAAATCCCAGTTTTCGGGCAATTTCAAAATCCCGGTAACCCGCGGCGCTTCGATATCCATAGGGATAGGCAAAATGCTTTGGCAGGCTGCCCAATTCAGCTTCCAGTATATTTGCACTCTCACGCATTTCCCATTCCGCATCTTTTGCACTAAGTCTGGCGACCGCATAATGATGAATGGTATGAGCCCCGATTGTACATAAAGGGTCTTTGGCCAACTCATGTATTTCCTGCCATGTCATCAGTTGTTTTTTACAGTGTGCCTTAGTGTCAACTTTATATATCCATGCCAGTTCTCGAACAATTTTCCTTTGCTCCTCCTCGTCGACTTGCGTCGTCAACCAGTGAAGTAATTCATTGAAAACCTGATATTTTTTTTCAAGTGTTGATATATCAAATTCCTTGTGGCCTTTTGGTAGCGCCAAAACAATCTGATCGCGACCGGCAATAATCGCCGATAAATCCTCCCACCAGAGGTCGCACCTGCCGTCAATCAGACCAGGGGCAATGAAGATTGTATAGGGGGCATTGTGTTTGTGAAAAATGGGTACCGCGTTTAACAAATTGTCTCGATAACCATCGTCCAAAGTAATTGCGATCATTTTGCAATATCGATGAATATTCTTCTCACCCAAGCGCGAATGAAATTGATCCAATGTGACCAGTTCAAATCCGCTTTTTATCAATCTGGTCAGTACCTGATCAAGAAAATCCGGTGTAATTTGCAAATGCCGGTTTGGAGCAAATTCTGAGTTTGTATTTTCCCGAACGTGATGCAGCATCAAAATTGCTCCAGCGCCATTCGTCCATTTCCCCAATGTTGCTTGCAAACCGGAATAATAAATACCGTTGAGCAGCGTTTTAATTATGATATTTCGCACAAATTCACTCAGTTGCAGATAAAATTGACAGGATTATTTCAAGTTGCTAAACCCTACACTATGGCAGCTTTATTTAGAATTTATTGCTAGAAATTCAGTAATTTTACACTATTAAGTCGAAAATTTACTATGAGAGTCGTTCCCGCAGTCAGAAAAACACAAAGTTCCGGTGCACTGCCTCATGTTAAAGGAGCGGGAGAATTTACCCTGTCGAATAGCAAATCCAAGACCAGGTCCTTCAATTCGCTTGAGATTTCAGTCCACAACAAATTAGACAGCCTGGAATCTGCCTGGCGCACGCTTGAAAAAAATTCCAATATCACTATTTACCAACGCTTTGAATGGATCAGTATCTGCCTGGAAACTATCGAAAATGAACCCAATTTCCAGCCCTTGATTGTCACAGCTCATGAAAACAATAAACTGGTGTTCATTCTACCACTGTCATTTCAAAATGGTTGGATAAAAAAAATACGTTGGATTGGAGGCAGCCATTCCAACTACAATCTGGCACTAATTGATAACGAATTTGCCGGGCGTGTGTGCCATACTGACATACGGCACATCGTTGGTCAGATTTCGTTGATGCTCCATGGTTTTGGATACTTGAAACTATGTTGCCAGCCGAGCCAGTGGGCAGGCCAGGAAAATCCGTTGTTGGCGTTAGATCATCAACCTTCAACCAATAACGCCTTCGGCATCGAATTATCCGACGGGTTTGAGAATGTACTGAAAAAAGGGAACGGCAAACGAAAACGTAAAAAATTTCGGTGGCAAACTCGCATATTGGAAAACCTGGGCGGCGCCAGACTTGTGCAAGCAAGCAACCCGGCCGAGGTTTTGGAAATACTCTCCTGTTTTCATTCTCAAAAATCCAGCAGACTACGTAATCAAGGACTGAAAGACGTTTTTGGAGGAAAAAAAGAACATCTTTTTCTGAAAAAAATTGCACTGAATTCCCTTGATAAAGATGATCCAACACTAACTTTATTTGCACTGAAAATTGATGGCAAATACCGGGCAATTTGTGGTGGTGGTGTATTGAGGAACCATTTTTCAGCCCATTTCATATCGTTTGCAAATGATGAACTGGCTTATATCAGTCCTGGAGAAATGCTAGTATACATGCTGGTTGAAAAACTGACAAAAGCCAATTTCAAATCAATGGATCTGGGTGGCGGGGAAGAACGTTTCAAACAATCCTGGTGCTCACAAACAATTGAAATGGTTGATATAATTATCCCATTGTCAAGAATTTCAGCTGTCTATGTATGGGTTTTCCGTCAAATATTGACAATAAGGCGCCTTATACGCCAAAATCCGTTCTTATGGAAAACCTACAAGAGACTGAGAATTGCGGCAACCCGGTTTCAGTCCCATTTCAACAATAATTAAAGCACTTTTGAAGTAGCATGAATCGTATGACCGGATCGTAATAGTTTACCCGGCGAATGGGGCATAAACGATTCCTATTTCATCAAAATTGACCCAATTTTATGCCGCTACGTTGGAATCTTCCAGCGCTTCTTCATGTGTTGGCTGTACGCAAATGGTTTCAGGATAACCAATCTGCAAAAACTCACTTTCAATTGCTTTTGCCTCATTGCTACCAACCGCGCTGATGACGACTACTGTGTCGGCATTCGCTACCTGTGCAAGTCCAAGCTCATCTGTAATCCCGCAATCTATGATGAAATAATCATATTTATCCGAAAGTGAATCTACCAGTATTGTCAAACGTTCCTGCATGGTGTCGGCATCTTGCGAATCGAATGAGCCCACACCAATTACATCTACACTGGAATGTTGATCCTGAAATATTACTTCCCCAAATTCAACGGTGCCAGCCAGAATATCACCAACGCCTCTGAGGGAAGTGTCACCCAACATTTTTTTGGTCGTAATACCTGATCCGGTCATATCGATTACCGCAACACTTTTTGAGTGTCCCGCCAATTTTCTTGCCAGCAGCCAGGTGGTAAGGGAACCCTGATCGCCACCGGGAGATATTACTGCTATTCGCGATTTACCCATACCCAGCAATCCCTCACTAGCCAGTGATATGGTAATTTGCCCACGATTAGTGTCCGTATTGCCGAGATTTTCAGACTCTGCAAATGCATCCGTTTTTTGTCCAGTCCTGTTCTGTGGAGGCAATGCATCCGCTTTTTGTCCAGTCCTGTTCTGTGGAGGTAATGCATCCGCTTTTTGTCCAGTCCTATTCTGTGGAGGCAATGCATCCGCTTTTTGTCCAGTCCTGTTCTGTGGAGGCAATGCATCCGTATTTTGTCCAGTCCTGTTCTGTGGAGGCAATGCATCCGTATTTTGTCCAGTCCTGTTCTGTGGAGGCAATGCATCCGTATTTTGTCCAGTCCTGTTCT
>JAAEMP010000332.1 GCA_024225445.1 Hyphomicrobiales bacterium | reverse complement strand
AGGCGTTGCTCTCACGAATTCCATCAGGGCCAGCGGTCACAAATACCGCAACAAAAGGCCGTATAGATGACTGCAAACCAAATGCCAAAAACTTCAAAAAAACCCTTGCAATCAAAGGGGCGTCCATAGATGACGGTTTACCAAATACACTTAATTATTCACCCTTCTCCCGGTCTTGAGGCCGCGCTTTTGGGGCCTTAATATTCTGCCGGATTGTTGTTCAAGTTGCTTCAGCCAGTCATTGCTGCCCAATGGGCGCCCGGTGGTCTCGGATTGTCGCAGGCGTATGAATGCCATCTCATCCCCGGGGCCTGAATCTGCATCAGTATAGTCACCCGGAATACTATCGAAATCGCCATAGCGTTGCAATGTTGCGCTGACATCTACCAGATCATCGTCGCGTCCCGCCAGATGCGCGCGGGCGCTTGACCATTTCCAGTCCTGCGGCCTTTTGGCCAGTCCGGCGCGAACCGGGTTGAGCAGGACATAGCGAACGGCGTGAAACAGGTGCTCCTCATCCATCACCACAGAACCGAACCGCCCCTGCCACAAATGACCGGTGACCCGCATTCGGGCATTGATATAACCGGTATAGCGCCGGTGGGCATCGCTGAAAGTGCGGTGCAGCCCGTCCTCATCACCTGGCGTGACAATGATATGCACATGATTTGGCATCAAACAATAACACCAGATTTGCGTTCCCGCCTTGCGCGCCGCGTCTGCCAGCAGATCGCGATAAAGCTGATAATCCCCGTCCTCAAACAATGTCTGCCCACACCGGTTGCCGCGCTGGGTAACGTGATGGGGCAGTGCGGGAACAACAAGGCGGGCAAGACGGGCCATACTTTATATTACTCTATTTAGTGCATTTGGTGAAGTGTCACCGTAACCCCAGCAGTGGAGAGTCCAGGATTAGAAGATGGCCCGTACGGATCAATGCCTGATTTTTCTTGAAGGCCTCGGCCCGGGGGACCAAATGCATCGCCGGGGTTTGTCGTGTCAGGAGAAAGATCAAGATCTCTGACAGCGAAACTAATATCTTCAAGTGCTTTTGCTCTATCCAGGGCGGCCTGTTT
>JAAEMP010000331.1 GCA_024225445.1 Hyphomicrobiales bacterium | reverse complement strand
TCGCTTCGGAATTTCCAGAGTTCGAGTTTGAATACCTTTCTTTATACCCTATAGAAGGCCATGACGAAGTGATTGTTGCCGATATCACCCAATGTGATTATATTGAATCAGAGCGATTTGATGCTATTTTTAGTGTCAGCGTACTCGAACATGTTGCAAAGCCATGGCTCGCAGCAGAGCATATGACAAGAATGCTAAAGCCCGGCGGTATTATGTACCACGCGGCTCCTTTCAGTTACTTTTATCATGGCGCGCCAGCCGATTTTTGGCGCTACACTCCTGATGCACTAAAGCTTCTATTCTCCGATCTGGAACCAATCATGGCAGAATTTTTTGGCGAAAATCGCCGACGTGACAATCGCGGCAGCAAGATGAGCGCTGTTGATCGTGATGGAGGCGAAGCGTTTGCTCTGGATGCCTTCGGCGGTTGGCGGGAAAACTGGTTCACTTTGTATTGCGGCAAAAAAAACGCTCATTACCATTCGGGTATTCAAAAACAGGCTGAGCACCAAGTTGTTGTTAACCTCGTAAAGTATGCTACATTAGAGGGAATGGATGACGAAACCGCTATGAGATTTGTGAAGAAGAAAATCACAAAGTTTCAAGTATCTCGCGACGGCGAATTGTCCAAAGCTTCTTGGAATAAAGGGATGAAATATTCCCTGGATGAAATTCGCAAAATCTGGACCACCAGAAGTAAGAACACAACCAAGCCAAACTATTCCATGTTTGTTCACGGGAAAAAAGCCGGTATGTGAGTGCCCGGGCTAGTACATGGTTTTGCTTTTTGGATTTTCAGTCAGGGTTGAGTTAACAACTATACGATTATGTCATCGACGATTACATGGCTAATGAGATTGGAATCTATGTCGTAGGTAAACTTCTGGGTAGCCCAGGCTTCGGTATCCTCGACATCCCAAATTTTAAACCAGGTGTTGCCATTGTCATAAGTTCCCACTTGTTCATAAAGCCGGTTTTGCCCATCGTAATTATTTGTGTGTTCGCTTTCAGAATACAAATCAGCCAAATCCTGATAGATGATTTGATTGGCCCAGGTTTCGGTGTCGTTGACATCCCAGATTTTCTCCCAGGCATTGCCATTGTCGTAAGTGCCAACCTGATCATAGCGCCGGTTCAGATCGTCATAATATGTGGTATAGCTGGTTTTGTTATACAAATCTGACAAATCTTCATAGGTAAACTGGCTGGCCCAGGTCTCGGTGTCGTTGACATCCCAGATTTTCTCCCAGGCATTGCCATTGTCGTAAGTGCCAACCTGGTCATAGCGCCGGTCCAGATCGTCATAATAGGTCGTGTAACTGGTTTTGTTGTACAGATCGCCCACATCCTGATAGACAGAATAAGATGACCAGGATTGGGATTCATTTACATCCCAGAATTTCTGCCAGGAATTACCATTGTCATATTGACCAAACTGCTCGTATTTCTGACCCAGAGCATTGTAATTAGTGAAATAGCTGTCTTTATTGCCCTGATCGGCCACATCATTGAATACAAATTGTCGTGACCAGGTCTCGACGTTGTCAATATCCCAATAATTCTGCCAGGTGTTGTTATTGTCATAAGTGCCCGTCTGTTCATATCGGTTTGAATCCAGATCATATTTGTCAATACACACGGACCAATTCCCAGTAT
The DNA here is from genome assembly GCA_024225445.1 of Hyphomicrobiales bacterium. Taxonomy (GTDB): domain Bacteria; phylum Pseudomonadota; class Alphaproteobacteria; order Rhizobiales; family Rhizobiaceae; genus JAAEMP01. The sequence goes on along the minus strand of JAAEMP010000331.1, from coordinate 413 downwards.
TATCATTATCCCATTTTGTATACCAAACTTCTCCATCATCGCGATTTTCCTCGCGGTTGAATATATTCCAGTTGGCATCATATTCGTCTGTGATTGTGTCCCATTCTTCGGAACCAGAATCACTTCGATTGTGGGTTGCTGATTCAAAACCGTGGCTGGCAAGACCGAATGATAGCGGAACCGTTCCCCCATTTACGATTAGATTATCTGTGCCAGTGCCTCCGGTTACATTAGCAGGATTATCACTTGCGTCATAAACAATATTATCATCGCCTTCACCGCCATCCAAGGTGTCGGCACCCATTCCTCCATCAAGGAAATCATTACCGGTTCCCCCAATTAAAGTATCATTCCCACCATTACCGGTCAGAACATTGTCCGCCTCGTTCCCAATAATCGTATCATTGCCACTG
>JAAEMP010000329.1 GCA_024225445.1 Hyphomicrobiales bacterium | reverse complement strand
GTCGGGCGAGGTCGCATTTGATATTCACGACGAAGCGCCGTTCGCCATAACTGGCGTGTTGGCCCCTACCCGCACAGCAGTAGACCGCATGGTATTTGTGTCACTCGAAGGTTTCGATGCGTTGCATGAAAAGCGCTCGCCAAAGGCTGCCGATCCCTTCACTGCTCCCACCGGTGTCCTGGAGAAAGAAGGTCAATCAAATAATGAGAAACGCAACGAAAACGCCCACGAGGACGATAAGCACGGGCATGAGGATGACGAGCACAAAGATGAACATGCGGACGAGCATGGACATAAACCCGGAACCATCAACGCAATCTTCGCGGGGCTGACCAACAAATCGGGGATACTTTCAGTACAGCGGCATCTGGCGGACTATCGTGGCGAGGCCTTGAGCGCGGTTATGCCCAACACTGCGCTTTTGCAGCTCTGGTCGCTGACCGGGACCGCCGAGACTGCACTGCGACTGATGGCGGGAGCGGTCGCGCTGGCGGGGATGATCGGTATGGTGGTGATGCTGTCAGCCGCCCTCGAAGCGCGGCGACGCGAGTTCGCCATTCTTCGATCCGTCGGCGCGACCCCAGGAAACATCTTTGCGCTGATCGTAGTTGAGGCTGTGCTACTGCTTCTGACTGGGATTCTCCTCGGGTATATTATCCTGAGTGCCAATATGCTACTGTTTAACCCGGTTCTGACTACAAAGTTCGGGCTGCGTATCGGCGTCGGGTTACCAAATCTTCGTGAAGTACTTCTCATCGCCTTAGTTTTATGCTTTGGTCTCGTTGCCAGTGTTGTGCCCGCTTTGCGCGTCTACAAGATGACTCTGGCCGATGGACTATCGAAGCGACTCTGATCAGGAGGATTGAGTGACATGAAGATTATTGTGCTAATTCTAAATGCCACCATTGCCATGGCCATGACGTACCCCGTGTTGGCTGCCGATCCTCGCAACGTCAGTTGGACGGACCTCCTGCCCGAGGAACGCCCCTATCATGATCCCTTTAAGGAACTGGAATATAGCCAGATAAACGATCTGGCGAAGCTGTACCGTATCGAGGTACTGAATGCCGATACGACGGATCAGGAATGGCTTGCCGAAGCGGTGGAAGTCCGTGAGCGATTGGTGTCACAGGGCCTTGATCCCGACCGGTTGTTCAAGCAACGCATTATCGTGATGAAACAGCGCAAGCTGGCAGCAACCGAGCCAAACCCCGATCTTCTTGGAAAAGTCGTGCGATTGCCAGGATATCTGCTGCCTTTAGAAATGGTAGATCAGAAGGCCGTCGAATTCCTGCTGGTGCCAACCGTGGGGGCCTGCATTCACACACCTCCCCCTCCGGCCAACCAGATGATTTTTGTACGCTATGAGCAAGGCTTCGAGGTTAGAGGGCTTTACAAGCCCGTCTGGATTAGTGGTGAAATGCGCGCGCAAAGCCGGACGCAGTCACTCACGCTTGTAGACGGTCAAGCCAACATCGAAACCTCTTACGTGATGGATGCGCAGGCGGTTGAGGATTATTGACTAATCGGTTGGCTGAATGCCGCTGATTAATCAGACATCCCCCAGATGGCATGCGTGATGCGGTGATATTGTCATATTGTCCCCTTCCTTGCGCCGCCGCCGGTTTAACCATTTTGATAGTGGGCTTCGCCATGCAGAGCGCCCTGGACACCCTCGCCAGCGGGATTTTGCTGATAAATACCAAACCTGTTCGTTCAGTCTCCCCACCTAACCAGGGTAGCAGCTCAAAACATGAAAGCCTCTAGTGGTTATGATACGAATTGGTAGGTTGTCTAACTTGATTAGAGTCAATGAATAATACTCGGGATGGCTTATTATTGTCCCCACACTCTTGCCAAGAACCGAAACTATTCTGATCCACTAATTGCGGTGAATTATTATGTACAATACAATACTGGTTCCAGTCGACCTGTCACAAAAACACAGTGGCATTAATGCTATTAAAATTGCCAAAAAGCTCCTCGACAATAGCGGTAATATTCTTCTGATTAATGTTATCGAACAAGCTCCCAGGTATGTCGATGCTCAATTACCGAAAGGCATTCAGGACAACGTAAAAAGACAAGCATTGGCAGAACTTAAGAACATTGCAGAAGATGAAGGCATTGGCTCGAATATCCAGTTGCGCTCAGGCCATGCAGCGAATGAAATTCTAGAGGCAGCAAAATCGCACAACGCAGACTTGATCATCATTGCATCACACCGACCGGGCCTATCTGATTACTTTCTGGGTTCAACTGCAGCTAGAGTTGTTCGTCATGCCGGATGCCCAGTCCTGGTGGATCGTTAACAAAGGCATCCTGTCTGGAGGATGTTGATAATATAGATGGAGAAAATTCTATGGCATTTGATCGAATAAAATCAGAAATATACATGCTGCTGACCGAAATGGAGAACCGCCCGCGTGACAAGTGGGAATTGCATGAAATGATTTTGGAAAAACTCAATGAACTTCGCGCCTTTGGATTGCCGCTACCTCAAGACCTGGTGGAATTGGAAGAGAAACTTTCTGCTGAACTGAACGTGGATACAAAAAGCAATTAAATGTCTGAAGTGAAGCAGCTGATTTCATTCAGTCTTTCGCAGGGAGCCTTTAGACCCCTTCTGGTTTACACAGAAGGGGTCTAGGCGGCGCAAGATATAGCGCTGCCCTTCGAAGGCAGAGGCCGCAGATTCGAATTCTGCCGGGTGCGCCAGATTTTTCAATGCTGGCATTATCCCCGGCATTATACCTTGTCAAAACCGGCCAGTTGACCCACACTGACCCATGCCCAAATGGATAAGACTTGCACTGCTGCTGCTGATCCTCCCACCCGGTGTAACGCAGGCATCGGGCAAAATACCCGTCGAACTGGAACTGGTGCTTGCAGTCGATGTGTCAAGTTCGATGGACAAGGACGAACAGCGCCTGCAGCGCGAAGGCTATGTCGCGGCGCTTCGCCATCCCTCCGTGCTCAACGGGCTTAAATCCGGAGCCATCGGCTCCATTGCCCTGACCTATTTTGAATGGGGCGGCATCCACAACGTCACCACGGTGCTCGACTGGACCCTGCTGAAATCACCCGATGATGCACTGAAGGCAGCGGAACTTCTTGCCGCCAGGCCGATTGACCGGGCTCCATCCACATCGATCTCCACCGCCCTCGTCGCGGCGCAAAAAATGATTGACGAAAACGCTTATGAAGGCTTGCGCAAGGTGATCGATATATCCGGCGACGGGCCGAACAATACCGGCATCGCGGTAATCGTTGCCCGCGCGCGCGTCATTGCCCGCGGCATCGAAATCAACGGCCTGCCGATCATGATCAAGAAGGGCGGCGGCGGCTTCCAGATAGATGACCTTGATCTTTATTACCGCCAGTGCGTCACCGGCGGCCCCACC
>JAAEMP010000328.1 GCA_024225445.1 Hyphomicrobiales bacterium | reverse complement strand
TTCTGGGCCTGGTTCTGGGAGCTTGCCAACCCGACACGGTTTCTTCGTATTGCCAACTGGCTCATTCCCGTTCTGGCGGTTTTGACTGCTGTTTTTTTAGGCATCGGCCTGTATCTGGGTTTCACCGCGCCTGAGGATTATCAACAGGGTGCTACCGTACAGATCATGTTCATTCATGTTCCCGCCTCCTGGGTTGCCATGATGTGTTATTCACTGATGTCGGTTTCAGCCCTGGGCACACTGGTCTGGCGCCATCCACTGGCTGATGTGTCGATCCGTGCAGCAGCCCCCATAGGCGCTGCATTCACCTTTCTCGCGCTGTTTACCGGCTCACTCTGGGGTAAACCGATGTGGGGAACCTGGTGGGTCTGGGATGCCAGGCTGACCTCGGTGTTGATCCTGTTCATCATTTACATGGGATTGATTGCCTTGTCGCGCGCCATCGAAGAACCAACGACAGCGGCTCGTTCCCTGGCAGTTATTACGCTGATCGGATTCATCAATATCCCGATCATCAAGTTTTCAGTTGACTGGTGGAATACCCTGCATCAGCCAGCCAGTGTTTCAAGGCTGGCAAAACCCGCCATGGATACGGTATTTCTGTATCCATTGCTGAGTATGGCTATTGGCTATTCACTACTGTTTTTTACCCTTCATCTGATGGGCATGCGAAATGAAATCCTTCGCCGCCGCATTCGCTCCATGCGGATGTCTGCCGCGCGTAAAATTGAAACCCGGACCCGTCAGGAAAAGAGTTAAACATCATGTTTGGTGACCACGCCGCCTATATTGTACCAGCCTATGCTGCTTCCGCAGTTGTGATCGTTGCATTGATCATCTGGTTACGGCTGCAATTTTCCAGCCGCAACAAAGAACTGGCGAAACTCGAACAGTCCGGCATAAAACGCCGCGCCGACCAATCTACCAAGGGTAATTCAATATAATGACTGAACAAACGCCTTCAAAACCGGTTGCCAGATATTTATTGGCAGCCCTGCCTTTGATCTTGTTCATGGCATTGACGTTTGTCTTTTTGAAACAACTTAGTTCCGGCATTGATCCCAACAAACTTCCATCTGTCCTGATAAACCTGCCTGCACCTGATTTCCCGACCCAACCGCTTGCCGGATTGAAAGTCAATGGCCAGTCCCTTCCTGCCATTTCCAAAGAACTGGTTTCAGGAAAGGTCACGGTGGTGAATGTCTGGGCATCCTGGTGCGTCCCCTGCCGGGCTGAGCATCCCCAACTGATGGAACTGGCAGAAATCAAACCGGATGTTTTACTGATTGGCATCAATTACAAGGACAAAAACGCCAATGCCCTGCGCTTTCTCGGCGGATTGGGAAATCCCTATGCTGCCGTCAGCATAGACCCAAATGGTGCCGCATCGATTGACTGGGGCGTATATGGCATACCCGAGACCTTCATTCTCGATAAAACCGGCACTATTATTTATAAGTATGTCGGGCCAATCAATGAAGCAATCCTGGCAGGTACACTGATACCGATCCTGGATACCGCACTGGCGAAATAACCTAGAGCAAGTGAATTTTGAAAAACCCCGCAATAATCACCCATTTCCACAATCAAGCCAATGCTTGCTACGATATGGGATCACCGTTTACCGGACTGCTTTGTCGCCAACTGATCGACCTGCTTGATGAGAATACCGCAACCGGCCGCCGCATTGAAAACTGGCCTGGTGATCCTGCCGCAGATGCGCTGGCCTTGAGATTGTGCGGCGCCCTGCATTCGATTGTCATTTCCAACCCGTCCGATCCGCTTGGCAAGATTTATCCTGATGGCAAGAACCCGCACTATGCGGATATTCTCAGCTCCGCCATCAAAACCCATGATGAAACCTTGTGTTCATGGCTGGATCTACCGCCCCAGACCAATGAAACCGGCCGCGCTGCAGCTTTGTTTCCAGGCCTGCTTGAAATTTCCCGCCGGTGCAAAGCGCCGCTTCAACTGGTTGAAATTGGTTCAAGCGCCGGTCTCAATCTGCAACTGGAAAAGTTTTATTATCGCTTTGGCGAAACCGGCTGGGGTGATCCGGGATCACCGGTCGCCCTAAATCCGGTAATGCGAGGAAAATTACCAGTGCTTTCCGGCGAGCTTGACATTTCCTCGCGCACCGGTTGCGATCTCTCCCCGATTGATGTGGCCGATGAATTTCAGCAATTGCGTCTGCGGTCCTATATCTGGCCAGACCACCAACACCGGTCCGACCGCCTGGATGGCGCCATCAAATTGGCACTCAATTCCCCGCCCCTGCTTAAGACCATGGATGCCGCCGATTTTGTTGAATCGCAACTGACCGGCAGAAGCGAAAACACCGCCTTTGTCCTGCTGCACTCTGTCGTCTGGCAATATCTGCCTCAGACAACCCAACAGCGCATCGAAAATACCCTGCACGAATACGGATCAAACACAGACAAATCCAGTCCCGTCTACTGGCTGCGCCTGGAAGGGCTTGGCGGCAAGGAACCCGAAGCCCGACTGATGCTCGACAGCTGGCCTGGTCACAATGCCGTGGTTCTGGCACGGTCCTGTTTCCATAGTAGCTGGATTGAATTTGTCTAATTCAAAGGTCTGTTGCCCATGCAGGGGCGCACTTCCGCTTCTGACCTTCTGCCGACATTCTAATTCAGACTGTCAGTAGCAATTAGAATTGTACGCAACAGGTCTTCACTATAACAACAGGTCTTCACTATAACATTGTCAGCTGGCTTGGGATAACTTTGGGCTACAAACTTCCATGGCTCCTGACGCCACAGCCTCAGCAAAGTTTTGCAATATGGTATCAAACTCTGCTTGCGCATCCATGAATGGTGCATGCCCTGAATTTTCAACAATTACCGTTTTGCCCGAAAAGAGCATAGGGTTGGAAAGAGATTTCATATAAGTGGTTCTGATCAAGGGATCATTGCGACCATGCAGAAGGCAGACAGGCGTTTTGGTATCTTCAAGACGAGCTTTTTGACTAAGGCCATATCCATATAATGCGCTTCGAGAAATACTGGGACGCATTCGTCTATCAGTCCGTAGCAGGGTATCGACAAAGTCCTGATTTGTCAGCTTTCCAAAGCAGGCATCTTCAAAATACAGGGCATCCGCGCGAGTGAACTCAGCCTTGCCCGCTAACAACAAAATCCTGGATAGATGCATACTCTGTATCAAACCCAATGGCCCATTGGGAGCGGGAGCAGCACCAAATGCCATAATGCCTGAAACCAGCGATGAATTGTCGATCATTTCCAGTGCAATCTGCCCTCCCAATGACCAACCTGCCACAATGCAGTTACTGATCTTTTTCTCTGAGACAAATGCCAATATTTCCTTGGCGAGGCCTGCATAGGAATATGTTTTTCCGGGATTCTCTGCATCTTTGGATTGCCCATGACCAGGCAAGTCGACAGCAAGCAATCTGTGGCTCGCCAATTTCTTACTATTGAACTGGCGAGCAAAAACTTCTTTTGAAAAACCCGAACCATGCAAAAACACAATTGGCACATCATCACCATCACGTTCCAGATATGACAGAGTGCGTGTTGACTTGAATTGCGAATTCGGGAATTCTCTCTTGAACATAAATACCCCATGTATTTCTAATAGAAATCAAATATAGCAAGCAGAAGTTAACGAATTTGGATGTCAGTAAATTGGCTAAATGTCTCTCTGGTAACGAGCGCTGATTATTTGTAATCGTGCAGAGTAAAAACAAAAATTGAGGATAGACCCTTTCATGGTCACATTGAACCGTTTGATGGAGCCAGATCAGTCCAGTATGCAAGGCGCGGCGCGCAGGGCGACCTGGTTGATCGGGCAAGTGTCGCAACGTAGAAGATGGGCTGGTCCGGCCCACCTTATATGCCGTTTTTTGGCGCTCGCTGGACCGCGTTATGTTTCGCTTGTGGTCAACCAGACCACGGCGCAAAACCTGCCTTGCCAGCAAACGCCAAAAAACGGTCAAACGGTTCAATGTAACCATGAAAGGGTCTAGGGATGATTTGGGATACTTTGGTTTGCACGCTGGGGTGGGTTATAATTGGATGCCACACGTGGTCTCTTAGATATCATTTTAACATGCCAAAAGTTCCAGGTGGCATGAGAGTAATCTCAACGTTTGTAATATTCAGCGCGATAGTTCTTACATATTTGTCCTTCAGTTTGGAACAACCGACTATAGTTCAAATGCTTGGCTTTGGTTTAATGATTTTCAGCTTTCTTTTATTCTGGATCACAATACGGGAAAGTTCAAATGCAAAGCTTCCGAGTGCATTTGATGAGAAGCTGCCGCATGGCCTGCTAAAAACGGGGCCATACGCTTATGTACGACACCCATTCTATACCTCATATCTAATTCAGTGGATTGGTTGGGCAATCGCAACGTGGACTATTTGGGCTATAGTCCCCGTCGTGTTCATGACGGTGACTTATTGGAACGCGGCACGTGATGAAGAGCACAAATTCTCCAAGACAGACATGGCCGATGAATACAAAAAGTTTATGGCAAGCACCGGACGTTTCTTTCCAAAATTATTTGGGTAAGACGTAATGGGGTAAGGTGACGATTATCATATAAACCGCTTCACTTACTCTGAGTATACTGTCTATGAGAGCCGATGATGCTTCAAAGATTGTTTGTTTCGGGATGATAATATAGAGCACATTTGATGCCCTTTATCGGTCCACTCGGCTAGGCGCGGAGTGTAGCGCGATGCTTGTGCATCGGGCGCGCCGGTGCGCCGCCCTCGCGGAGGCCGGGCGTAAGTCCGAATAGCCGTGAGCAAAAAAATTAGCAACTGAATCAAAATAAAGGTGTTCTGTTATAACAGCAGTATGCAGCACATACGATCTGTTTTATGACGAATCCAGCAATCCGATTATCCAACCGTTTTCATGTATCAAATGCAGGGCTGAATTTTATCACCCCCGCAGGTGGCTTTCCATCAAAAGACAGCCACTGAACAAATTTCCCCGGGACATCGCCATAAGCCAGGTTGCCATCACTCATGAATCCGAAGCGCCCGTAATAATTGGGGTCTCCAACCAACACGCACCCGTTCGCGCCGTGCGATTTCAACCAGTCAAGACCTTGGCGAACCAGCTTGCTGCCAATACCGCCATTTTGTTTTTCAGGCTCAACCGATACCGGACCCAGTCCGAACCACCGATCGGTAACGCCGTTGATAGTTACCGGCGAAAACGCGATATGCCCGACAACCTCCCCGCCATCCACCGCCACCAGTGAAAGCGTCAGGTCACCATTTTCCCGGAGCGCGTCGATGATAACCGGCTCCGAACCGTCACTATAAGCCATCGATTCAAAAGCCGCAGTTGTCAGCCTGAAGATGGCTTGTTTGTCGGCAGGCTGCTCATCACGAATTTGCATATCGATAACCTTTCATACAATTCTGGCCTTGTCACACGTTGGGTTTTTTTGCAATAACCATGCTCAGTAGTTTAAAGGCTAGGAGGAATTAGCGGAGGTCTGTTCAGCGGCCATTTTGTCCGAAGGAACCTGTTATAATTGGAGACACTAACATACTCTGACAGCAACAACGGCTCCCATGGAATGCAAACATCACCAGCCACAATGCCTGGCTCCCACCTGCCATTAGTATTTTTTTGCAAATCATTTACGTCCGCCGACCACTCAATATGCAACCCAAATTTGTCATAGAATGCATAAAAGGCATATTTTTGTATATTCATGACGGGAGAATTGTTTTCATAATAGTCATTCTCAAACTCTCTTATACCAATTACCCTCTCCCCCAGGGACGAGGTGTCAGAATGACATGTGAACCGAGTTTTGTTGCTATTCCCAATTTTTCCGATAATGCTTTGCAAACTAAAACCATAAAATTGTAGTGGTACTTGTCTTGTGCCCGCAATTCGCTTCTCTTGTGAACTTTCTTGGATTAGAATGTGAGAAATTCTCATAGAATGGCCATTCTGTGATTCTTCGATAATCACACCATGACCGGATTTACTATAACCAATAAACTTTCGGTTTTCCCTATATAGTGAAGCATTTCTGACATCAAGATTGTCTGCTTTTGATCTTATCAGGAGCGCTTTATTGGCTCTCGAGTCGTAGATACTTTTGCCAAAAAAATGCTCCAATGTCCCTCGATGAAACTCAAGTTTAAACAGCAAGTGCTCCTCTGGGTATAGTTCACCTATATCAACTGCGCCTCGCCCGGGATCGATTTTATAGTACCGAATTTTTATTTTCGTTTTTATTCTGATTTTGAAATGTGATCTAGTTTGAATTATTGATAGCTTACTATCCAATAAATCAACATGAAAAGGCTTGTCGAATTTGGAGCTTCTACTACTCCGAATGTGACCAATACTCGTTGTGGTAAGGGTAGCGCTTTTCACGTCATTCACGACATGGGATGCGATAAAATCGCCAACATTTGTATTAAACGGTATCCAATCTTGACGTTTTGTAATTATAGCAGGCTGGAAGCCAACTTGTCTCTCTAATTTAACTGGGCAAATGATTAGCCATCCAAAGGCAGAATTTGTGAAAGTGAATTCATTCCATTCCAGACCTGAAAAAAACTCAGATATCTCCTTGGGGTAGTGCACACTACCTGTGCAATATGGTAACATCCCCTCGGTAAATTGAAAATTTTCGTCACCCATTAAGATTTGTCCTTTTAGATGTGGCTCCACAAATATCAGCTGTGTTAATAATCATTTAATTGTAACAGAATTTGCATGGCTGCTTTGGTCGCAGAG
>JAAEMP010000327.1 GCA_024225445.1 Hyphomicrobiales bacterium | reverse complement strand
TGCTAAACTGCAGGGAAATACTGTGTAAATATGAAACTGAAACGGGAGTATCAAAATGAAAAATATTATTGGACTGACAACTGGCCTTGCAATGGTGGCCGGATTATTAAGCGCAACATCTTCTTCGGTTGCGGCAGAAGCAATGCGCTGCTCGCATCAATTGCCGCCGGCGCATCATATTGCCAAGATAGTTGACAAATGGGCAGCGGAAATCGAAAGCCTTTCCGGTGGAGAAATTGACGTTCAGGTATTTGGTGCAAACAGTCTTTCCGGGGCAAAGCAGAATGCAACTTCTGTGGCCAAAGGTGATATTGAATGTGCTTTCTCAATTAACCCGCAATGGGGAAAGACGCTGCCATTGATGAATGTGACACTTGGACCATTCGCCGTCAGTAGTCTTGATGCACTGAATAATTGGGATGGTTCCGAGGCTGCCAAATTTCTTGAAGAAAAACTTCTGACAAAAGGCGTGCGCAATGTTACCTGGCTGTTCACCACGCGCAGTACGGCGATCACCTCAAACGGCAAAGGCCTTATCAAACCTGAGGATTTCAATGGCGTGAAAATTCGTGGATTAGGTCCGGTGCCCGATTCCGGATTCATTGCCATGGGTGCTGCACCTTCTGCAATGTCGGGCAGCAAGGTCTATCAGGCATTGTCAACGGGTGTGATTGATGCCGGTCTTACCGATGTGTCGGCTGCGGTTTCAAGAAAATATTATGAAGTACAGGATTACGTCACCGTGCTTCCTCTGTTTTCTATCTATTTCCATGGATATGTTAATCCGGCATGGTATGACAAATTATCAGATAAAGCAAAATCTGCCGTTGATGAAGCGGGAGTTAAAGCGGCAAAATGGGCGATTGAAGCATCGGAGAAATCTGCAGCGAAGGCACCAGATCAGTTGACCGCTAAAGGTATGAAAGTTCATATTGCAACCGATGATGATATTGCTGCATTAAAAGCGAAAATGGCACCGGCTTTTGATGCAGCCTTTGGTAAGGCAAGTGGAGATGATGGCAAAAAACTCCTTGAACTCGTTAACAAGCTCTAAGCGTTCATATTTTCTGATATGAATCGCGAGAAAGACACTGAAAACGGGGGTGGATCAGAAATTGATTCTCCCTCCGATTTTTCCCAATCCGTATTAACCCGGGTGATCGGTAAACTGGCTTTTTTTGCCAGTATCATCAGTGCGGGATTGGTGATTTTAACGCTGGTGGTTACCGGGTTCAGTGTATTTCGTCGTTATATTCTGGGTAAACCGCTCACTTGGTCTGATGAACTTTCCGGATTTCTGGTGGTTGCGATTGTTATGCTGGGGACGGCTGAGGTTTTCCGGAGAGGTGAACATATCAGTGTTGATATTTTCACTGGCAAAGCCACCGGCACCAGAAAGTGGCTGATTGAAATCTGGTCGAATATTGCTGTGGCGATTGTTGCCGGTGTGTTGTTTGCCAGTGGCTATAACGCGGTGCAGTTTTCGCGAATGATCGGCGTTTATTCTGACGGTTATCTGGAAGCGCCATTATGGATACCGCAATCATTTCTACTGGCTGGTGCAGGGTTGTTACTGGCGCTGGCGCTGGCTCGCACATTTGATCTGATCTTTTATCACCGGGGAAAATAGTGCTGACTTTTGTTATCCTTGCATTATTAATCCTGCTGTTACTCAGTGGTCTGCCGATATTTGCCGGATTGGGGCTCACCGCGATTACCATCATTGTGTTTGCCGAGGGTAGTATATCCAGTGTCGCGGATACCGTATTTGCCAAACTGGATAATGGCCTGCTCACCGCTATACCGATGTTTGCTTTCATGGCTCATGTGATGATCAGGTCAAAGGTTGTCGATGATCTTTATGATGCCGCCAATGCGCTGGTTGGTCACTTCAAGGGGGGATTGGGGGTGGCAACCGTACTTGCCTGCACGATTTTTGCGGCGATTTCCGGATCCTCCGTGGCGACCGCATTGACGATCGGGTCAAGTGCAATACCCCAGATGAAACGCTTTGGATATCGAGACAGCGATACTTATGGGGTGATTGCCGCAGGTGGAACACTGGGGATTCTCATTCCTCCATCGGGTCCCCTGATCCTTTATGCGATTGTCTCAGAGACCTCGATTGGTGCTCTTTTCATAGCAGGTCTCATTCCAGGCGTATTAATGGCCTCGCTATTTGCAGCCTATTGCATTGGTCAGGCCTACTTTCGTAAAAACATCAGGGATACAGACTGGATTGGCTGGGCAGAATGTGCCCGAGCGATGAAGAAATCCATATGGTCGCTGTTAATGCCGCCGGTTGTTCTGGGGGGTATTTATTTCGGTATTTTTACAGCGTCCGAGGCCGCGGCGATTGGTTGTATTTACGCTCTGCTGGTCGGGGCGGTGGTTTACCGGAATTTCGGATTTTCAGATTTGGCAGATACCGCATATGAGACGGTACGCACAACAGCAATGCTATTCATGATTCTGGCAGGTGCTGCCATGTTTGGTCATGCGGTGACAATAATCCGCCTGCCATTTGAGCTGATGGAAAGTGTCATTGCCCTGGGCCTGACGCCGATGGCTTTTATTCTGGTGGTAATGCTGGTAATCTTCATTCTCGGGATGTTTCTGGAAACGATTGCCATCATCCTGATCACCACCCCGATCGTATTGCCGGCACTAGTCCAGTTTGACGTTAATCTCATCTGGTATGGAATATTGCTGATGATCAATCTTGAACTGGCTTTGATCACCCCGCCGGTCGGCATGAACCTGTTTGTTATCAAGGGAATTGCGAGGGCACCTTTATCAGAGGTAATTCAGGGCGCATTGCCTTATGTGGTTATGATGATTATCGGACTTGTCGTCGTGTTGCTGTTTGAACCACTTGCATTATGGTTACCACAAATAGCCGGATTTGGCATTTAGAGCACCTTTCATGAAAGGTGCTCCAATATTTGTGTTTCACAATCTGGTAACTGATGTCGGGGGGACATTACTTCACGAAAAACCAGCTACGCACCTTGCCGACACCTTTCAAATTCTGCACTGGAGCCGATACAAACCGGTATTTGTCTTTCAGAGCCCGGTAGACCTCCTGGGAGACATGTATTTGTCCTGCCTTGCCGTTTGATTCCAGACGCGAGGCAAGATTGACGGTTGGTGCCCATACGTCATAGGCAAACTTGGATTTTCCGATAACTCCAGCGGTGACCGAACCCGAAGCGATGCCTATTCTGACATCCAGTTCTATGTTGTGGTTTTGGGATACGTTTCTTATTTCATCAATCATGCCGATTGCCAGTTTCAAGATGCGCTCCGAATGATCCTCGGCTGGATCCGGTGCTCCGCTGATCGCCATATAGGCATCGCCAATGGTCTTGATTTTTTCGGCATTGAGTGCTGCTCCAACTACATCAAAGCGGGTAAAGATGTCGTTCAGCAGAGAAACAAGATCGTCTGCCGCCAGTTTTTGAGACACCTGCGTAAACCCGACAATATCGGCAAACAGGACGGTTGCCTCGTCAAACCGGTCGGCGATCGGCTGATCGGGATGTTGACGTAACTGATTGGCGATTTTCTCTGGAAATATATTCATCAATAATCGCTCTGAGCGGATTTCCGCGTCTGCGGCGACGCGAAACGCGTACCAGACAACAAGGCCCAATATGACGATTATGGAGGTGGTCGCCATAACATAGATCTGGCTCATGAAGCCATCATCTATTGCCCATTGCACCCGGCCGGTTGTGAACAGGAAATAGGCTATCTGGTGAAAGGCGAGGCAAGCTGCCGAAAAGAACAGCACAATACGCAGGTGATTTAGTCCGAAGATGACGAATGCAATCGCCGCACCGCCAATGAAATTTATATGAACACCTGAATCCCTTCCCAGTTCATATACAAAAAAGAACAACGTGATAGTGACTGCCTTGGAATTATCTTGCTGTCGATAATTGACATCGTATATGTTAAGTTGAGTCGGCGTTCTGTCTATTTCAGTAGTTAAATATTTCAAATAAGTAGTAATCAATGTCTGTATCTGGAATACTCAATGCGTGCAAAGAATGTGGCGTTCACATTTTCGGGAGAATTGAAAACAAGGATCACCCGTTTTCGGACTGGACTTTATCCATACCGAACTGTCGGACCAGTCCGGTTGGTCAGAGGCGGAATTTGCTGCTTTTGGTTCCTCAATCCTTGAGGCAGGTTTGGATCCGTCAAAAAATGGATGGTATTCGCGGGCGGTTAAAAGAGTTGGGACTTGAGCCTTATGATTGCTTGTCGCCGCCGCTTATGGATGCAATCGGCGCACACGGCGCCAAAAGTTGATGTCAATTGACGCAATAGCCGGTTCATTCATCTTCTTACTTTCAAATTCAAAGTGTGCCGACGGCCATAGCGCTGGCGCCACCCTTCGAATCTGCAACAAAATCCTCTAAACATCGCTTGCTAAAAAGATGAATAATCTGCTAGCATATTGTATCCTTTGGAGGAATTGGTGATACGTTCTAAAAAAGAAACGCAAAGTTTGGCGGTGATTAATTCAATTCTTGTGATTGACGATCATCCGCTCTACTGCGACGCACTAGCGTCGACTATAGAGCGGATTTTTGAAGCAAAAACAGTTAGAAAAGCCGCGTCATTGAACGAAGCGATGAGAATTATCCGGTCAAAATTTTTGCCGGATTTGGTGATGCTTGACCTTAAATTGCCTGATGTCACCGGCATTAGTGGATTTCTCAAGATCAAAAACAAAATGCCGGATGTCCCGGTTCTTGTAATCTCAGCTGAATCATCCGATGCGACAATGCAGACATTAATCAACGCGGGCGCTGCAGGATTTGTTCCCAAGGATGCTTCTCACAAGATTCTGCAAAAGGCGCTGATGGATGTTCGCGAGGGGCGAAGGTTTTTGCCACCAGGCTACAATCATCCCGCTCGCCCATCTCGCAATGAAGTAGGCATACATCAAATGGCGAAGAAAATCGCTAATCTGACACCCCAGCAAAGCCGGATCATCAAATTGATTTGCGCCGGAAAGCAAAACAAACAGATTGCCTATGAAATGTGTCTGGCCGAGGCGACTGTAAAGGCCCATATAACAGCTCTGTTGCGCAGGCTGGGTGTGAATAATCGAACGCAGGCAGCTGTGCTTGTTAAAAGCGCCGGTTTAGACCATCCTTCTGATATATCGGAAGAGGATGCACGCGCACTTCTAAGTTAGGCTGCCAATGGATATGGCTTCCAATTCGACACAGAATTCACCGCAAGTTGTAGCAGTTGGTTTTTCTCAATCAACCGACCCTGCCACCGCCGTTATTGAAGCTGCTTCGCAATTCAATATATCAAATATTTGTTTTGTTTTGGCTTTCATACCAGATTGTCTGGATCCGGCAGCAGTGGCGACATCTTTAAACGAACACTTATCATTAACCCTGGTTTTTGGATGTACGACCGCAGGCCAGATTACGTCCAGAGGTTATGACGACGGCGCACTCCTGTTAATCGCATTTCCCCGCGACCACTTCCGCTGTTCGTCGGCATTGATCAAACCGCTAAAGCGCGTTTCAATTGAACAAGTAGCGATGAATGCGAAAAATTTAAGCTCGCGTTTTCACAGCACTGCCAATTGGAGCCGCATCGCCATTACATTCGCCGATGGATTGTCCAAACAGGAGGATGTTCTGGTTGCAGCACTTGAAGCGGGACTTGATGATATACCTATCTTTGGCGGCTCAGCGGGACATGGATTGGCTTTTGATGAGACGTTCATTCTGCACGGCGGCGAGATCCACGCCAACGCGGCACTTTTGATCCTGCTCGAAACCGATCTCGTATTCAGCGGATTGGGTTTTGATCATTTTCTGCCAACCGACAAGCGTATGGTTGTCACTCGGGCTGTACCCGAAGAACGGTTGGTGCTGGAGATAAATGGATCTCCCGCGGCGCTTGAATATGCCCGGTTGACCGGACATGACGTTGCCGATCTGTCGCCGAAAGTATTCGCAGAGAACCCTGTTCTCGTGCGCAATCACAATGCTTGGCATGTGCGGGCGATCCAGCAGGTCGCCGCTGAAAATGGATTGTCGTTTTTGTCTGCGATAGATGATGGTTTGTTACTGACATTAGGTCGTGGCAAAAAAATTCTTGAAACGCTTGATTCCGGCCTGACCCCGGCAGACACATACGGCATACCTCCGGATTTCATTTTGGGATTTGACTGTTTCCTGAGAAGACTTGAAATTGAACAAAACGATATTGTACCCGAAGCTTCGGAAATTTTGCGCAAACACAAGGTATTGGGTTTCAATACTTATGGCGAGCAACATCGCGGGGTTCACGTTAATCAGACTTTTGTTGGCATTGCATTCTTTGCACCGGAAAAAGGAGCGAGGTTGTGATTGATCCAGCTGAGCCGCTTGAGACGCAGGTTGAAAAGCAGGCTAAAATTATTGATGCTCTGATTAAACGCGCAAATCGGGGGCATGATGTGGGAAGTTCCGCTTATTCCCTGTTTCAGTCAGCTATTGCATTGCAAGGAGAAGTATCGGAGAGAACCAAGGACCTGGAGCGGGCACTCGACACATTGGGACAGGCCAGCAACGAGTTGGAAAGTGTTCAGTTTGCGCGCGAACAGACGCAGAAAAATCTGGCTGTTGCACTAGACGTTATGGAAGGCGGCTTTGCACTTTTTACCGACAACAAACTTCAGATTTGCAATGATCTATTCAGGAACTTGATTGCGGATGTATCGCAGATCATCGCACCTGGACTGGATTTCGAGACCTACTGTAATTCCATCAATCAAAGTTCATACGTAAAACGCGGTCAAGACGTGAATCGCATATCCAACAATCGCTCCGAATTGAAACGTACAGGCGCTCCGGTAGCTACATTTGTTCTGGCTTTGAAAAATAATCGCTGGGTTCAGATTACCCAGAAGCGGACCAGTCTGGACAGTATTGTTATGCTGCAGACCGAGATAACCGGTATTGTGCGCAAAAATCGGCGAGAAAAGGACAAGTTGATTGATGAGCAGACTCATTTCCTGCAGGCTGCTTTTGACCATATGAGCCAAGGGGTTTGTACATTTTCCGCTGAAGGCACACTTCTCATTCACAATTCCATATTTGGGGAGTTGTTAGGTCTGCCGTACCGCCTGACACGAGAAGGTACTGCTTTTGGACAAATACTGGATTTTATAAAGAAAAACCAACTTTTGAGACTCGCATATCCAAACGAAGACATAGACACCTGGATCGATCAATTTCGCGTTGACAACAAGCTGAAAGGACGTATTCGTCATGTTAGCGGCGGCACCTATGACCTGCAAGTTCACAGACTTCCCGATGACGGTTTTATCGTGAATGTTTTAGATGTCACGGCAGAATCTCAGACAACCGAGTTGCTTGAAAAACGGGTGCAGGAACGTACATCGGAACTAACGGATGCTAATTCGCGGTTGCGCCAGCAATATGACGAACAGGCCAAGGTTGAAGAGGAATTGCGTATTGCCAAGGAAGAAGCTGAGGCGGCTGTCTCCTCAAAGACCCGATTCTTTGCGGCAGCCAGTCATGACCTTTTACAACCAATCAATGCCGCAAAACTCTTTATTTCGACGTTGAAGGAAGAGTCCCGTGGAACCGGCATGGAAGAGACAATGGACCGCCTGAACAGGTCTTTTACTTCGATTGAATCTTTACTTCATGCATTGTTGGATATTGCCCGCCTGGATTCTACGGGTGCCGAGTTTTCTGTGACGGCTTTCAGCATTGATGAGATACTTCATTTCATCAAACAAGACTATTCACCGCTAGCTTGCGAAAAGGGACTTCGCATAAGCATCGTGCCCTCGACCATCTGGGTACAAAGTGATCAGCGTTATCTGTTACGATCCGTTCAAAATCTCGTTGTAAATGCCATACAATATACTGAAAAAGGCCGTATTCTTGTTGGGTGCCGCAGGGATGGTAACCAGGTTAGACTGGAAGTGTGGGATACAGGAATTGGAATATCCAAGAAAAACCAGAAGAGAATATTCAATGAATTTATGAGAGTGAAAACAAGTAAGTTTGGTTATGGAATGGGGCTGGGCCTGTCGATTGTCGAACGCGCCTGCCGACATCTGGGTCATAATGTCGAGGTTCGGTCCAAACCGGGTATTGGTTCGACTTTTTCCATTGAATTGCCAATGGTAGAGCCGGTGCATTCGGTAGTCGGACCTAAACCCGAACGAAGCTTTGTTCCTCAAGATGATATGGACCTTATTGTTGTCATTGTTGAAAATGATCCAGAAGTCCTTTTCGCAACAACTCAAAAACTTGAAAATTGGGGAGCTAGCGTTCTTGGAGCAAAATCCACGAAAGAAGCCGTAAAACTGGTCCGCGAGATCGGCATTGCGCCGGACATTATTTTGGCCGATTACCAATTGGATGGAGGTGACGATGGTATCAAATCGATTGTCGCATTGCGCAATCAGACAAAGACAGATATCCCTGCCATCATGATCACCGCAAACCGTAAAGACAGTTTGATCAAAGCGGGGCACAAGCATGGATTTACGGTTCTGACCAAACCGGTTCAGCTATCCCGGCTCAGACCTTTGATTGACTGGAAGACCGGTAATGCCGCGGCAGAATTGGCAGATAAAAATTTCCGGTGACAGGTAAAATGAAATCGAAACGGGAGAGTGCAATGCGTTTGTTTATTTTGTGTTTTTTGCTCATTTCAGGCGCATCTTTTGCGCCATTGCAGGCGGCGCAAACATATGATCTGATTTTCAAGACCGGCACTTTGTCGGAAGTCTCGAAAGACAGCATTCTGGTGTATAATCGCAATATATTGGTGAATGGCAAACCTAAAGTTTCCGCCGACGAAACAGGCAGCGTAAAATTGACATTTGAACCCGACGATATGGCGAAGCTGGAGTTTACGAGAGACAAAAAGCGCCGTGTTGTCGGATCGTTTCCAGCAACGGTGGGCAATCCGATAATCATGTATTTTGTCGAAACCGTCATCCGCGACGTTGCACATAATACCGGTGGCAGTCCTTTTTATATCCGCAACAGGGTGAAGGAATCGCTCATTCAATTTGCCGAAATCGAAAACAAAGTTTTGCCGTTTGGTGGAAATGACGTGCCGGTAAAGCAAATTACGCTCCACCCGTTTCTTAATGATAAAAACATCGGTAAAATGCGCGGATATGGAAACCTCGCACTCACCGTCACGATGTCGGGCGAAGTGCCGGGCTGGTATTATTCGCTGGTTGCCAATGTTAAAGGAACTGAAGGCAATGCGCCAATCTACACCAATTCACTGGTTCTCACCCCAGGAGGGCAAAAGTAATGGGTCTTGCACGAATATTTGCATGTCTGATTATTTTGGCGAATTCGGCCATGGCTCAGACTATTAAGCAGCGGCTCAACGATTATCCTACCGAAGCACGGGCGGATTATGTATTTGGTTGTATGGCGGCAAACGGGCGAAACCGATCCATATTGGGCAAATGTTCCTGTTCCATTGACGTGATTGCCTCAATATTACCTTACGAGAAATATGTCGAAGCTGAAACGGTGCTGTCGCTACAACACACAGGCGGTGAGAAAATGTCGATTTTCAGGACATCTCAGCTTGCAAAAGTACTCGTCACCGACCTCAGGCGGGCGCAGGCTGAAGCCGAGATATTGTGCTTTTAAAAGCTATCCTGCACTCAGGACTGGGCGTCCTTGTCGAGTGTCTGCTCAAAGACATTGCCTTCTGTATCAACAGCGCGAATTTTGAGAGTCCTGGCGCCATTTTCAGTGTATTGGAACCGGAATACCGGATTTTCACTAATTGAAATACCGCCCTCGATCGTGAACAAAATGTCGTCGCCCTGAAATACCTCAAGTGTGTTAATAAAATGCGCTCCAATGAAAAGTTGTGTAACCTGATCGCGCTGCAAACCGGAATAGTTTGGGTGGCGGATCATAATCTGCGCTTCGCGGCGCTGATTTGACATTTGCAGCGCGTCGTCAAAATGCCTCAAACGCATCCTGCCCATGGATTTAAGCGCCAGTTTCGGGTCTTTTGTCGCGGCTGCCGAACATCCGCCAGACGCCTTCACATATTTTCCCTGCATGAAGCTGCCATTGGCAGTATTGGCAATAACCCTTATGTTTGAATACTGGTTGACACGAACCCGCATTTCGAAATTCAGCGGGTTCATGGCTTCCCCGAATGTCATATCAGCAGCAAGTGGCGCCGGATTTTCGTCAATCACCACTTTGAGCGAGTTGATCGGTGGTGACTTCAAATCAGTTTGCCTGATCACAATAGGTACAGTCGCAGCGTCGTGTGCGCGGTAGGGAGCTTCAACTTCAAATAGCATGGAGCCGTCACCGGGAACAATTTCACCAATAATGTCTTCGCGCAAATCTATCCAGCTTCCCTCATCTGTAAGAGGGTTAATCACCGTATTTTCCGCCGCAAATCCAGCTTGCGCAATCAAAGCAATGACTAATGCCACCATTAAGCGCTTCATTTGTTGAACTCCGTATATTTATGCGTGGTCGCCTCCCAATATCACAAAACCGATTGATTGTAACCAATCCTTGTGGATGTATAATCCAAAATCTGTTATGTGTTTTTACTGAATTTTGGCATAAACTGGAGATAAAATGTTTGAGGCAATATTGAGCATCTGCCTTTTGGCTGAGCCTTCATCCTGCCGCGATATCCTTTTACCGGGTTTTGAAGCCACCAGTGCAACACAATGCGAAGCGGCGCTGAAGGCCTCCGATAGCCGTTGGAAAGAGCAGTTTTCTCAATATAATCAAGTAGCTCCTCCAAGCTGCGCGCAAGCCGTTGGGGTTGCCAAATTTGAGAAGGTGGGAGACGGCATATTTGCGCACCGTGGCGATATTAGTGATGCCGCTCCAGATAATTTTGGTGATGTTTCGAATGTCGGATTTGTTATCGGAGACACTTCTATTGCTGTAATTGACACCGGAGGATCACGAAAAATTGCTGAGCAGGTTTACCGTGCTATCCGTGAGAAAAGTGATTTACCGATCAGTCATGTGATTTTGACCCATATGCATCCTGATCATGTATTGGGGGCTTCTGTATTCGCGAATATCGGTGCGATAATTGTCGGTCACGCTAATCTTGGCGGTGCGCTTGGTGACCGTGAGGAAACCTATCTGGATAATTTCGGTGAACGTATTGGAGCTGCCGAATTTATCGGAACGCAAATTGTCCCACCGGACGTAATAGTTGACGGATTCCTGAATATTGAATTAGGCAACCGGCTGCTTGAGATCAGAAGCTGGCCGCAGGCGCACACAAGCACTGATCTGACAGTATTAGATAACCAAAGCGGTATTCTGTTCACCGGGGATTTAGTGTTTGGCGAACATGCCCCGGTGCTTGATGGCTTGTTATCAGGCTGGCAGTTAGTGCTTGAGAAGATGGAAAATATTGGCGCGACAATGATAATTCCAGGCCATGGTGGGCCGATTTTGCAATGGCCATCTGCGTCGAGAGCCATGTTGAACTACCTCAATGTGCTGGAAACCGATACCAGGGCAGCGATCAAAAAGGGTATTCGTCTGGGTAAGGCCGTAGACATTATTGCGCAAAGCGAATCCGGAAACTGGCAGCTTTTCGAGCTTTTTAATCCACGCAACGCAACTGTTGCTTATACCCAACTTGAGTGGGAATAAACTGACGCTTTTATTGCGCTTTATTATGGAGCGTGTTTCAACAGTTCGCGGGCAATCGCAAAAAGGCGCTTTTCCAACAAAATTGGTGTTTCACAGACATATGTCAGGGATTTAGCACGAACTTTGAAAATTCGCTCATCCCAATCGAGTTGCTCCTCAAGCTTGTCCACCGCATCAAAGTCAGGTTCTGCGGCCTTCATCAAATCGGTCATCCGGGTGCGTGTTTTGTCAACTTTTTGGGATAACGCTATTTGCCTGAAAGAATACTTGGCGATGCCTTCCATAATATTATCACGGTCTGTGGCGATCCGTTCAAAGGTCTGTTTAAAAACATAACCCAGAACATCAAGCGTTACATCACTGTTGGCCTGGACAAATTCTGCAATCAGGGGCTGGGTTTCTTCAAGGCTGATACGGCGAAGCGCCAATTTTTCGACCAACTCGCCTGCAGCTGCCGCAATATTGCCTTGCAGACCGGTTTTTTGTATCGGATGCGGCCACATAAGGCCCAGCGAGAGTGTTTCTACCTTGCGCTGGATACAGGGCCAACTGGGGTCAGAATAAGTGGCAGCCCAAACCGGATTCCCGCTAAAAAGCAAGCTCAGGATGGCCCCAAAATAACTGTACTGTCTCAATGCGTAATTCTCCTTTAGTCAAAAAACTTCATTATTCGGGTGATACCCATGATAGAAAATACACACAAAGGTAGCGATTGTATGCCTTCACGGGTGGATTATACTCGCGCCTTATTCGCTTACAAGCAGACTGGCAGATTTTAGGAGGGAGTTTATGCGCACACGCGCTGCATTAGCTGTTGAAGCTGGCAAACCACTGGAAATTACAGAAGTTAACCTTGATGGTCCCAAAGCCGGCGAGGTTCTGGTAGAAATCAAAGCGACAGGGATTTGCCACACCGATGAATTCACCCGTTCAGGCGCGGACCCAGAGGGTATATTCCCGGCAATTCTGGGTCATGAAGGTGCTGGCATTGTCGTAGATGTTGGGCCAGAGGTTTCCAGCGTGAAAAAGGGTGATCATGTGATTCCGCTTTATACACCGGAATGCCGCGAATGTGACTATTGCCTGAATCCAAAAACCAATCTTTGCCAGTCAATCCGTGAAACCCAGGGCCAGGGCCTCATGCCGGATGGGACCAGCCGGTTTACAACGCTGGATGGCGATCCGATTTTTCACTATATGGGCTGCTCAACCTTCGCCAACCATACGGTTTTGCCGGAGATTGCCCTGGCGAAAATCCGCAAGGACGCACCTTTTGACAAAGTTTGCTACATCGGTTGTGGTGTGACTACAGGGATCGGGGCTGTAATTAACACGGCAAAGGTAGAGATCGGGAGTCGCGCGGTAGTGTTCGGTCTGGGTGGCATTGGCTTGAATGTGATTCAGGGGCTGCGACTGGCCGGCGCAGATCAGATTGTTGGTGTGGATTTAAACCCCGGCAAAATGGAAATGGCAACGCGGTTTGGGATGACCGATTTTGTGAATCCATCCGAAGTTGAAGGTGATCTGGTAACTTATTTGGTCGATTTGACTAAAGGCGGCGCAGACTATACCTTTGATGCGACCGGCAATGTGGGCGTGATGCGCACCGCGCTTGAAGCCGCGCACAAGGGATGGGGTGAGAGTATTATCATTGGTGTCGCACCGGCAGGTGCTGAAATTTCAACTCGGCCATTCCAGCTTGTTACGGGCCGCAGTTGGCGGGGTACAGCCTTTGGCGGCGCCAGCGGTCGCACAGATGTACCCAAGATTGTAGATTGGTACATGGATGGAAAGATCGAGATTGATCCGATGATCACGCACAAGCTTGCTCTTGAAAACATCAATGAAGGTTTTGATTTGATGCATGAGGGTAAGTCGATCCGTGCAGTAGTGGAGTATTAAGGCTCAGCAATGGAAATTGTCTCAAGAAACAAGTGTTACGGGGGCATGCAGACTGTGTACAAGCATGCTTCAGATGCTTGTGGCGTCGAAATGACGTTTGGGATGTATTTGCCTCCGCAGGCTCAGACCAAATCCGTGCCGGTGCTATGGTACTTGTCGGGCCTAACCTGCAACCATGAAAATGCAATGACGAAAAGCGGTATGCAACAACATGCAGCCAAGTACGGTATGGCACTGGTATTTCCCGACACCTCACCCAGAGGTGACGATGTAGCTGACGATGAAGCCTATGACCTTGGAAATGGAGCCGGATTTTATGTCAATGCGACGCAAGAACCGTGGAAACCGCATTTCCAGATGTATGACTATATCGTCAAGGAATTGCGGATGAAACTACAGGAATCTCAGCCGGTCACTGATCGTCATGGCATCACTGGTCACTCCATGGGCGGACATGGCGCTCTAACGATTGCTTTGCGTAACCCCAAGCTGTTCAATTCTGTATCGGCCTTTGCGCCAATAACCAATCCTACGCAGTCAAACTGGGGCCGCAAACAGTTTAGCGCCTATTTGGGTGACGATGAAGCAACATGGGCTGAATATGATGCGACAATTCTGCTCGGTGAGCTTGGGTGGCACGGCGATATTTTGATTGATCAAGGGTCAAGCGATCAGTTCATTGACCTTTTGAGACCACAATCACTGACCAAAATAATTTACGAACACCGCCAGCCAGCGATACTGCGTATGCAGGATGGCTACGATCACAGTTATTTTTTTGTATCAACTTTTGCCGGTGACCATATCCGGTGGCATTCGGAAAGATTGAACGGACTTGATAGCTAGGGAAAACGGAAAAAATATAGCGACTTGTCCAGCGACACTGAAAAATAAAGGAGGAGATTAAACGGGCAATATCGATCCAGGCCCATTTGGAACTAAAATTCAGTTTGGATCATTTTACTTCGAACCGGTCTTTGAATAATTCCTGTAGTAAATATTGGTTGATCAAAGATCACAAACCACAATCACCAGAAAGGAAGTGCAAAATGAAAAAGTTTCTGACTTTAACAGCAGCACTTGCGATTTGTACAGCCGGAGTGGCTGTTGCAGATCCCAATTTACAATCAATGATGGACGACCCAAATCAATGGGTTTCCCAGACAGGCGATTACAAGAACCAGCGCTATTCAAAACTTGATCAGATCAACAAAGACAATGTTGGTAATCTTCAAGTTGCATGGACATTCTCAACCGGCGTTCTGCGTGGGCATGAGGGGTCGCCACTTGTTATTGGCGACACAATGTATGTGCATACACCGTTCCCAAACATTGTTTATGCGCTTAACCTTGCTGATGAAGGAAAAATTCTTTGGAAGTATGAGCCCAAGCAGGATCCGAACGTTATTCCGGTAATGTGCTGTGATACTGTGCACCGCGGTGTGGCTTATTCTGACGGTAAAATCTACCTGCATCAGGCTGACACTACTATTGTTGCCCTGGACGCCAAGTCTGGAGCGGTTGTCTGGAGTGTCAAGAATGGTGATCCTGGCATAGGAGAAACCAATACGGCGACAGTTATGCCGGTAAAAGACAAAATTATTGTTGGAATATCCGGTGGTGAATTTGGTGTACGTGGTTCTGTGACCGCATACAACATTTCCGATGGTTCGCGTGCCTGGCGTGCTTACTCCATGGGTCCGGATGAGGATATCCTTGTTGATGCAAACACCACTCACCTCGGCAAGCCGGTCGGCAAAGACTCAGGCATGAATACCTGGGAAGGCGATCAGTGGAAAATCGGCGGTGGCACAACGTGGGGATGGTATTCTTACGATGCTGAAGAGAACATGATATATTACGGTTCAGGCAACCCTTCTACATGGAACCCGGGCCAGCGCCCTGGTGACAACCGCTGGTCTATGACTATCATGGCTCGCGATGCAGATACAGGTGTTGCCAAATGGTTTTATCAGATGACCCCTCACGATGAGTGGGATTATGATGGCATCAACGAGATGATCCTCACCGAGCAGGAAATCGATGGCAAAGCGCGCAAGATTTTGACGCACTTTGACCGCAACGGTTTTGGATATACGCTTGACCGCGTATCCGGCGAGCTTCTTGTTGCTGAAAAGTTCGATCCAAAAGTCAACTGGGCTACCCATGTCGAAATGGACAAGGGATCTGCTCAATACGGTCGTCCACAGGTTGTAGCCAAATACTCGACAGAACAAAATGGTGAAGACGTAAACTCTACCGGAATCTGTCCTGCTGCTTTGGGTTCCAAAGACCAACAGCCAGCTGCATATTCACCAAAGTCTGAACTGTTCTATGTTCCAACAAACCACGTTTGCATGGATTATGAGCCGTTCCGCGTCAGTTACACCGCCGGTCAGCCATATGTTGGCGCCACTCTTGCGATGTATCCAGCGGGCGAAAGCCATGGCGGTATGGGGAACTTTATTGCCTGGGATGGCAAAACAGGTAAAATCGTCTGGTCCGTTCCTGAGCAGTTCTCCGTTTGGTCCGGTGCACTGGCAACAGCCGGGGACATCGTCTTCTACGGCACCCTGGAAGGTTACTTGAAAGCTGTTGATGCCAGTACCGGTAAGGAGCTGTACAAGTTCAAAACTCCGTCAGGTATCATTGGTAACGTTATGACTTACGCCCACGGTGGCAAACAGTATGTCGCTATCTTGTCGGGTGTTGGCGGTTGGGCCGGTATCGGTCTTGCAGCTGGTCTGACAAACCCGAATGACGGTTTGGGCGCTGTGGGTGGTTATGCCGCTCTTAGCGATTACACCGCACTGGGTGGAAACCTGACAGTATTTGCTCTGCCTAATTAGTCGGCTAAACAGGCCAGGAGATAATGGTAAAAAATGGATTGGCGCAATTTGATTTGCGCCAATCCGTATTTTTTAAACACAAAGGAAATTCAATGGGTAAACTGGGAAT
Source organism: Hyphomicrobiales bacterium (assembly GCA_024225445.1). Classification (GTDB taxonomy): domain Bacteria; phylum Pseudomonadota; class Alphaproteobacteria; order Rhizobiales; family Rhizobiaceae; genus JAAEMP01. Next base: position 2,083 of record JAAEMP010000327.1, on the reverse strand, counting down.
TTTGTTGGCTGTCAGTGTGTTTATTGGCTCGGGACAAGCTGCGTTTGCCGCTGGCACGACTGAGGAGAAACCAGATAATATCAAGGCTGCCTACAGTGAGGGCGGCAAGTATTTCACTGAAGATGATGTTCCAACCTATAATATTGCAGAAGACGGCAAAATTGACTGGCCCAGCTATTCTGGGTTTCGCCGCTATCATTCTGAATGCCATGTGTGCCATGGACCCGAGGGCGAGGGATCAAGCTATGCGCCGGCTTTGAAAGTTTCAGCGATAGATATGGATTATTATGACTTCGTGGATATCGTTGTGAACGGCCGCGAAAGAGTAAGTGCATCGGTGAATTCCGTCATGCCCTCCTTCGGAGAAAATGCCAACGTTATGTGTTATCTTGATGATATTTACGTCTATCTAAAAGCGCGGGGAACTGATGCAATACCACGCGGCCGTCCTCGTAAGAAGGAGCCTAAATCTGATGCGATCCGCGAGGCGGAAAATGTGTGTCTGGAATAAAATCTGGATAATTTGTACTGCATTATTGTGCTTGAACGCTTCAAACAGCGTTGCGCAAACTTCTGATCTTGTTTCAAAAACCGCGTTTAGGGTTTGCGCGGATCCCGCCAGCTATCCGATGTCTGACAGACACGAAAATGGTTATGAAAACAAGCTGGCGGCACTGATCGCAGCCCGGCTGGAATTGCCGGTACAATACACCTGGTATCCCATGTCCACCGGCTTTATTCGCAAGACATTGTGGGCCAACAAATGCGATGTGGTGATTGGATATGCGCAGGGCCATGAGATGGTTTTGAACACCAATCACTATTTGACCTCTGTCTACACGTTGATAACGCCAAAAAACAGCATCCTGACAGGTGTCGACAGTCTTTCAGACGACCGCCTGAAAGGTAAGAAAATCGGAATTATCGCCCGTTCGCCACCTGCCACTCATATGGTTCGTTACGGTTTGCTTGCTGATGCAAAAGCCTACAGGCTTTTCATCGATAGCCGACACGAATCGCCCAACCTGGACATGTTGAACGATTTAAATTCAGGTGAGATCGACGCTGCAATTTTGTGGGGGCCAATAGGCGGGCCGTTGGTAAAAAAGAAATTTCCTGATTTCACCATCACGCCATTGATTAAGGAAACGCAGGCGCCACGACTTTTTTTCCGAATAACCATGGGTGTTCGGCAGGGTGAAAAAGTCTGGGTACGAAAACTAAACTCGCTGATCCGGCGCAACAAAAAAGAAATCAATGCATTATTGAACGACGCGGGTGTGCCCCTGATGAACGATATGGGTACCGGCTTAATAGCGGAGCAAAATTGATTCGGGCGGTAATAATTGCGCTTTGCATGCTGCCTTGGGCAGTGGTTGCTCAGTCAGTTGTGGAACCGGATGAATATAGAAATCACCCATATCGTGGCCCAGTCCCCGACTCTCTAAGAGGTGTAACTGTCATAAACACAGATTCGGCTTTTGCATTGTGGAAAACTGACCACGTTGTATTTGTAGATGTCTTGCCACGCGCGCCAAAGCCAAAGAATTTACCCGAAGGAACGATTTGGCGTGAAAAATCCCGTTATTCGATACCAGGCTCGATCTGGCTACCAAATGTTGGATATGGCAAGCTTGCAGAAATCACCCATGATTATTTCAAGCGTGGTCTGAACAAGGCGACATCGGGCAATGTGGACCATCCGGTTGTTTTCTTTTGTCTTGCTGAATGCTGGATGTCGTGGAATGCCGCCAAACGTGCGGTCGAATATGGATTTACCCATGTCTTCTGGTTTCCCGAAGGCACAGATGGTTGGGGTTTTCAGGATTATCCGACCCAGAAAGTTGCCGCTGAAAAAGAGCCATAGGCCATTAACGGCCTAACGGTGCTGAAAAAGCTGTGACGGGTTCAAAATGATTCATTTCGTTTCCTGCCAGACTTTCTCAAAACCCTGGAAGTCAGATAGATTTTTGGTAACTCATAATCGCGCGTCGCCGCAACATTTGTCTGGCTGCAGATTTTTCCCCGTCGCTCAAAAGCCTTCCAGTGATTTGCTGGCGTGAAAGGAGGCACCGGACGTATC